>JBFKEC010000021.1:0-20252 GCA_041619315.1 Oceanococcus sp. | reverse complement strand
GGAAGGCACCTACACCCAGGCTGCGGTGTACAAGCACTTCGGCAATGCGGTGAAAGCCCGTCCGTTGGCTGCGATCAATGAAATCTTTCGCGATGTCGAGGCCGGCAATGCGGACTATGGTGTGGTTCCGGTCGAGAACAGTACCGAGGGTGTGGTCAATTACACGCTCGACATGTTCGCCACCTCGAGCTTGCTGATCTGTGGTGAAGTTTCGCTGCCGGTGCATCATCACCTGCTGAAGAAGGACGGCGACCTGAGCGAGGTCACTGAAATCTTTGCCCATTCGCAATCGTTTGCGCAGTGTCGCCAGTGGCTTGACCGCAAATTGCCCAAGGCCGAACGCATCACTGTGGCGAGCAATGGCGAGGGCGCGCGCATGGCCGCCGAATCCAATGCGGCCGCGATTGCCGGAAAACCGGCGGCTGAGCGCTATGGGTTGAACATCATCGCTGCCAATATCGAGGATGAGCCGGACAACACCACCCGTTTTCTGGTGGTTGGGCGACAGATCGTGCCGCCCAGCGGCAATGACATGACCTCCATATTGTTGTCGTCGCACAACAAGCCCGGTGCCTTGTATGACCTGCTGCGGCCATTTTCCGATGCCGGTGTGAATCTGACCCGGATTGAGTCGCGGCCCTCACGGCGCGCGCAGTGGGATTACAATTTCTTTGTCGATATTGAAGGGCATGCCCAGACACCAGCAATTGGCCAGGTGCTGGAAGGCATGCAGGTCAATGCGGCGTTTTACAAATTCCTGGGTTCCTATCCCAAAGCGGTCGTTTGAGTGCGCGCATGAGTGAAGTCGATTACGTGGCGCTGGCTGGCGCGGGCGTGCAGAAATTGCGGCCCTACGAGCCGGGCAAGCCGGTTGAAGAGCTGGAACGTGAGCTGGGCATTTCGGACGTCATCAAGCTGGCCTCGAATGAAAACCCGCTGGGGCCGAGCGCGGCAGTAAGCCACGCTATCAGCGCGGCCAGCGATGATCTGGCGCGTTACCCGGATGGCAGCGGCTTTCGTCTGAAGAACGCGCTGGCTGGAGCGCTGGGTGTGCACACTGGCCAGATTACGCTGGGCAATGGTTCCAATGATGTGCTCGAGCTGATGGCGCGGGTGTTTCTGGGGCCAGGTCGCAATGCGGTGTGTTCGGCCCATGCGTTCGCGGTGTATCCGCTGGCCACGCTGGCGGTTGGTGCACAGCTGCGCGAGGTGCCGGCGCTGCCTGCAGACGCCGAACAGGCTTATGGCCATGATCTGGATGCGTTTGTCGATCATATCGACGACAACACCGGCATCGTGTTCATTGCCAACCCCAACAATCCGACCGGCACCTGGGTCGACCCTGCCGCGATCGAGCGCTTTCTTGAGCAAGTGCCCAAGCAGGTCCTGGTTGTGCTGGATGAGGCCTATTGCGAGTACCAGGATCAGAGTCAGCGACCCGATGCACTGGGATTGCTGAAGGCACATGAGAATCTGGTCGTAACACGCACATTTTCCAAGGTTTATGGGCTTGCTGCTTTGCGTATTGGCTATGCGCTGTCGAGCCCGGTTGTGGCGGATTTGCTGAATCGCGTGCGCCAGCCGTTCAACAACAACGCACTGGCCTTGGCGGCTGCTGAGGCGGCCTGGCAAGACCAAGCACATGTCGCGGCATCGGTTGCACTCAACGATGAAGGCATGGGCTATTTTCACGAGCAGTTACCGGCCTTAGGGCTGAGCGTACTGCCCAGTCAGGCCAATTTTGTCTGCGTCGGGTTTGCCCGCACCGCCCAGCCGATCTATGACGCACTGCTGCGACAGGGTGTGATCGTGCGGCCGCTGGCCGGCTACAGGATGCCCGAGCATCTGCGCATCACCATCGGTACGCCGGATGAAAACCTGCGCTGCGTCGAGGCCTTGCGTACGGTCCTGCAGGCGTGAAGCAACTCAGTCTGATCGGCATAGGCCTGATTGGTGGGTCGCTGGCTGCCGGTCTGCGCACGGTTGGTCAGGTTGAGCGGGTGACCGCCTGTGCGCGACGCCAGGAAACACTGGACACGGCGCGTTACCTCGAACTGATCGATGACGGCAGCACCGATATGGCACAGGCCATTGCCGGTGCCGACATGATCGTGCTGGCGGTTCCGATGGGTGCGTATCGCGATGTGTTTGCCGCGCTCAAGCCGATCTGGCCAGAGCATGCGGTGGTGACCGATGCCGGATCAAGCAAGCTCAGCGTGATCGAGGACGCCAAGGCGGTGTTCGGTCAGTTGCCGGACAATTTCGTGCCTGGACATCCAGTCGCCGGCACCGAAAAAAGTGGGCCGGCCGCAGCGATCGCCGATCTGTTCCGTCATCGCCGGGTCATCCTCACGCCGGAGGCGCAGACCAGTGCGGCGGCGGTGCAGGCCGTGCAGGCGATGTGGGAGAGCGTCGGTGCGCGGGTGCACTACATGAGTGCTCAGCATCATGACGAGATCCTGGCGTTGACCAGTCATTTGCCGCATGTGATCGCCTATCAGTTGATCGAGACCCTGGCCCGGCTGGATGACCAGCGCGAAGTGTTCAGCTTTGCCGCCGGTGGGCTCAAGGATCTGACCCGCATCGCATCGAGCAACCCGCAGATGTGGACCGACATCATGATGGCCAATCAAGGCGCAGTGACCGACAGTCTCGATCGCTACATCGCCGATCTGCAGGCCTTGCGTGCACTGTTGGCGTCTGGCGATGCCGAGCGTGTGCTGGCTCACTTCGAGCGGGCCAAAAGCGCGCGAGATCAATGGATACACACGGCGGAGACCGGCTGATGAGCAGCACAGTACGTGAAGACTGGATCGCCCGACCGGGTGGTGCAGTCGGCGGGCGCCTGCAGGTGCCCGGTGACAAATCGATATCGCATCGTGCGGTGATGTTCAGCGCGCTTGCCGATGGGGTTTGTGAAATCACCAATTTCCTCACCGGCGCCGATTGCCGGGCCACGGCTGCAGCCATGCAGGCCATGGGGGTGCGGATCGACACCCTGGGCGAGCGCCATTTGCGGGTCCATGGTGTGGGCATGCATGGCTTGCGCAAGCCTCAGGTTCCGCTGGATCTGGGCAATTCCGGCACCTCGATGCGGCTGTTTTGCGGCTTGCTGGCCGGGCAGGGCTTCGAGCTGACCCTGACCGGTGATGCCTCGCTGAGCAAGCGCCCGATGCGCCGGGTGACCGACCCCTTGAGCCAGATGGGCGCATGCTTCAGCACCACCGAGGCTGGCACCGCGCCGTTGACCATCCATGCCGCCAGCCAGCTGCGAGCATTGAACTACGCGATGCCCATGGCCAGCGCCCAGGTCAAATCCGCCGTGCTGCTGGCCGGGCTGTATGCCGAAGGCCGCACCGCGGTCAGCGAGCCCAAGGTGACGCGCGATCACACCGAACGCATGCTGCGTGGCTTTGGTTACGCGCTGGACCAGGACGGTCCAAGCGTGTCGCTGCAGGGCGGTGGCCGCTTGCGTGCCAGCGACATCGAAGTGCCTGGTGACCTGTCATCGGCCGCATTCTTTTTCGTGGCGGCGGCGATACAGCCGGGCGCGACGATCACCATCGAGAACGTGGGCATCAATCCGACCCGAATCGGAGTGCTTGAAGTCTTGCGGCGTATGGGCGCGCAGGTCGAGATTCGCGATCAGCGCGAAAGCATGGGCGAACCGGTTGCCACGGTCAGCGTGACCGGCGCGCCGCTCAACGGGATCGAGATCGACGCTGATCTTGTGGCTCTGGCGATTGATGAGTTGCCGGTGCTGTTTATCGCCGCGGCCTGCGCTGCAGGCGAAACCGTGGTCAGTGGTGCCGAGGAGTTGCGGGTCAAGGAAAGTGACCGGGTCGCGACCATGGCCGATGGCCTCAAAGCCGTAGGTATCGAGGCCGAGCCGCGCACTGACGGTATTCGCATTGTTGGTGGGCAGATCCGTGGTGGAGAAATCTTAAGCCATGGCGATCACCGCATTGCCATGTCGTTTGCAGTCGCTGCCCAGCGCAGCATTGAACCCATCATTTTGCGTGACTGCGCCAATGTGGCGACATCGTTTCCTGGCTTTTTGCAGTGTGCCGAAAAGGCCGGTATGCGGGTGGAGCCTTTGGCGTGAGTGTGCCGGTGATTTGCGTGGATGGGCCGGGCGGCGCAGGCAAGGGCACGTTGTGTCGTGCATTGGCCCGCACACTGGGTTGGCATTATCTCGATTCCGGCGCGCTGTATCGCTTGCTGGGCTTGCGCGCGCATCAGCTGAATGTCCCCGCAGAACAGGCCGCATCACTGGCGCGCGAACTGGATGTGAGTTTTGCGGTCGAGAGCAACGAGGTCTATCTGGCCGGCGCGCCCGTCGCCGCGCGCATTCGCACCGAAGAGGTGGGTGAGATGGCCTCGAAAGTCGCCCTGCGTGACGATGTACGCCAAGCCTTGCTGGAGCGTCAGCGTGATTTTGCCCAGGCGCCGGGACTGATTGCCGATGGGCGGGACATGGGCACGGTGGTGTTTCCGGATGCCCCCTTGAAAGTGTTTTTGGATGCCAGCGCAGAGGTGCGGGCACGGCGCCGTGAAAAAGAATTGCGGGATGCTGGTAAAAGCGCTATATTTGAAAAGATTTTCCGTGAAATTTGTGAACGGGATCGGCGCGATCGGGAACGTCCTATCGCTCCATTGAGACCTGCGCAGGATGCGCGAGTTCTCGACAGCAGCGGGCTAAATGCCGCTGAAGTTCTGGACAAGGTCATGCAATGGGCGAGGGTGAAAAACCTGATCGAATAACGTCGTCCACGGACTGAAAAGCCCGGAGAGATTTACGCAAATCCGCCACGGACGGCGGATTTATTATTTTTGACCGTCGCATCATGGATCGATGTGGCCTTGAATCATTGTTTGGATTGACCCTCTATAATGTCTGAAAGTTTCGCCGAACTCTTTGAAGCGAGTTTATTAGCCGGCCAGAGCATGCAGCCTGGCGCCATCGTCCACGCCACCGTGCTGGAAATTAAACCCGACGTCGTGATTGTTGACGCCGGTCTCAAATCCGAGGGTGTTATTCCCCTGGATGAGTTTAAAAACCTCAATGGTGAGGTTGAAATCCAGCCGGGCGACGATGTTGAAGTTGCGCTGGAAGCCGTTGAAGACGGTTTCGGCGAAACAAAACTCTCCAAGGACAAAGCGGAACGCATCCGCACCTGGGACCGCCTCAACAAAGCCCACGAAGAAAAGCAGATCGTTATCGGTACGATCTCGGGCAAGGTCAAAGGTGGTTACACCGTCGACGTCGATCGCGTTCGTGCATTCTTGCCGGGCTCGCTGGTCGATATCCGTCCGGTGCGCGACACCTCTTACCTGGAAGGCAAGCCGCTTGAATTCAAGGTGATCAAGCTCGATCGTCTGCGCAACAACGTAGTTGTTTCGCGTCGCGAAGTGCTCGAAGCCGAATACAGTCAAGAGCGCGAAATGCTGCTCGAGCGCCTGCAGGAAGGCGTGGTTCTGACCGGTGTGGTCAAGAACCTGGTCGATTACGGTGCGTTCGTTGATCTGGGCGGTATCGATGGTCTGCTGCACATCACCGACATGTCCTGGAAGCGCGTCAAAGATCCTTCCGAAGTGATCGAAGTGGGCCAGGAAGTTGAAGTCAAGGTCCTCAAGTTTGATCGCGAGCGCATGCGCGTTTCGCTCGGCCTGAAGCAGCTGGGCGACGATCCGTGGATCGACATTGCACGCCGCTACCCGGAAAGCACCCGCATGTTCGGCAAGGTCACCAACATCACCGATTACGGTTCCTTCGTTGAAATCGAAGATGGTGTTGAAGGCCTGGTTCACGTCTCCGAAATGGACTGGACCAACAAGAACTGCAACCCGAACAAGACGGTTCACGTTGGCCAGGAAGTCGAAGTCATGATCCTGGACATCGACGAAGAGCGTCGTCGTATCTCCCTGGGCATGAAGCAGTGTGTGCCGAACCCGTGGGAAGAGTTCGCCCAGAACCATCAGAAGGGCGACCGCGTTGCCGGCACCATCAAGTCGATCACCGACTTCGGCGTGTTCATTGGTCTGGACGGTGGTATCGACGGTCTGGTGCATGCCTCCGACGTGGCCTGGGATGTGGACGGCGAAGACGCACTGCGCCAGTTCCAGAAGGGCGAAGAAGTCGAAGCCGTGGTATTGGCTATCGAAGCCGGCCGCGAGCGCATCTCGCTGGGCATCAAGCAGCTGCAGACCGATCCGCTGACCTCGTTCATCGCCGAGCATCCTAAAGGCTCGATCGTTACCGGCAAGATCACCGAAGTTGAACAGCGCGTTGCCAAGCTGGATCTGGCGGAAGGCGTTGAAGGCTTCCTGCGTGCCTCTGACATCGCGCGTGAGCGTGTTGAAGATGCCCGCACCGAACTGACGGTTGGTGATGAAATCCAGGCGCGTATCGTGACCATCGATCGCAAGAACCGCACCCTGGGTGTGTCGATCAAGGCCAAGGAAATGTACGACGAAGATCAGGCCATGAAGGAATATGGCAAGTCTTCCGAAGACGAAGTGGCCACGACCATGGGTGACCTGCTCAAGCAGCAGATCAGCAACCAGGATTCCTGATTGCGAGATCTTTGACATGGCCGGGTTAATCCCCGGCTATGTCACTGGATTTTCTAGATATTTTTCGGTAGGCTCGGTTGTTCGCAACCGGGCCTTTCGCTTTTGGGGCTGTCTCTATGCCGCGTTGCTGAGAAGGTTTCGGGCGTCCGTTGCGTGGGGGTATCGGGGAATTTTGTATGACCAAGTCAGAATTGATTGACAGGCTGGCCATGAGCCAGCGACATCTGTCCCACAAGGATGTGGAATTGGGTGTAAAACTGTTGCTTGATACGATTTCGGATGCGTTGTCGGCAAACGAACGTATCGAGATTCGCGGTTTCGGAAGTTTTTCATTGCATCATCGTCCAGCGCGTACTGGGCGTAATCCGAAAACCGGTGAGGCGGTAGCGATTCCGTCAAAGCGTGTGCCGCATTTCAAGCCCGGCAAGGAATTGCGCGAACGGGTTAACAACGAAGGATAGGATTCAACGATGCGCAAGATTGTCGTTTTGTTGCTGGTCGTCGCGACTTTTTGTCTGGGAGCGGCATTCAGTTACCACAACCCTCAATCTGTCACGTTGAACTATCTTGCCGGGCAGACTGAATTGTCGCTCGGCGCTCTGGTTATGGCCTGTGTTGCGGCCACCGTCGCGGTCATGGCTCTGGTGTTCTGGCTTGTTTCTCTGCCACGCCGAGCCGAAACGCTGCGTTTGCGCCGACGTCTGGAAAAGGCCGAGAGCGAGCTCAACAATCTGCGTCAGTTGCCGCTAAAGGATGGGTGATTTCACCGGACTGGTGCTGTTGCTGTTGCCGTTGGCCGCAGCAACCGGCTGGTTCGTTGCTCGTCAGTCGCGTCCACGCGAGGAACTTGAGGCCGGCAACCTCAACCCGGACTACGTGCGTGGTCTGAGTCACCTGGTCAACAACGACACCGACCAGGCGATTGAAGTCTTTATCGGTCTGATCGAGGCGGATGAAGGCACCATCGATCTTCATCTCGCGCTGGGCAGTCTTTTTCGCCGTCGTGGCGAGGTCGATCGGGCTTTGCGCATTCACCACAATCTGGTTCAGCGCCCGCGCTTAAAACCATTGCATCGCAATCAGGCGCGTTTCGAGCTGGCTCGTGACTATCTTGCCGCCGGCGTACTGGATCGGGCCGAAGAAATCTTTCTGGAGTTGGCCCATCAGGGCATGTTCTTGAGCGATTGCCTGACCCGCCTGATGCGTATCTATGAGCGTGAGCGCGAGTGGGAGCGGGCGATTGATACGGCGCAGTGGCTGAGTAGCGCTCAGGGCCGCGACCTGGGCCCACGCATCGCCCAGTACTGGTGTGAGCTGGCCGACAGCGCCAAGCGCCGTGATGATGCCCGTGGGCAGCAGCAGTTTCTCAAGCGAGCTTTTTCCGCCGATCCACATTGTGTTCGGGCACTGCTGACGCGCGCCCAGCAGAGCATGGGCGCAGGCAAGGCCGCCTCGGCGCTCAAGGATTATCGCGCCGTGATCGAGCACCACGAGGCGTTCATCCCCGATGTGCTGAATCCGTGGCGGGTGGCCTATCTGGCCAATCACGACACCGAGCAATGGCTGGGTGAGCTCGAGCGGATGTACAAACGTCACCCGCATCCACACCTTCAGGTCGCACGCATACTGGCGCTGGCTGAAGTGAAGCCCGGCCAACTTGATGAATATCAGGAATTGCTCGATGAGCTGAGTCAGCGGCCGAGCTGGGTCGGTCTGCACGCTGCGCTGGATCAGGAGTGGTCGAGTCTTCCGCTCAGCGCGGCTAATCTGCTCAAAGGCTTTGCCGAGGTGCTGCGCGGGCCGCTTGAGAAGTCACCGACTTATCGCTGTGATCAGTGTGGCTATACCGGTCGCAAATTGAACTGGCAGTGTCCCAGTTGCCAGCACTGGAACAGCACGCGCCCGCTTGCGGATATGACCTATTCAGCGCTTGAGGATCAGGTTCACGGCGCGTCCTCGCTACCTGCCGCGGACAGTTCGCCAGGCGCCTGAACCGGCGGCTTCGGTTTCTCGAACAGATTCAGGGCCAGTTCCACACGCTGCTGGGCCGACTCAGGAATGCTTTTCAGCGCGCTGATGGCCTCCAGGGCCGGGCGCAGACCACGTCCATTGGCCAGTTGTATGGCCAGACCAGGGCGGGCATTGAGTTCCAGCACCAGCGGGCCCTTGTCGCGATCGAGCACGATATCCACGCCCAGATAGCCGAGTCGGGCCAGGTCGTAGCACTGGGCTGCGAGCAGCAGAACCTGATCCCAGCCAGGAACCGTGAAGTCGCCGACACTGTGCAGGGTGTCCGGGTGATGGTCGATGGGTGCGTTGTGCATGACCCCTTGCAGGGTGCGTCCGCTGGCCAGGTCGATGCCTACGCCGACGGCGCCCTGATGCAGATTGGCCTTGCCATCTGATGCGCGGGTTGGCAGTCGCAGCATGGCGGCGACCGGAACGCCACGAAAAACCAGGGTGCGGATGTCAGGGACACCCTGATAGCTGATCGAGGCGAACACCGGATCGAACTGCACGCAGTATTCGATCATGGCCCGGTCGGGCAGCCCGCCGAGGCTGAACATTCCAGACAGAATGTTGGAGATATGGTGGGCCAGGTCATCGAAGCTCATGCGCGCGCCACTGGCGCGGATGAAATCCTTGCCCTGGCGCCCGGTGATCACGACGATGCCGTCGCCACCGGCACCTTTGGCAGGTTTGACCACAAAGCTTTCGTGCCCTTGCAGGGTCTGCTCCAGCCCGTTGATTTCATGCTCGATGCTGACTTCGTGGTACAGCGGTGGCACCGCAATGCCAGCGTCCAGGGCGAGCTCTTTGGTGCGCAGTTTGTCGTCAACCAGCGGATACAGCCGACGTGGATTGAAACCGGCGATGTAGAGCCCGTTGCGCTCGTTCATGCCAATGATGCCGGCCTCGTGCAAGCGATGCCACGGCCACCTCATGGTTTCATCCACACTGAGCGAAAGCGCCACAGCTCGGTCAGGCGGTAGCCGGTGTAGCGGCCCATCAGCAGCGTGGCAGCAAGCACCACCAGCAGCAGTTCAGGGAACAGGCCAACCATGTACTGGAGTTGGCCAATATTCATGACCAGATAGGCCATGATCGCCACGACCAGACTGCCGAAGCCCTGAATCACGGCTTCGTAGGCGCCGTGCTCCTCCCACACGATGGACATGCGTTCGATCGTCATGGCCAGAATCACCATCGGGAACAGCGCCACAGACAGACCGTGATCAAAGCCCAGACGATAGCTTGCGATGCTGATTCCCAACATCAGCAGAATCACGATGATGAGGACTGCAGCCAGACGAGGGACCAGCAATAGTTTGAGGTGCTCGAGCACAAAGCGCAGCGCCAGACCCAGTGCGACCAGGACCGTGAACAGGGTCACGCCCCACAGCAGCTGGGTTTCACGGAAGGACATGGCGATCAGCACCGGCATGAACGTGCCAAAGGTTTTGACCCCGATCAGGTTGCGCAGTATGACGACCAGGAACGCGCCCAGCGGCACCATCAGAAGAATGGTGTAGACGTTCTGCACGTAAAGCGGCAGGCCGAGGAGTGAGAACGAAACCAGATTCGAATCGGAGTGGCGGGCCAGTTGCAGGGTCTCCTTGAGCCCGCGGCGGATCGAGAAGCGCAGATCCGGGAGCTCGCCGCCTTCAACGCTAAGCGCCGGTTGCGCGCCGGATTTCCATAGCAGGAAGTTATCCGGATAGCCCTGCTCACCGGTGATCGGATTGAACGGCAACCACTCTTGTTCGTTGTGGACTTCCAGCCATGGATGCAAACGTGCATCCAACGCACCGTGGCGCAACTCCAGTCCCCATACGATGCGTGCAGGGATGCGCGCGCCAGCCAGGACATGGATCAGCTGACGGACCCAGTCTGCACCGCCTGGGCCGGATTCGTTACGCAGCAGCGCCACCGTGGGGTCGCTTTGATCGGTATTCAGCTTGTGGATGAGCTGGCGGGTGAACGATCCGATGTCCGCAGATTGCGCACGCACGTTGCTGAGCAACGCTTCGATGGCCGTGCGGTAAAGCTCCGGATAGTCCGGTTTGCTTGGGTAGCCGGGGAATTCTCCAGCCCGCGCCTTGACCGGCGCCAGCGGATTGACACTGAGGCGGTAATACAGGGTCTGCGGGCCGGTAGCACGGCGAATCGACCACAGGGCCTGACGTTGCTTGGCGCTTTCTTCTATAACAAGGCCGAAATCGCGTGATACGAAATTCTCGTCGAGAACTTCATAGCCCGGCGTAGAGGCGGGCAGTTCAAGCTGGGCCTTGATTTTGCCGTGGCCTTGGAAGCTGGCCCGCGCCTCGACTGTCCACACCGCGGTGTGTGAGCCCGGTGAAATCGGTATGTGCAGAATTTTCCACTTGTACACGCACAGGCCGATGCCTGCGCAGGCGAGTAGAGCGGCGAGTAGCCACACACGTGATGCCTTCATTGTGCGGCGCCCTCAAGCTGGTCTGCACTGCAACTGGGTTGGGTAATGAATGTAGCGCTGGGATCAATCAAGGTGGCTGATTCCAGAAAGCGCCGCCCGAGTAGAACCGGATAAATAAACTTGCTGCGGTCGACCAAGCTGAACTGGGTGCTGTGAATCTGGCCGGCGAAGCAGAAGCTCAGCATGACCACGGCGCGGCGGTCGTTTTCCCGGTCGTGTTCCTTGATCAGGATATTGCGTTCGACAGGGCGCTCTACAGAGCGCTTCTTTTGCTTGTTGGAAACGGTCTCGTAGCTGAGGTTAAAGCGCACCCAGTCTTCGCCATCGCGCTCAAAGCGTTCGATGTCCAGGGCATTGATTGACGAGGTTTTGGCGCCTGTGTCGAGTTTGGCCTTGACGGTGTCGCCCCACGGCGCGAGCTTGACGCGTTCGACCCAGCCCGCCACTGTGCGATTGGCGTAGGCGTCATCGTTCGCCCAGCTTGTCGGGATGTGCAACATCGCAACGAAAACAATGAAAGCAGGGGTTAGCCGGCTTGGGAGCATCTTGTCTTTCCTGTGGTCTGAATTTCCGGAGTTGACGCCCGGTCGTGTCCGCGCCGGATGCATTTGAGCGCGGGCGCGATTACGATACCTAGGCGACAAGTGTCTCATTTTTTTAAGGTTTGTTTGTGAAGAAAGTGGAGTTGTCACGTATTCGTCAGGGCGTGCTCGCAGCTGGATTGGTGATATTAACGTCGTCCCTGCAGGCCCAAACTCCGGAGCCTGAATCGTGGCCGGCCATGACCCCGGTCATCACCCCAAAGCCGACGGCGACAGCAAGCCCCACGCCATCGCCACAAGCGACCCCAAGTGATACGCCAAGCCCCAGCCCAAGCGCGACACCACATGCGTTTTCCCTGTTGGGCAGCACGCTGGTGCGGGGGCAATCACAACGTCTGACCTGGAAAGCGCGCTATGGTTTCGGGGAGCTTGATGCATCGGCCCCGGTACAGGTCGCTCACGGCGCTGAACCCGGCCCGGTGCTGTGCCTGACCGCGGCAGTGCATGGCGATGAACTCAACGGCATTGAAATCGTCCGGCGGGTTATGCACGGCATTGATGTGAGCACGCTCAAGGGCACGGTCATCGGTGTGCCGATCGTCAACATTCCCGGATTTTTGCGTGGCTCCCGCTATCTACCGGACCGGCGTGATCTCAACCGTTATTTCCCGGGTGATCCGGAGGGCAGTCTGGCCTCGCGTATCGCCCATGATTTTTTCCAGCGCATCATCCGCCATTGCGATCAACTGGTGGATCTGCACACCGGCTCGTTTGCCCGCACCAACCTGCCGCAGCTGCGTGCTGACCTCAGCGACCATGCCATTGTCGAAATGACCAAAGGCTTTGGGGCGATTGCGGTGTTGCATTCGTCCGGTGCCGAAGGGACCTTGCGCCGCTCCGCTGCGCTGGCCGGCATTCCGTCTGTCACCCTGGAGGCCGGGGAGCCCGAGCGCTTGCAGACCGAGGATGTGGAGCAGGGCGTCAAGGGTGTGGAGTCGCTGATGAGCGCGCTGGACATGACCCCCAAGAAATTCGTCTGGCGCAATCCGCAACCGGTGTTCTACGAATCACAATGGGTGCGCGCGGAGCGTGGCGGCATCTTCTTCACCGACACGCAACTTGGCGATGTGGTGGATGCTGGCGATATCCTGGGGACGGTCACCGATCCGTTGAGTAACGTGCGCACGGACGTGGTTGCGCCGCTGCGCGGGCGGGTCTTGGGCAAGGCGCTGAATCAATTTGTGATGCCCGGTTTTGCAGCGTTTCGACTGGGGGTTGAAACCAGTGAAGAGCAAATTGCCGAAGAGCCACAAGCCACCGCTCAACCTGAAGCGGGATCGACCACGACCGATTCGATCGACGAAACCGAAAAGAACTGAATCTTAATTGCCCTGGCGGCGCCGGCGCGCTTCACTTTCGGCGCGTTTGCGCTCGGAGTCAGGCAGCTGGGCGAGATATTCGTTCAAGCGGCCTTGCAGGCGTTTACGGTCATGTTCATCCAGCTCCCTCACGCGCAAGCCGTTTTGTAACTGGCGAATGGCATCAACATAGTCACCACGGCTGTGCGAGTAGGCAGACATCTGAAAGTGCGCCTCGGCCGGTTGGTCCATTTCGCGCGCGGCCAGGGAAAGCAGACGGAAAGCCTCGGAATCGCCGCGGTTGATGAGGTCGGTTTCCAGTATCAGTTGGCGAGCTTGCTGCGGCTGAGCATTGCGTATCAGGGCGTCGGTCAGCAGCAGCAGCACCGTGCGGTTTTTCTGGTGCGCCTTGCGTGCCGCACGCAATTGGTTGATCGCTGCCGGGTAGTCGCCGCGATACAGCTCAAGCTCGCCCATTGCGATCTTGTAGGTGACCTCGTCAGGACGTTCCTTGAGCAGCGCCTGCAGCAGCGCTTCGCTTTGCTCGAAGGCGCGGGCGCGGCGCAAGGCCAAGGCCAGGCCGTAGCGGTTGGCCGGACTGGGGTCGGCATCTTTGGTGGCCTGAAAATAGCGCACAGCGTCGCTCGAAAGCTCGGTCATGAGCACCCGGGCACGCGCTTTCATCAAGGCATATTGCAGGCTCGAATCATGCCCGTCGCTGGGCAGTGAAGCTGCCCGTGCCTGGGCTTCGGATATGCGGGTGGTGTTGACCGGGTGAGTGCGCAGAATTTCCGGAACGCCTTCGCCGTAGAGCTGTGACTTCTGTGACAGGCGATGGAAGAAACTGGCCATGCCCTGAGGGTCAAAGCCTGCGGCAGACAGGGTTTTGATGCCCAGGCGATCGGCTTCCAGTTCGTTGGCGCGGGTGAAATTAATCTGCTTTTGAATCGCCGCAGACATGCCAATACCCAGGGCCGCCTGTGCCAGTTCGGGGTCGTGGGCGCCGGCGATGAGCGCGGCGAGCAGCAGTGCGGTTGATGCAATGTCCCAGCCACGTGTGTCATCCATGCTGCGGGCAATATGGCGTTGGGTCACATGCGCGATTTCGTGCGCCATGACCCCGGCCAGCTCGCTTTCGCTATCGCTGGCCATGAGCAGACCGGCGTTGATGCCGATGTAGCCACCCGGCATGGCGAAGGCGTTGATCGCCGCATCGCTGACGGCGAAGAACTTGAAGCCGATTTGCTGGTCATTGGTATGCTTGAGCAACGCTTGGCCAAGCTCGACGATGTAGTCCTCAACCTGCGAGTCCTCCAGCACATACTGGTGGGTCAGCAATTGGCGCATGACCTCGCTGCCAAGGCGCTGTTCCTCCAGCGGAGACAGGCTGCGGTCGGCCGGTTCACCGATATAGGGCACATCGATTTCGGTCGCAGCGTGGCTGCTGCCGAGGGTAATGGCCAGGATTACCGCGAGAATGCGCTGCATGGCAGAAAATCGCGTAGCATGAAGGCGTTGCGGGCAGGGAAGTGATTGCATCGTGGCTGCACTGGCCTGATCAGTCGTTTAAGAACAGTTTAGAACAGTCTTGCGGTTGTAAAGTTCATGGATGTAGTACGAAGCTGGTTTCGCCGTCACCTTGCGAACCCTCAGATCGTCAGTTTGGCGGTGGTTCTGGCTGTTGCGCTGCTCACCATCACCTGGTTTGGCACCATATTGTCGCCGCTACTCGCGGCGATTGTGTTTGCCTATCTGCTCGAAGGCCCGGTTGCGATACTTGAGCGCAATCACTGCTCGCGCTGGGTTGCGACCATGATCGTGTGGTCGACGTTTGTCGCCGCGGTCATGATTCTTGTTTTTGCCTTTGTGCCGTTGATCATGCGTCAGGCCGGCCAGGTGATTCAGGAAATTCCCTTGATCATCGCCAACACCCGCGAATTTTTGCAGACCCTGCCGGAGCGCTACCCCCAGGTCTTTACCTCGGCTCAGGTCGATGAAGTGGTGATGTCCATGACCCGCGGGGTTGGCGAGTTCCGCAATGTGCTGTTTGCGCGCTCCTGGGTGGTCGGCGTAGGCGTGATGTATTTCGCCGTATATCTGGTGCTGGTTCCGCTGCTGGTGTTTTTCCTGCTCAAGGACAAAAGCCGCATCGTGCAGTGGGCCAATCAATTCATGCCCACCGAAATCGGCCTGATTCGCCGGGTCTGGAGTGACGTTGATCGTCAGTTGGCCAATTACGTGCGTGGCAAGTTTGTCGAGATCGTCATCGTTGGCGTGGTCAGCTTTGCCATCTTTGTTTGGCGTGATCTTAACTATGCAGCCTTGCTTGCCGCACTGGTCGGGGTGTCGGTACTGGTGCCGTATCTCGGCGCCTTGGTCGTGACCGCGCCGATCATGATGGTGGCCTATGCCCAGTGGGGTTTTGGCAGCGATTTCGCCTGGATATTCTTCCTCTACGGCACGATCCAGGCACTTGATGGCAATGTGCTGGTGCCGCTGCTGTTTTCCGAAGCAGTCAACCTGCATCCGGTTGCGATCATTGCCTCAGTGCTGTTCTTTGGCGGCATCTGGGGCTTCTGGGGCGTGTTTTTCGCGATTCCTCTGGCCACGGTGGTCAATGCCATTCTGGTGGCCTGGCCGTCGCATTTGCCGGGTGACGATGAACAGCGCACCGAGCCGGTTGGCGAGTTGCAGGCTGACGCTTAATTCACGGGTCTTTAATCAGGCACTGCTATCGGCCCTGGCGGCCTTGTCACGCCGATGCTGGAACGTTGCAACGCGTGGATGATCCGGGCCCAGCGCCTGGGTAATGACCGGCATGGCCTGATCAAGCTGCACCAGCGCGGCTGAAAATTCTCCGCGGCGGCGCAGAACCTCGGCATAGTTGCCGCGATACAGGGCCAGATGCAGATGCTCCGGTTCGAGAATGCCTTCAGCCAGTTCGATCAAGCGTGCATAGGTGCTGGCCGCATCATCGAGTCGATTGAGCACCCGGTAATCGTTGCCCAGATTGTTGTACTCGATCAGATCATTGACCGCAGGGCCGTCAGGTTTGCGTTCGGCCTGGGCGATCAGTGCAAGGTTGATGCGGGCAGAAGTTTCACGTTCGCCGGCCGTGGCCGCGACATAGGCGTACAGACTGGCCACCGCACGACTCAGTTCGGCATCTTCACCAAGCTGCTGACGTATGCCCGTGTAAGCCTGGCGGGCCGGCTCAAGGCCTTCGCTGGCACGGTCCAGCAAGGCCAGCGTACTGGCAACTGAACTCAGTATCGCCAGGCTGTGTGGGTGATTTGGGCCGAGCACGCGCTGACGCGTTTGAGCCACCTTCTGGTACAGCTCAAGGGCGTGCTGCATATCGCCACTTTGCTGATAGATGTTGGCGACCACTTCTTCGGCATTGCTGGTGCGCGGGTGGTCGGCGCCCCATTGTTCGAGCATGCGATCGACAGCACTTTGCGCCACGGGTAACGCCTGCTTGTACTTGCCTTGCTGCTGCAAAGCCTGTCCATAGGCACTGAGAATTCGCAGGGCCAGTTCATTGTGCGGAGTCAGGCTATTGCGCGCCTGCTCGTTCAATTTGGCGAGCAGGCTTTCGGCTTCGGGAAAGCGTCCCAGCAACAGCAGCGCGTCAGCGCGCGCCACGTCGAGGCGCAGTCGTGTCAGGCTGGTTTCACCCGGGCCTGGCGTCTGGGCGTCAAGCCAGTCCAGAGCTTGCTGCTCCTGCCCATTTGCGGTCAGAGCCTCTCCGATTTCAATCGCCAGCTGTGGGTCGTGGGCGATCGTGTCCATCTGCTCGGCAGCCTTGAGCAGGGCCAGGCCGTCCTCAGCCCGACCCAGCGCGACATAGGTATTACCCAGCGTGCGATGCAGTTGGAAGCGGCTGGTAATAGGCAGATCGGCGCGACCAGAAAGCTCCGCTCGCGCCACGTCGAGTACGTGCAATACGGTAATGCGTTCACCCAGCGCGTGTTCAGGGTCGGCTGCGGTGAGCATCCCGATGAGGAATTGATTGACCGCTTCACGTTGTTCGGCGCGTTGTTCGGCCACCGCGCGAGCGTGCTTCTCTGCGTAGGCGAAGCGCAGCGATACTGAAACTGCAGCCAGCAGGGCGAACACCACGATGCCCGCCGCTGCGGTCGCGGCCTTGTGGCGCCGGGCAAACAGGCTCAGGGTGTAACCCAGTGTCGGTGGGCGGGCTTCGATCGGGCGCTTTTGCACATAGCGTTCGATATCGGCGGCGAATTCCGCGGCTGAGGCGTAGCGCGCCGAGGGTTCGAACGCGATCGCTTTCATGACGATGGTTTCAAGATCGCCATGGGTATGCGTTGCGACACTGGAAAGCGCAACCGGTCGTTCGCGATTGAGCCGTGCCAGTGCGGCCAGCAGGGTGTCGCCTTTGAGCCCAGGGTAGGGTGATTCACCACCGAGCAATTCATAGGTGATCACGCCCAGCGCATAGACGTCGCTGCTGGCCTCGGCGTGCAGGCCCTGGCCGTTGAGCTGTTCCGGGCTCATGTAGGCCAGCGTGCCGAGAACCTCACCCGCCCGGGTCATGTCGGCCTGCTCCAGATCGACCACCCGGGCGATGCCGAAATCCAGAATCTTGGGTTCGCCGTGCTCGTTGATCAGGATGTTGCCGGGCTTGAGGTCGCGGTGGATGACGCCTTTGGTATGTGCGAAATGCACGGCCCGCGCGATCTTGACGATCAATTCGAGCTTGTGCTGCTCGCTGAGCGCTTTAGTGCGGCTGTATTGGATGATGTCATGGCCACGCACCAGTTCCATGACCAGATACGGCGCTTCACCCAGCGGAGTGAGGCCAGAGCCGGATTCATACAGCCGCGCGATATTGTTGTGTTCCAGCGCGGCGAGCAGTTCGGCTTCACGCTCAAAGCGTTTGCGGGCCAGGCCTGACTGGGTAGTGAGGACCTTGATGGCAACATCCCGCGCGGGTTGCTCCTGATGGGCCTGATACACGCGTCCGCCAGAGCCTTCACCGAGCAGGCGCAAGAGTCGGTAGTTGCCAATGCAGGCCGGCGAAAAATTCGATTGCAGTTCCATTGCTGAATGTTGTCGCGGTGTGTGCCTGAACGGATTCTATCGAAGCCGCATGGCGCGCGCTGTGCGGCCAGACACAGGGTCTGGAGAATGCGTTGTTGTCCAGCAGCCGGTGGCTTTCTAGTAGCATGCCAGCCGAGCGATCCGGTGCCTGTTATCACAGCGCGCCCAACGGAGACTGTGATCTATGAATTCGGGGTTATTCATGCTGCTGGCGGTGTTGCTGGGCGCGGGAGGCGGCTGGGCCGTTGCCCGTCGCTTGTATCGCCGCAGTTCGCATCAGCCATCGATCATCGCACCGCAGGCCGATCACAACCCGGGGTTCGAGCAGGCCGCCGAAGCCGAGCGGCAGCGCATTTACCGGGACATTCATGATGATATCGGCAGCAAGCTGTTGACCTTGTTGCACTCGTTGGGCGATACCGCACAGGCTGATCTGGTGCGGGAAATCATGCAGGATCTGCGTGATGTGGTGAGCCGCGGTCACCGCATCAGTGCCAGCCTGCATCAGGTGCTTGGGCAGATTCGCGAGGAAACCGAACAGCGTCTTGATATCGCCGGCAGCCGCTTGCTTTGGGACATCGGTAGCGATGTGCCGGATCCGGCGCTGAGCGAAAGCGAGGCCCTGCATCTGTTTCGTATTTCACGCGAAGCGGTAACCAATGCCTTGCGCCACGGCGGGGCACAGCAATTGCGCATACGCGCGCGCTGCGCAGGTGAACATTTGCTGCTCGATTACACCGATGACGGGCCACTGCCGCACACCGATGCCAGCGGCAGCAGCGGCGCGGGGGTTGGAAATATCCGTTCGCGCGCTCAGGAACTGCACGGCCAGGTCAACTGGACCGAAGGTACCCAGGGTGGCACCAAGATCGTGCTCGAATTTCCGTTGCCTCATGCCCCCTGAACCGGGGCTCGCAAGCCGGCCGATGCGGACATAGACTTCAGCCATGGAGCATTCCCTCAACAATGCGCTGATCGTCGAGGATCAACCGGCCACGGCCAGCTGGTTGCTCGACCGCGTCAACGATACTTTTCCGCACATGCAGGTCAGCCTGGCCGACACCCTGGCTCAGGGGCGCAGCCTGATTGGTCAGTCGCGTTTCGATCTGGCCTTGCTTGATCTGGGGCTGCCGGATGGCAGCGGTCTGGATCTGATTCAGTTGCTGGCCGCAGAGCAGCCGGACTGCCTGCGCATTGTCACCACGATCTACACCGATGATCATCATGTGTTTCCGGCCTTGCGCGCCGGCGCCCAGGGTTATCTGCTCAAGGATCAGCCGGCGCACAAGCTGAGTGCCGCGCTCAAGGGGATTGTTGAGGGTGAACCGCCGTTGTCACCAACCATCGCCAGGCGTTTGATGGCGGTGTTTGCAGAGCCGGCTGCAAGCCATGAACCGGCGGTGCGGCTCAGCCCGCGGGAGAAAGAAACGCTGACACTGGTGGCCAAAGGCTGGAAGGTCAGCGAGGTAGCCGCGCACATGCAGGTCACGGCAAACACCGCCGCAGGCTACGTCAAATCGATTTATCGCAAGCTCAATGTCAACAATCGCTCCGAGGCGACCATTGAAGCCGTGCGGCTGGGGCTGGTGCGCACCGAGATCTGAAACGGGCGCGCGTCTGGTCTGCGCTGCGGCCTGCATCGTCCTTGAGCAGCACCGCAGCGCACTGGGGAGATTATTCCAGGGCTGCGTTGCAAGCGTCGCCGAACGCCGCCAATTCGGCCTGGCTGTAGCTCACGCCGTTGACGGAGACCACGTCGTTGGCAATCACTACATTGAAGTCACCACCATTCTTGAGGGTGACCTGAACTTCGCCGCTGACCACGCGCTCATCGGCGGTGAAGGTGTTTTGCGTCACCAGCGGAGAGATGGTGTTGTAGCGGGCATCGAACTGGCAATCGCTACCCACAACGTCCACCGCCATGCGGCCGTAGATTTCATGCTGGCCACTGCCGCCTTCGCTGCCGGACATGCGCAAATCCAGTTGGTCAGTGGCATCGGTAGCGTCCGTGCCGCCCATTTCAATCGCGAACTCGGACTGGTCAAAGGTGGCGGACAGACGCATGAACGCACGCATCTCCATGTCATGGCCGTGCTGCGGCGATGAGCACCCGTCGCACAGGTGCATGATGCCGCCCATGCGGGTGGCCTGTTCACCATCGAACGCGCTGCCGCTGAACTCCATAACGAAGTCGTTGTAGTAGTTGCCCTCCAGGTCGCTGGCCAGCATGTAGAGCACACGCCCGTTTTCGGCCTC
>JBFKEC010000020.1:0-20396 GCA_041619315.1 Oceanococcus sp. | reverse complement strand
CGGTGCCGGATATGGCCGCGCATGTGGGGCCCGCAGTGGTGCTCAAGGACAGTCTCGGACAGTTGAGCTATTGGGCGATGATGCACCCGCCAGGCAAACCGGACTTTCACCACCCAGACCTCATGCGCATTGCGGTGCGGCGCTGATGCAGTTCGGGATTGATCGGCTGCTCGCCGATGCGCGCTTGCGTCAGCCTTTGCGCGGTCGCCGGGTCGCCCTGCTGGCCCATCCTGCATCAATGACCGCAGGCTGGCAGCACAGTCTGGATGCCCTGGCGGCACTGGATGATGTGCACATCAGCGCCGCATTTGGTCCGCAGCATGGCTTGCGGGGTGACAAGCAGGACAACATGGTCGAGTCGGACGACTACATCGATCCCAAGCTCGGCATCCCGGTGTTCAGTCTGTATGGCGAGGTGCGTCGGCCCACAGCTGCGATGCTCGACAACTTTGATGTGCTGCTGGTTGATCTGCAGGATCTGGGCTGCCGGATCTATACCTTCATCACCACCTTGCGTTATGTGCTTGAAGCGGCTGCGCACAGCGGCAAGGCGGTGTGGGTGCTCGACCGTCCCAATCCAGCCGGTCGCCCGGTAGAAGGCAACCTGTTGCAGCCGGGCTGGGAAAGTTTCGTCGGGGCAGGGCCTTTGCCTATGCGTCATGGCCTGACCATGGCCGAGATGGCCGCCTGGTTTATCCGTGAGCTCAAGTTGGACGTGGATTTTCGTGCCATCACCATGCACGGCTGGCAGCCAGATCAGGGGCCCGGTTACGGCTGGCCGCTGGGCCAGCGGGAATGGATCAACCCCAGCCCCAATGCGCCCAATCTTTCGATGGCGCGGGCTTATGCCGGCACCGTGATGCTGGAGGGCACCACGCTGTCGGAAGGGCGTGGCACCACACGCCCATTGGAGGTCTTCGGGGCGCCGGATTTGGATGCCGAAGCCATCATCAAAAAAATGCAGGCCATCGCCCCGCAGTGGCTGGCGGGATGCCGCTTGCGCTCGTGCTGGTTTGAGCCCACCTTCCACAAGCATGCCGGGCAGTTGTGCGCAGGCGTGCAGATTCATGTCGAGGCTTGCAGTTACGATCATCTGCGGTTTCAGCCCTGGCGCTTGATGGCCGTCGCCTTCAAGGCGATTCGTGCGCTGTACCCGGACTATCCGCTATGGCGTGATTTTGCCTACGAGTACGAAAGCGGCCGTCTGGCCATCGATCTGATCAACGCAGGCCCGTTGCTGCGTGAATGGGTCGATGACCCGCGCGCGGTGCCTGAGGACCTGAATCACCAGGTGTTGCCCGATGAACTGCACTGGTGCGAACAGACGAGAGCGCTGAAAATTTACTAGCGTATTGTTGGTTGTCAGGAGAAGACTGCCAGGACAACCACAATGAAAAAGACAACCCTGCTGGTGTGCGCCAGCGTGATGCTGCTGGGCTGCCAGGACACCCAGGAATCGTCGCCCGCTGAGCCGGGTGACGTGGCCAGCGAACCCGAACTGAAGAACAGTTACGAGACCCTGGAAGCAGAGCTGCGCTGCACCGAGTTCGTTAATGTCGACAAGCCGCCCATTCTGCTTGTTCACGGCACGTTCACTGCAGGTTGGGAGCAGTACGAGTGGAGTTACATACCCGTGCTGAGTGATCTGGGCTATGACGTGTGCACCACAACCTACCCGGATCGCGGTCTTGGCGACCTGCAGAATTCGGCCGAATATGTGGTCCACGCTTTACGCCGGATACATGAAATGACGGGGCGCAAAGTGGCGGTTATTGGCCACAGCCAGGGCGTGGCGGTGCCGCGCTGGGCGATCAAATGGTGGGCCTCGGCGCGTCAGGCCGTGGATGATTTCGTGATGATCGCCGGGCCCAACAAGGGCACCGATGTTGCCGATCCGCTGGCCATGCTGGGGCGACTGCTGGGTGTGGAGTTGCCACTCACCGGTGGCGATCTGTCTTTACCCGCGTCATTTCACCAAATGGCCTATGGTTCGCAGTTCATGCGTGCGACCAATCTGCATGATGAAACGCCAGGCGATATTTCATACACCGCGGTGTACACCATGTTCGATGAACTGGTGCAGCCTTATGCGCCCGAGCCAGTTGCTGCGGTGGATTACGCCCAGGGCAACCCGAATGTGACCAATCTGCTGCTGCAGGATCTTTGCCCCGGCTATGTGATGGAGCATGTGCTAATTGGGCTGGCCGACGCGGTGACTTTCAATCTGGCCCTCGATGCGATCAATCACCCTGGTCCTGCAGATGTTGAGCGCGCGGGTGGAGCAGCTTTGTGTGGTTTGCCGCTATTGCCTGAACTGAGCATCAGCGTACCCGGCATGATCGCCGGTGGGGCTGCCATTCCGGCCATGGAATTCGACAATGGGCTGCCCTCGGGTTTGCATCTGAGCGCGGGCGAGCCCGCGTTGCGGGACTACGCCCAGGCCGCGCTGGATGAAGCTGAAGACGGTTCTTGACGGCGCATACAAAAAGCCCCGCAATTGCGGGGCTTCAGATGATCCATGTCAAGGCCTAGAAGGCATCTCCAGGAACCCGCACCCAACCTTCCATCAGAATGCGTGCTGAGCGTGACATGATGACTTTCTTGGCCGTCCACTGTCCGTTTTGCTGCTCGGCCAGGGCGCCGACACGCAGGGTGCCAGAGGGATGTCCGAAGGTGACAGCTTCGCGTTCGCCGCCGCCGGCGGCCAGATTGACCAACGTGCCCGGAATCGCCGCGGCCGTACCGATGGCCACCGCCGCGGTGCCCATCATGGCGTGATGCAGCTTGCCCATGGACAGTGCCCGGACATTGAGGTCGATAGCGTCGGCTGCGACGGTTTTGCCACTGGATGCGGTGTAGCCCTGAGCCGGTGACACAAATGCCACTTTGGGGGTGTGCTGGCGCTTGGCCGCCTCTTGCGGGCTTTGTATCAGCCCCATGCGCAGGGCGCCGGCGACACGGATGCGTTCCATCTTTTCCAGAATGGCCGGGCTTTCATTGATGTCCGATTGCAGTTCGGTGCCGGAGAATCCGATTTCATCGGCGTTGACGAACACAGTCGGAATGCCGGCCGCGATCATGGTGGCTTTGAGGGTGCCCAGCGCAGGCACTTCAAGCGCGTCGACCAGATTTCCGGTGGGAAACATGGCGCCACCTTCGTCATCCGAAGGGTCCATGAACTCGAGCACGATCTCGGCGGCCGGAAAGGTCACGCCGTCGAGTTCGAAATCCCCGTTTTCCTGCACCTGACCGTTGCGCACCGGCACGCTGGCGATGATGGTCTTGTTGATGTTGGCCTGCCAGATGCGCACCGTGCAGATACCGTTTTCCGGGATGCGCGCGGCATCAACATAGCCTGCGTGTATGGCAAACGCACCGGCCGCAGTCGACAGATTGCCGCAGTTGCCGGACCAGTCGACAAAATCGGAATCGATGCTGACCTGCCCATACAGATAGTCGACATCATGCTCGGGTTGGCTGCTGGGCGACACGATCACGCATTTGCTGGTGCTGGACGTGGCCCCGCCCATGCCATCGGTGTGTTTGACATAAGGGTCGGGCGAGCCGATGACGCGCTGGAACAGGCGGTCGCGTGACGGCCCCGGGTTCTGGCAGGTTTCGGGCAGGTCTTCACGCCGGAAGAACACGCCTTTGGAGGTGCCGCCACGCATGTAGGTGGCGGGGATCTTGATTTGCTCTGCGTTGCTCATGATCAGGCCGCCTCGGCTTCCAGGAAGTCCTGAGCGAAGCGTTGCAGCACGCCCCCGGCGTTGTAGATCGACACTTCTTCAGCGGTGTCCAGGCGGCACAGTACTGGGGCTTCCAGGGTTTCGCCGGATTTGCGATGAATCACCAGTGTCAGCGCTGCGCCGGGCGCCGCGTCGCCTTTGACATCATAGGTTTCGGTGCCATCAAGGCCCAGGGTTTTGCGTGTGGTGCCGTCCATGAACTGCAGGGGCATCACGCCCATGCCGATCAGGTTGGTGCGGTGGATGCGCTCGAAGCCTTCGGCCACGATCACCTCGACACCGGCCAGGCGTACGCCCTTGGCGGCCCAGTCACGCGACGAGCCCTGGCCGTAATCGGCGCCGGCAATGATGATCAGCGGCTGTTTGCGTTGCTGATACGTCTCGATGGCTTCCCACATGCGCATCACCTCGCCTTCAGGTTCAACCCGTGCGAGTGAGCCCTGGCGCACTTCGCCGTTGGCGTCGATGACCATTTCGTTGAACAGTTTGGGGTTGGCGAAGGTCGCTCGCTGAGCGGTCAGATGATCGCCCCGATGGGTAGCGTAGGAGTTGAAGTCTTCCTCCGGCAGGCCCATCTTGGCCAGATATTCGCCAGCCGCGCTGGACGCCATGATGGCATTGGAAGGCGACAGATGATCGGTGGTGATGTTGTCACCCAGAACCGCCAGCGGGCGTAGCCCGGTGAGTACATTTTTGGCCGCCATGGCGCCTTCCCAGTAGGGCGGTCGGCGAATGTAGGTGCTCATCTCGCGCCAGTCATACAGCGGTGAGAGACCTTCGTCTTCTACGATTTCGAAGTTGAACATCGGGTCATACACGGCGCGGAACTGTTCCGGCTTGACGCTGGAGGCGACCACCGCGTCGATCTCTTCATCGCTGGGCCAGATGTCCTTGAGGGTCACCGGCTTGCCATCGGCATCATGGCCGAGCACATCTTTTTCAATGTCGAAGCGCACGGTACCGGCGATGGCATAGGCCACCACCAGCGGCGGCGAGGCCAAAAAGGCCTGCTTGGCGTAGGGGTGGATGCGGCCGTCGAAATTGCGATTGCCGGACAGCACTGCGGTGGCGTACAGGTCGCGGTCAATCACTTCCTGCTGGATTTTGGGGTCCAGCGCGCCGGACATGCCGTTGCAGGTGGTGCAGGCAAACGCCACGATGCCGAAGCCCAGCGCATCCAGCTCTTTCTGCAGGCCGGCTTCTTCCATGTACAGCTGCACGGTTTTGGAGCCCGGGGCGAAGGAGGATTTGACCCAGGGTTTGCGGGTCAGGCCGCGCGCATTGGCGTTGCGCGCGAGCAAGCCGGCGGCGACCACGTTGCGTGGGTTGGAGGTGTTGGTGCATGAGGTGATCGCCGCGATGATCACCGCGCCGTCGGGCATCAGGTCATCCTGCTGGGACCACTCACCGGCAATGCCGCGCTCCGCCAGTGCCGCGGTCGGCAGTTTGCGGTGCGGATTGGAAGGGCCGGCCATGGTGCGACCGACACTGGACAGGTCGAAACTCAGGGTGCGTTCGTACTCGGCCTGGGCCAGATCATCCGACCACAGGCCGGCGGTTTTGGCGTAGTTTTCGACCAGCGCGACCTGAGCGTCGTCGCGCCCAGTCAGGCGCAGATAATCCAGGGTCATGTTGTCGATTGAGAACAGCGCGGCGGTGGCGCCATATTCCGGGGTCATGTTGGAAATCGAGGCGCGGTCACCCAGGGTCAGGCTGGCAGCGCCTTCACCGTAGAATTCAAGGTAGGCGCCGACCACTTTCTGGGCGCGCAGGAATTCGGTCAGCGCGAGCACGATGTCGGTCGCGGTGATGCCGGGCTGACGTTTGCCGGTCAGTTCCACGCCGACGATTTCCGGCAGGCGCATCCACGAGGCGCGGCCGAGCATGACCGATTCGGCTTCCAGTCCGCCGACACCCACGGCGATTACGCCCAGGGCATCGACATGCGGGGTGTGCGAGTCGGTGCCGACGCAAGTGTCGGGGTAGGCCACGCCATCGGTGGTCATGATCACCGGCGACATTTTCTCCAGATTGATCTGGTGCATGATGCCGTTGCCCGGCGGCACCACGTCAATGTTCTTGAAGGCCTTTTTGGTCCAATTGATGAAGTGAAAACGGTCTTCATTGCGGCGGTCTTCAATCGCCCGGTTCTTGTCGAAGGCATCGGCTTCAAAGCCGGCGTGTTCCACGGCCAGCGAGTGGTCGACGATCAGCTGTGTTGGCACCACGGGGTTGATCTTGGAGGGGTCGCCACCGGCTTCGGCGATGGCATCACGCAGGCCGGCCAAGTCAACCAGGGCAGTCTGGCCGAGGATGTCATGGCAGACCACGCGGGCCGGAAACCATGGAAAGTCGAGGTCGCGTTTGCGTTCGATCAGCTGCTTGAGGCAGTCATTGAGAATGGCCGGGTCGCAGCGTCGCACCAGGTTCTCAGCGTGCACCCGCGAGGTGTAGGGCAGACTGGCGTAGGCGCCGGGCTGAATCGCCTCGACGGCGGCGCGGGTGTCGAAATAGTCCAGGTCGGTGCCTGACAGGGTTTTGCGGTATTCGGTGTTCATATGTGCGCTCTCGTTATCGGAGGGGAGCCTTGCTGCTTGATGCGCAGACGCGCTCAAGTACGTCCATGTATCGCTCGACGGCGACCATCCAGGTCGCCGACGGTCCGCGCACCAAGCAGCAAGGCTCTGCGGCGGTTCAAAGCTCGCTGGGTTTTACTGCTTGCCTTGCGCGAACAAGGCATCCAGCTTCTGCTCAAAATCGTGGTAGTTGATCGACTCGTACAGCTCCATGCGGGTCTGCATGGTGTCGACCACATTCTTCTGCGTGCCATCACGGCGAACCGCCTGATAAACCGCTTCGGCGGCCTTGTTCATGGCGCGGAAGGCGGACAGCGGATACAGCACCAGACCGACGTTAACCTCGCGCAGTTCGTCGACAGTAAACAGCGGGGTCGAGCCGAACTCGGTGATGTTGGCGAGTACGGGCACGCCGACCGCTTCGGCGAACTGCTTGTACATCGGCAGTTCGGTCATGGCTTCGGGGAAGATCATGTCGGCGCCGGCTTCAGCGCAGGCGATGGCGCGTTCAATTGCGCTATCCAGGCCTTCCACTGCGAGTGCGTCGGTGCGCGCCATGATGACGAAATCATCGTCGGTGCGTGCATCCACTGCAGCCTTGATGCGATCGACCATTTCCTGCTGAGTGACGATTTCCTTGTTGGGGCGATGGCCGCAGCGTTTGGCCCCGACCTGATCTTCGATGTGCATCGCGCCGGCACCGGCCTTGATCAGTGCCTTGGTGGTGCGTGCCACATTGAAAGCCGAGCTGCCGAAGCCGGTATCGACGTCGACCAGCAGCGGGGTGTCGCACACATCGGTAATGCGGCGGACATCAATCAGCACATCTTCCAGGCCGGAAATGCCCAGGTCCGGCAGCCCCAGTGAGCCTGCTGCGACGCCGCCCCCTGACAGGTAAATTGCCTTGAAGCCTGCGCGCTGGGCCAACAAAGCGTGATTGGCGTTGATCGCGCCAATAACTTGCAGCGGTTGTTCTTCGGCAACGGCAGCGCGAAAGCGGGCGCCTGCGGACGGTAGCGAACTCATGGGCAATCCTTATGTTCTTGGTTGGGGCGAGATGTCGGGCGCATATTTTCTCACCCGCGACATGCGTTTCCCAAATCGCAATGATTTCAATGGCCTGGGAGGTCGAAATGGGCTTTCGACGGGAGCCAAGGGCGACTTTACGATTTTTTCACCGTCGCGCTGGCACCGTACAGCTCACGTTAAAGTGAGACCTCGTGCAATGCGAAATGGAGCTGACAATCTCGTGCCGTGCGCAAGTGGCGGTGATCCGGAAAGCCGCGGCTGGCTGGCTCCTGCGCTGGTGTGTTTAACCGCCTGGACGGCAGCGCTGGCTGCAGCACTCTCGGTTGGTGGTTGGTCCGGCGCAACCCTCGGGCTGGCAGCCTGTCTCGGGCTGCCTGCGGTTTGGCTGTTTGGTGAAATCCTGTTCAATCAGGATTGATTGGTCAGGCGCGTGAAATGAACTCGCGCGTCAATGTGTTGACCTTAACGGTCTCGCCTTCGGCCAGATATTCCGGAACCTGAATTTCCAAGCCTGACTCGAGCACGGCCGTTTTGCTTCTAGCGCTCTGACTGGCGCCCTTAATTGCGGGCGCTGTTTGCGTCACGTTGAGTTCCACCGTACCCGGCGGATCAATCCCGACGCACACATCTTCCACGATTAGCGCGGTGTAGCCTTCGGCATTGTCGACCAAAAACGGGGTGACATTTTCCAGTTGCTCGGGATTAAGGGTGTACTGGCTGTAGTCTTCGCTGTCCATGAAGGTGTAACCATCGCCATCCTGAAACAGGTACTGCACCTGGCGGCGGCGAAAATCCACCTCTGCCAGCATGTCGTCACCCTTGAAGGTCTGATCCAGCTTTTGCCCGCTCTGCGCATGATTGAGGCGTGCCTTGTACAAGGTGCTAGCGCCACGCGCGGTGGGATTGTGGGCTTGAACCTGACGCACGATGTAGGGTTTGCCGTCGATGGCGACGACCATTCCAGATTTTAGTTCAGCGGCTTTGGGCATGGTGTAGGCTAGGACCTGTGGACATTTGGCAGATTCTAATCTGGGTTCGGTCAAAACGCTGTTGTGGAACGATGACAATAACTTGACGTTCCGCCTGATCAACTGCAGATCTGGGGTTCTGATCTAAGGGTGAGGGGTGTACGGTTCTATGATCCAAGACACGCTGACAACGCGCTATCTAGCGCCTATGCGCGGTTTGCTTGTTACCGTGCTGCTCAGCTTGTCGTTGGTTCAGGTCGCGCATGCGCAGGACGACACCCGCGGCGTAGAGATTTACGCCCACGCTGACATTGACCAGGAATACCTGAAGCGCAATTTTCTGCGCGCAATTTTTTCCCTGAGGGTGCGCACCTGGCCAGACGGTCAGCCGGTCCGGGTGTTTGTTCTGGATGACACGGATCCGTTGCACATCCAGTTCTGCCAGGAACACCTCGCGACTTACCCTTATGTTCTGCGCCGGTCCTGGAATCGGACCAGCTACACCGGTACCGGGTTATTGCCGGTGCGGGTGGACAGCATTGAGGAGATGCGGCGAAGGGTTGACAGAACACAGGGCGCAATCGGATATGTGCCCGCTACGCCGCACCATGACTCGGCAAGGAGTTCACAATGAAGCGTGTGTCCAAATGCCTCTACGTGCTGGTATCAGTGCTGGCGGTGTCCGTTGCGGATGCTCATGGCGACATGGAGCTGGATGTGCATGGCGCGCTTGCCATGGGCTACATCAACTCCACAGGCAATAACTATCTCAGCCCCAAGACCACAAGCACGGAAAACCTGTTCGAGGTCGCGATCAATGCGCGGACCAGCCTGACGCCGGAGCTTCTGCTGGCCGGGCAGTTGATGGCGCGTGATTACGGCAGCAGTGACGATGGCCGTATGCGGCTGGATTATCTGCAACTGGACTACCAGTTTTGGCGCAGCCTTTCCGGCAGTGCGGGGCTGCGTCTGGGCAAGCTGAAAAACCCGTTCGGTTTTTACAATGACAGCCGCGATATCGTATTTTCGCGCCCAGGAATTCTGCTCCCCTCGGTGTATATGGAAGACACCGGTATCCGCGACGTGCTGTTCGCATCCGAGGGTGTTCAGGCGTATTCGCACTTTGAGATGGGCTCCGCTCTGTCGCATCTGGTTGTCGGCTGGGGGCGGGAGCGCGACACCACCGAAGAATTCGAGCGCGCGGCTGGCTTGAGCCTGGACGGTGAGGTCAAGTTGCGTGATTTGCTGGTTGCCCAGTGGCTTAGCGAATGGGGTGCTGGCCGTCTCAGAACGGGTTTGAGTTACTTCGGCGGCAAGCTGAATCTGCACCCCGGCGCAACCACACCTTTTCCGGACACACAGCTCGAGGCGGATCTGTGGGTTTTGTCGCTGCAGCGCCTGTGGCCGAACGACACGCTGACGGCTGAATATCGATTGACCGAGGTGACCACCACGCCTTCGGCGAGCCAAGGTACCGGGAAAAGTGACTCCGCTTACGTGCAGTACGGCCGCCAATGCGGTCAGCAGTGGTCGGGCTATTTGCGTTACGACGTCAATTTTCTGGATCGCAATGACCGCAATGGTTATCGCGCCCAAAGCGCGACCGGCCAACCCCGCTACACCCGTTTCAGTCGCAGTCATGTGATCGGATTTGAGTGGAGTCCGAGCACCAGTTGGGGGCTGTTTGGCGAGTTCCATTATATTGACGGCACCGGCAATGTTCGTGCACAGGACAATCAGGGGCGTGAGCTGGAGCGCTACTGGACCATGGCGCTGATCATGATCGCCTATCAGTTCTAAGCGCCATGCCCGACGCTGCATCGCCGCGCCGCCTGCGGATAAGTCTGGTCTGGAAGCTGGTCATACCGACGCTGGTTGTTGTGCTGCTGGTTGCCGGCGCAATCGTATTTCGCTCATGGTCCGGATGGTCGCAGCGGACCCTGGAAACGGCCAAGGTTGAACTGGCAGGTGATGCCCGTTTGCTCGGCGAGTTGATGCTCCAGTTGCGCAATGAGCTGGCCCAGACCGGGTCCAATCTGGTGGTCAATCTAAGCGCCGGTGGAGAAGATGGCTGGTTGGACTCGCTGAATCGCTCTCCCGACCTGTTCGCGCGCCTCAACTGGCTGCGACTGTATGACAGTCAGGGGCATTTGTTGCTCAATTGGTCGCCGGCGCTGGATGCGTTGGCCGAGGCCGACCTGGTGCATCAGGACCTGTTGGCGCGTGCCCGCCGCAACCTCAGTCCCGAGGGCGGGCTTTATTGCGAACAGAGTTGCGAATACCTAGTGGCGGCACCGGTGATGACGGCCGATGATCAGCAGCGTTTGTTGCTGATTGCCGCACCAATTGCCGATCTGGTTTACGCCTATTCCAGCTTGGCTGGGGGCGATCTGGCCCTGCTCGCCCAGCAGCCGGAAGGCGGCATGCGCGCGGTGGCGGTTTCACGCCCGGAAGTATCAGATGCTCGTCTGCTGCGTGCCGCGTGGCAGGTACCACGTGATCGTGTCGATCCCAGTCTGCACGATGGCTGGGCCTTTCAGGTGTCCGATCTATCTGAGGCCTCGCTGGGGGAGGCTTCGGTTGTGGCCGTTTCGCTGCTCGATCTGAGCGCGAGCTTTAGCGAGGCGCGACGTCAGGCTGTATTCAATCTGGCGGTGCAGATTGTGCTGATGGGCATCGTGCTGGGCCTGATCGTGGGTTTGCTCTCCGGCAGTTTGCGGCGCCTGCGCGCCCTGATTGCCTTGCTGCCTGAAATGTCCGGGGAGGATCAGCGACGTACGCGCAGGCATCTGGAAAACGCCTTTCCCGAGAGTGTGTGGCGCGATGAGGTCGATGCGTTACGTGACTCTTTGCTGTGGTTGAGTGATGAATTGCACAAATTGCATGGTGTAGAGGCCGCAAGCGAAGCCAAGTCAAGGTTTCTGGCCACGATGAGCCATGAAATCCGCACGCCGATGAGTGGCATCATTGGTTTGGCCGAAATACTCGAAAAAACCAGGCTGGATGAGGATCAGCAGCGCATGATGCGCATGATCCTGGAGTCAACCACCAACCTGATGGGGATCATCAACGACGTGCTTGATTATTCCAAGATCGAAGCGGATGCGATGACCCTGAATGACGAGGTGTTCGAACCCTGCGTGCTGCTCGAGCAGGTTGCCGAAGCCTGTGCCGGGAGTGCCCGGGCAAAAGGGCTGGCACTCAAGGTCATGCCCGAGGTTGGTTTGCCGACCCAGGTGCGCGCAGACCGCGGCAAGCTGCGCCAGATATTGCTCAATCTGGTCTCCAATGCGATCAAGTTCACCGAGCATGGCGATGTGGCCATTCGACTGCGAACGAGCATGGTCAAGGGCCGGACCCATCTGTGTTTCGACGTGTCCGATACTGGTCCCGGTATCCCGCTGGACAGTCAGCAACGGGTATTTCAGCGATTTGTGCAGGCCGACAGTTCCACCACCCGGCGCTATGGTGGCACCGGTTTGGGGTTGCCGATTTCGCGTGGGCTGGCGGAACTCATGCACGGTACGCTGACACTGGATTCTGCGCCGGGTAGCGGGGCGACCTTCAGTCTGTCGGCGCCGGTTGGATTGCTCGAGGCGGCTGTGCCGCCGCAGGGTGTGCTTAAGGGCTGGCATATCGTCGTCCAGCTTGAGGGGCGTGAGCGTTTGTGCGTTATCGAGGCTTTGCAGGCCGAGGGCGCAGTGATTTGTCCTGACAGCGACGATTTGATCGGTCAGTCCGGATCAACTGCGGTGATCGAGCTCGGGCAGGGCGACGTGAAACTGACCATTCGCGATCGCCAGTCGAGCCTGCAGCGGCGTTTGATGCGCCCGGTGCATCCGCACCGGCTCGCCGCGGATATCGCTCGCATTGCCAGTTCCCACAGTTCGCACGAACAGCCGAGTCATGTCGCTCAGGAGAACCGGCAATTTGGTCTGCACGTGCTGGTGGTCGAAGATCAGCCGGTTAATCGCGAGCTGATCTGTCGCCAGTTGCAACAGCTTGGATGCACCTATCGCGCTGCCGAAAATGGTGAGGTCGGCTTGGCCGCGTTGCGTGAACAATCCTTCGATCTGGTCATTACAGACCTGCATATGCCGTTGATGGATGGCTATGAGCTCGCCCGTGAAATTCGTCTGGGAGATCACCTCAATAAGCCAGACATGCCGGTGGCCGTGCTGACCGCGAGCGCCAGCCGGCAGGACATGCGCGCCCTGCAAGCGCTGCAGATTACGCGCAAGCTGGTCAAACCTTTGAAGCTGTCCGCACTGTCGGCGTTTTTGTCTGAGGTCACCGGGGCGACGAAGTCTGGCGCTGAGGCTGAGGCTGCGGCTGTGTCCGAAGAGCCGCGCGAATTGAAGCACGTGGACAAGGAGCTGCTGATCGACGTGATGGGGCCAGAACTCAGTGGGCTGGGCAGATTTGTTGATGCTTTCGAGCAGGCCAACAGGCCGCTGCTGGCTCAGTGCAAGGATGCGGTTGAGAAGGCGCGATGGGCCGAGTTGCACGATCTGGTGCATCGGCTCAAGGGCTCGTCACGCTCGCTGGGCGGCACCCGTCTGGGGGATGCGTTCGAGCAGCTGGAAGTTGGCGGTGATCAACCGCAAGCCTGGCATCAGGCGCGACTGGGCGAAATCGAGATCGAATTTGATGGCCTGATGAGCGAGCTATCCGCGCTGGCCCGGCGCTAAGTCGCCAGTGAGTTCAGGCCGCCAGGATGGGGCGCTGCTTGCGGAATTTTTCGTACCACTGTGGCAATTCGGCGGGCAGCATCGGTTTGGCAATGAAATAGCCCTGCAGCAGGTCACAGCCCATGTCGCGCAGAAGCTTGCATTGCTCCGCTGTCTCGACCCCTTCGCCGACCGTTTCCAGGCCCAGATCGTGGGCCATGCTGATACTTGATTTGACGATCGATCGGGCATCTTCAGAGCGCTCGATCTGGTTCACAAACGCGCGGTCAATTTTGAGCCAGCGAAATGGCATGTCCTGAAGTTGCTTGAGATTGGCAAAGCCGGTGCCGAAATCGTCAACCGATAGCTCGTAGCCAAACAGGCCGAGGCGGCAGGCAACTTCGAGGTTGGATGTGCCTGCAGCTGGCACAGCGGTTTCAGTCACTTCCAGAATGAGATCACGCGGGCTCATATTGTGTTCGGCAATGGCGTTAGTCAGCCATTCAGGAAACGCAGTGTCGGCCATGGTGATCGCGGACAGGTTGATGCTGATGCGTGGCGATAGCTTGTGCTGCGCCCAACTGCGCCAGGCCAGGCCCGCTTCGTCGATCAGGTTTTGGTTGAGCGCGTTAATAATGCCGGCTTGCTCGGCGGCCACGATGACATCGCCAGGGGAGTGGCCCTGCAGCTTGGGGTGGCTCCAGCGGCTGAGCACCTCGACGGCTTCCAGGCTCATATTGGCCGCGCGCACCTCGGGTTGAACCACGATGTGATGGCCGTGCTCGGCCAGGGCCTGCAGGATATCTTCGGGCCGGATGGCGGGCACATCTTCGAGCTTGATGTCGGTGTTGTCGGCTGGAATTTCACGGAATTTGTCGAGCATTTCGGCGAGAGCACGCCGCCCGACAGGCTTGCGAATAACGCCGAGTATGGACAGTTCATAGCCCACGCCAATGCGTGAGGCGGCCTGCATGATCTTGTCGCCCAAGGCGCTGATGATGATGACGCGCAGGCGGTTGCGGAATTTGTCCAGAGCGGCAATCAGGGCGATGCCATCAAGGTCGGGCATGCGCAGATCGGTGACCAAAAGGTTGATCTGGTGGTGCTGGCTGAGCATCTCGAGTGCGGCGCGGCCGGAATCCACCGTGCGCACAGAGTCAGCCTGAAGGGAAATCAGCTGCTCAGCAACCAGCCCCCGGGTGACGGGGTCGTCATCCACAACCAGAGCATGTATCGCCATGGCCTCACTCCCCAGAGTTAGTCTTTTTATCGATACGCTACTTAGAACCATGACAGGTTCTTGGCAAATTACCAAGTGCGTGAAGCCAGACCCGCGGCGATCGGCTGAGAGCCCAGCGTTTCGCTCAGACCTTCGCGAACCAGCGTGCGACAAAGTGCTTCGCTGCGACCGGACCGACGGCATTGACCAAGCGCCATGGCCGAGCGCGTCGCCAGCCACTGGCGCTGTTCGGCGCGCAGGCTGACATGCGGCCAGGCGGCCGGAATCATCTTTTCGTAGCTGCTTATGTCGGCATCATGGGCGACCACGCGTGCATGGGCGGTGATACTCAAGCTGGCCGCAAGTACGGCAAAAATCAGACGGTGCATGACGTGCTCCCTGGCGAATCATGTAGCGATTACACCGGTGCAAGCGTCAATAAAACGTCAATTCGAAATATGCCCTGCTATTCGCCCTGCGGGACCAAGCGGTCGGCCAGGTCGTGCGCGCCATGGGCTCGGAAATAAGTCTTTCCCAGGGTCAGCATCAGGCGTTCGACCACTTCGAACGGCTCGACCCGCAAGGGCAGAACGATGCCCTCCCAAACTGCCACCGCGGTGCGGGCCATGTCATGTGCGGTGATATCGGAGCGCATCACGCCCTCGTCCAGGGCGCGCTGCATGACCTGCTCTATGATCTGGATCGCGGCCTTGTCAAAGCGCCGATGTGCCTGGATGGCCGCATTTGTATTTAGACTGCCCGAGCCCAGCCAGTAACCGGCAACGCCATTGCGGATGCGCGCATCGCGCAGCAGGTCGACCACGCCATAGAACATTTCGCACAACTGCTCGCCAGTGCTGTCGGCACGCTGCATGCGTCCGATGACATGCTGGTTGAAGATCTGGTGCAGCAGGCGCTGGCAATCCAGGTACAGGGCTTCTTTGCTGTCGAAATGCCAGTACAGCGCGGCTTTGGTTATGCCGGCGGCTTCCGCGACTTTAAGCATGGAAACGCCATCAAAGCCGTAACGCCCAAACATCAGAAAGGCGTGTTCGCAGATGCGTTCGAGTGTGTCGCCCTGTTCGTTGGCAGGCTTGCGCGCCATCTATGAATTGTCCGGTCGGTCAGTGTCCGCGAGTATAACCACGCCACCGACCGCGCCGGCAAGGTTGAATGGGCTTAGCCGATTTCAACCATTTCAAAATCCGATTTCGGAGCGCCGCAGTCCGGGCAGGTCCAGTCATCGGGGACGTCTTCCCAGGCGGTGCCGGGTTCAATGCCTTCGTCCGGCATGCCTTCAGCTTCATTGTATTCAAAGTCGCAAACCAGGCAGCGCCAAATCTTGTTAGCCATGAAAATTTATCGTGTGTGAGGGGGAATTCCCCGAATGATAGCGTCTGAGGCCTCAGTGTACTAATATATCCATCTATCCGGATACAAAGATATAAGATGAGTTCGACCGCTGAAATCACTCGCGCGCTGAGTCAGCGCATCCTCGTGCTCGATGGTGGCATGGGCACCCAGATCCAGGCTCACAAGCTGGATGAAGGGGCTTACCGAGGAGAGCGATTTGCCGATTGGGGCCAGGATGTAAAGGGCAACAACGACCTGCTGTCGTTGTCGCAGCCGGAGATTATCCGCGACATTCATGTGCGCTACCTTGAAGCCGGCGCGGACATCGTTGAAACCAACACCTTCAATTCCACCGCGATTGCGCAGGCCGATTACGGCATGGAATCGCTGGTTTACGACCTCAACAAGGTCTCGGCAGAACTCGCCCGGGCTGCCTGCGATCAGATCGCCACGCCCGATAAGCCGCGCTGGGTTGCCGGGGTGCTGGGGCCGACCAACCGCACCGCATCGATTTCACCCGACGTGAATGATCCGGGTTTTCGCAACGTGACGTTTGACGAACTGGTTGAGTCCTACCTGGAAGCGCTGCGCGGTCTGGAAGATGGGGGTTCGGATCTGATACTGGTTGAAACCATCTTTGATACGCTCAATGCCAAAGCGGCCATCTTCGCCATCGATCAGTTCTTCGAAGGGCGTGAGGCGCAGCCCATCATGATTTCCGGCACGATTACCGATGCGTCCGGGCGAACCTTGTCCGGCCAGACCACTGAAGCTTTTTACAACTCATTGCGGCACAGTCGTCCGCTGAGTTTCGGGTTGAATTGTGCGCTGGGCCCGGATTTGCTGCGCCAGTACGTTGCGGAATTGTCACGTATTGCCGAATGCCCGGTCAGCGCCCATCCCAACGCCGGTTTGCCGAATGAATTCGGTGAATACGATTTGGGTCCCGAAGATATGGCCAAACATATCCGTGAATGGGCCGAATCCGGTTTGCTCAACGTGGTCGGCGGCTGTTGTGGCACCACCCCGGAGCATATTGCGGCGATCGCCAGTGCGGTTGAGGGGCTTGCGCCCCGAGTGCCGCGCGAGCCGGATGGGCGTATGCGTCTGTCCGGTCTGGAACCTTTTAACCTCGCCTCGGCATAAATTTATGAGTACGGCCCAGTTCGTCAATATCGGTGAGCGCACTAACGTCACCGGCTCTGCCCGCTTCCGCAATCTGATCAAGGCCGGTGATTACGATACCGCGCTGGAAGTGGCCCGCCAACAGGTTGAAAATGGCGCTCAGATCATCGACGTCAACATGGACGAGGGCATGCTCGACTCCAAGGCGGCGATGGTGCGTTTTCTGAGCCTGATTGCCGCCGAGCCTGACATTGCCCGCGTTCCGGTCATGATCGACTCCTCCAAGTGGGAGGTCATCGAGGCCGGGCTGCAATGTATACAGGGCAAAGGCGTGGTCAATTCGATCTCGCTCAAGGAAGGTGAAGAACCTTTTCTTGAGCAGGCTCGCAAGATTCGCCGTTACGGTGCCGCTGTTGTGGTCATGGCATTTGATGAAACCGGTCAGGCCGACACCGAGGCGCGCAAGGTCGAGATTTGCCAGCGTAGCTACAAAATTTTGACCGAAGTGGTTGGCCTGGCGCCGGAAGACATCATCTTCGATCCCAACATCTTTGCCATTGCCACCGGCATCGATGAGCACAACAACTACGCGGTCGATTTCATCAATGCGGCGCGACGCATTCGCAAGCTCTGCCCCGGTGTGCACATCTCCGGTGGGGTTTCCAATGTGTCGTTCAGCTTCCGCGGCAATGATCCGGTGCGTGAAGCGATCCATTCGGTGTTTTTGTATCACGCGATTGGCGCGGGCATGGACATGGGTATCGTCAATGCCGGCCAGCTCGCGGTGTACGACGATCTGGATGCGGAGCTGCGCGAGCGGGTCGAAGATGTTGTGCTCAACCGCCGCGATGACGCGACCGAGCGACTGCTCGAGGTGGCGGAAAAATTCCGTGGTTCCGGCGAAAAGGCCGAAGCGGTGACCCAGGAGTGGCGCGAAAAGCCGGTGCGTGAGCGCATCACCTATGCGCTGGTCAAGGGTATCGCCGATTACGCCGAGGACGACGCTGAAGAAATGCGCCTGGAAATTGCTGCGGCTGGCGGGCGCCCGATCGAAGTCATCGAAGGCCCACTGATGGACGGCATGAACGTGGTCGGCGATCTGTTTGGTGCCGGCAAGATGTTTCTGCCCCAGGTGGTGAAATCGGCGCGCGTGATGAAAAAGGCCGTGGCCCATCTGATCCCGTTCATTGAGGCGGAAAAAAGCGGCACAGCCGAGGCCAAGGGCAAAATCCTCATGGCTACGGTCAAGGGCGACGTCCATGACATCGGCAAAAACATTGTTGGTGTGGTGCTTCAGTGCAACAACTACGATGTCGTCGACATGGGCGTGATGGTGCCTGCGGCCAAAATTCTAGAAACGGCGCGGGAAGAGAAGGTCGACATTATTGGCCTGTCCGGCCTGATCACGCCGTCGCTGGATGAAATGGTCTTCGTGGCCAGTGAAATGCAGCGCCAGGGTTTCGACATCCCGCTGATGATCGGCGGTGCCACAACCTCGCGTGCGCACACCGCAGTCAAGGTTGACGGGGCCTACGCCAACGAAGTGGTGTGGGTGAAAGATGCGTCGCGCTCGGTCACGGTGGCGTCCAGGCTGCTGTCGGGCGGCAAGGCCGAATTCATGGCCGGGGTCAAAAAAGAATACGACGGCATTCGTGAGCGTCATGCCAACAAGCGCGGGCGTGAAAAGCTTTTGTCGCTGGATGAGGCGCGCGCAAATGCGTCGCCGATCGAGTGGTCTGACTATGTCCCGCCGGTGCCAAAGAAACTCGGGCTGAGCGTGTTTGAGGATTACGATCTGAGCGAGATTCGTGCCTTCATCGATTGGACCCCGTTCTTCATTTCATGGGAAATGAAGGGCAAGTATCCGGACATTCTCAACAACCCCAACACCGGGCCTGAAGCGCGCAAGTTGTTCGATGAGGCCAATGCCATGCTCGACACTCTGATCGCGGAAAAATGGTTGCAGGCCAATGCCGTGATCGGTCTGTTTCCGGCTGAGCGCGTTGGCAGCGATGACATCGCCGTGGATCTGGGCGATGGGCGTACAACCACACTGAGCATGCTGCGCCAGCAGTCTGTGCATCGTGCCGGTGTGCCCAACAGAAGTCTGGCCGATTACATTGCTCCGGCCGGGCACGCGCATCCCGATTACTTGGGCGCGTTCGCGGTGACCACCGGTATTGGCGTGGCCGAAAAGGTTGCCGAATTCAAGGCGGATCACGACGACTACCGGGCAATTATGCTCGAGGCTCTGGCTGATCGGCTGGCCGAAGCCTTTGCCGAGCTGATGCATCAGAAAGTGCGGCGTGAATACTGGGGCTATGCGGCCGATGAAGCGCTTGAAAATGATGCGCTGATCGCCGAAAAATATCGTGGTATCCGGCCTGCGCCGGGCTATCCAGCCTGCCCGGAACATACCGAAAAGGGCAAGCTCTGGAGCATGCTCGATGTGCAGGGCAATGCCGCCATCGAGCTCACCGAAAGCTACGCGATGTGGCCCGCCGCAGCGGTGTCCGGCTGGTATTTCTCGCACCCCGAGTCACAGTATTTCGTGACCGGGCGGTTGGGCAAAGATCAGGTCTCGGACTATGCCGAGCGTACCGATATGACGCTGGAAACCGCAGAAAAGTGGCTGGCGCCCTACCTTGGATACGATCCGGAAGACTGAGCGCGGCGCTTAGCGCAGCAGCAGGGCCGGAATCTTGGCCGAACGCAGCAGATCGGTGGTCTTGCTGCCGAGCAACAGGCTGCGCAGCGGTGAGTGGCTGTAGGCGCCCATGATCAGCATGTCGATGTCCTGGGCGACCACTTGCTGGGCGATCACGGTTTCCGGGTCGCCCGGAATCAGGCTGGCCGGGGCGTCATAGCCCGCGGCCTGCAGAGTTTTGCGTGCGCCGTCGAGCTGCTTCTGACTGTCGGCACGCGGCTTGCCCGACATCAGCAGATGGACGGTCAGGCCCTTGAACAGTTTGCTGTTGGCGACCAGTTGCACGCCGCGTCGACTCATGCGGCCGCCATCAAAGGCAATCAGCACCTGTCTGGGCGTGCGGAAATCTTCGGTCACGGTGAGGATGGGCTGATTGAGCGTGCGCACCACGCTTTCCACGTTGCGCCCGAGGTCGCGCTGGGTGTGCTCGGCTGAGGAGCCGCGCCGACCCAGTACAAACAGGCTGGCGTCGTTCTGCTGTTCGCGCAGGGTGGTGTGCAGAGAGCCCTGGCGCTGGCGCATGTCGACGGCTTCTACGCCGGCCGCCAGCGCACGTTCGCGCAAGCGGTTGAGAAACACGCGGCCGCGCTCACGCTCAGCCTTGCTGCGCGCTTCATCCTGATGTGACAGCTCATCAAGCAGCAGTTCCTGCGCGTCGATGCCAATCGTCCCCGAGTGATCGGTTTGCGTGGCGATTTCGGCGTGACGCTCGATGATATGCAGAAATTCGAGCGGTGCGGCCATGCGTGTAGCGGCCCAGGCGGCGTAGTCCGCCACGTCATCGGCAAAGCGTGATTGATCGACGCAGGCCAGCACTTTTTCTTGTGTCGTCATGATCCCGTCAGTGTCCCAACAGCATGTCTTCGGCGTCGTCCTTGTCGTGGACGGCAAATTTGTCGACCAGCGTTACGCTGGCCTGATTGAGGCCGCTGATTTCGACCTCGGTGCCTTCGCGGCGGAATTTCATGACCACTTTGTCGAGTGCGCTGACTGCAGTGAT
>JBFKEC010000019.1:0-20811 GCA_041619315.1 Oceanococcus sp. | reverse complement strand
CCGCCGATGGTGTCGTCGTTGTCGAGATCGGTCAGACGGATGTCGTCGGCCTTGTCGCCGGCAATTTCAGCCCAGCCAAGGCCAAGCAGGGCCTCGTCGGAGTATGGGCCTTCCAGACGTATGCGCTTGAGCACCGGCAGGGCGGATGCGCCTTTGGCTTCGGACAGATAGTTGTAGGCCAGGGTCAGATTGGCGCGGTCGCGCAGAGCGTGTTCGAGCGGGTCAGTGACCACGGTGCGGCCAAGTTTGTCGAGTTCGATACGCCCACGCCGAATTTCGCCGGCGGCTATGAAGGCAACGCCCAGGTTGTAACGTGCGAAGTCCGATTTGGCATAGGTGCGCCCTTCGATCAGCGTGCTGATCGCGTCGTCGGCGCGGCCGCCCATCAACTGCAGCTGGGCCAGCATGGTGTTGCGTTCGGTGCGCATGCGGCGTGCGCCCACGTCAACACGCATTTCGGTCAGCGTGGTTTCGGCGGCATTCAGGTAGCCGCGCTCGAATTCGTAGCGGGCCAGATTCATCCACAGTTCGGCGCGGGTCTGGGCATCCAGTTCGCCAGCCGCCAGCAGCGGCCGCAGAAGCTGCTTGGCTTGGCTGTACAGGCCGTAATTCAGCAGATTGTCGGCAACAAAAGCATTGATCTGGTCGTCGCGTTGCTCATCTGGCAGATTGAGCGCGGCAACGGCGGCGCTGAGATGGTCGCGGCTGTAATGCGCGAACAGCGCGCGGTTGAAGTCGAAGGTGCCGGCGCTGGGTTCGTAGGCGACTGCGCTGCCGGCAAACAGGCTGGCTGCGCCCAGTGCCACGGCAATGCGTTTGGCAGTGTGTGACATGCGGCTCATTGCGAAGCCTCCCGCTGGAACACCCGAACATTGAGTTGCTGGCCTGCACTGCGATCAATGCGCAATTCCAGCCATTGCGGTGTTGCATCCTTGCGGAAGCTGACTTCAATCGATTTTTCGTAGGGCTGCTGGCTTTCGTCGGATTCGAAATATCCGCTGAAGCGCGCCTTGAGGGTGTGTACGCCGGGCGAAATATTGCCCAGGAACAGTTGCTGAACACCGCCCTTGCGCAATGCATAGACTTCGCGGGCCGAATATTCGTGGCTGTCCAGGGTGGTGTCGCCAAGCGTCAATTCCACGCTGTCGAGTTCGAAGTCGAACACTTCCATGCTCAGAAACAGCCGAAGTTGCTGGGCCGGTGGGTACAGCAGGGTGTCTTCCTGGCGCGCCATGTCGCGCTCAAGATCAAGCACAGACTGCTTGATGCTCTGGATTTCGGTATCCAGTTGTCGCAGGTCAGACAAATGCTGGCGCTGATCTTCAGCCCAGGCTGGCGAGCCCAGGCCGCTCAGGGCACAAAGCAGGACAATCACGGAGCGCGCTGGAGCCATGTTCAGTTGCTTTCTCTAAAGGTCAGCGGGAGTGTGCGGGTCGGTATCACAGCCGCAAAGGCTATTGACCACGCTCGGAACGTCAAGTTTAACGGTACGCACGTAACAACTCTATTTAAGGGATGACCTGCGGCACCATGCCGCACCAGTACGGTGTTCTGTGAACCTCCGCAGCAACCGTGACAGCCATCATCCATGTTGGGTGTCAAAATTTTGTCAATCCCTTATGGGCGTTAACCCGAGTTTGCCGGCAGGCGCAATTCCAGAGTCTGTCCAGGCCTGAGCAAGCTGCCCTCAAGCTGGTTCCAGGCCTGGATGTCACGCACCCGCACCTTGTACCGCTGCGCTATCAGCGACAACGCATCACCCTTGCGTACGGTGTAGAAAACTTTCTGGCGACCATCAGTGGCACCAGTACGCAGCAACTGCCCCGGCACCAGCGGTGAGTGGGGGTTGAGGTCATTGTGACTGCGCAACTGGTTGACCGACGTGCCGTACAGGCGGGCGATCGTCCACAGTGATTCACCTTGCGCGACCTGATGATAGCCATCTTTAAGTGGACGTGGGGCGAAGCTCAGTCGGCTCCGTTGGCGTGCCGCGTCCAGCGTGGCGCGGTCCATGCCCCATTCGTGGTCGCTGATGACCAGGGTCTGGTTCACTTTGATGGTGTCCGAGGCCAGGCCATTAAGGGCCTCGATCAGGCTCACATTGGAATTGTAGTTCTGCGCGATGAGGCCGAGGCTTTCGCCGCTGCGGACCTTGTGCAGGCTCCAGCGACGACGTTTGTTGTCCGGGTACTGAGACAGCGCGTGGCGAAACGCGGCGCTGCTCTCGATCGGCAGGTAAACCGTATACGGGCCTTGCGGCGGCAGGCTCCAGCGCAGCAGTTGCGGGTTCAGCCGGTAGACCTTCTCAACGCTGATGCGGGCCAGCTCGGCAATTTGCACAACATCCAGCGGGCCGTCGGTGTTGAGGCGGGTGAAGCTACGCCGTGTACTTAACGGGGGCAGGTCGACGCCGTGCGGATCGCGCAGCACGCGGGCCAGGCCGAGCAGCTTGGGAACATACACCTCGGTTTGCCTGGGCAATTCGAGATTCCACAGATCGACCGGTTCGCCGCGACGGTTGCGCTTGCGCATCTCGTTCCAGATGCGGCCTTCGCCGGCATTGTAGGCCGCCAGTGCGAGCAGCCAGCCGCCAAAACGGTCGTGCAGATAATCCAGGTAATTGAGCGCAGCGCGCGTCGACATCAGATAGTCGGCGCTTTCGTCACGCCACCAGTCGTGCTCCAGGCCGAGGTGCTGGGCGGTCGCCGGCAAGATTTGCCACAGCCCTCGTGCACCCTGGTCGGACACGGCGGTCGGGTCGAGATGGCTTTCGATAATCGGTAGCAGCGCGATTTCCATCGGCATACCGCGGTCGCGCACGGCCATGGCCAGCGGATAGAGAAAATCCTTGCCGCGTTGCAGGATGATTTCCAGCTCGACATGGCGGCGCCGGTAGCGCGCTTCCCAGCGGTCGATGTCGGCATGCTGGAGGTCGGCCATTTCCAGTTGTGGTGCCAGCCACGACCAGAAATCGTCTTCCTCGGCGCTGGCCAGCGAACACCACGCTGCGCACAGCGAGAGTGTCAAAGCGAGAATTCGTTGGCGCATCAAAACCGGTCTTTCCAGCCACGCAGGCTGGCGAAAATCTCTACCGGAGACGCGGCATCCGGATCGCGCGATTGCACGGCTTGGATCACGCTCGGCTGTTCACAGCGCAGAAACGGGTTGATCTGGCGCTGGGTGTCGATGCGGCTGGGCAGCGTGGGTTGCGCCTGCTGGCGCAGTGTTTGGGCGGCAGCCAGCGCTGCGCTCAGGGTCGTATTGTCAGGTTCGACCGCGCGTGCGAATTGCATATTGGCCAGTGTGTATTCGTGGGTGCAGTAGACCGCGGTATCGCCGGGCAGTGCTGCGAGGCGCTGCAGTGAGCTCAACATTTGCGCCGGCGTGCCTTCGAACAGGCGTCCGCAGCCGCAGTGGAACAGAGTGTCGCCACAAAACAGCAGTTTGTCGGCGGCATTGTGAAAGGCGATGTGGTCAAGAGTGTGACCGGGTACGGCCAGGACCGAAAAAGTCAGTCCGAGGCTGTCGAGGGTCAGTTCATCACCATCTTTCAGTGCATGGGTAATGCCGGCAATCGCCGGGTTGTCCGGGCCATAGACCGGGATGGCGGTTTCGCTGCTCAGCGCCGCGATGCCTCCGGTATGATCGGGATGGTGGTGGGTGATCAAAATGGCGCTCAGCCGCAAGCCCCGTGCCGCCAAAAACGCACGCACGGGCTCAGCTTCGCCGGGGTCAACCACTACACAGTCGCCCGCCGCGCTGTGCACAGCCCAAATATAATTGTCCTGAAATGCGGGGATGGGCGAAATCGCGTACATCCGCTGACCTGCAAGGATTGCAAATGAAGACCGACTATTCTGCATGAAATATGCCAAGTCATCCGAAGCCTGGCTGGACACCTCGCGTGGCCAGGCCGTGCTCAGTGCCGAACAGAGTCATCTGGATCAGGCGCTCGTGCGGCTGTTCGGGCGCAGTATTCTGCAAATCGGCAGTTGGGGCAGGGCACTGTTGAATCCGGCGCCGCATTGGCGCAGTGGCGTGTTGGGCCCATATGGGGATGTCGATGTGCGCTGCAAACTGTCGGCCCTGCCACTGGCCGGCAGGAGTGTGGATGCCATTTTATTGGCGCACAGCCTGGAATCCGCCGTGTCGGCGCACAGCCTGCTGCGTGAGGTTGACCGCGCACTCAGCGCACGCGGCCAGTTGCTCATCCTGGGGTTCAATCCGCACAGTGTGTGGGGATTGTGGCAGTGGCTGGTGCGGCGTTATCCGCCCCTGCCGCAGGATGTGCGGCCGTTGAGCAGCGGGCGTATTCAGGACTGGTTGCGGCTGCTCGACTATGAAGTGGTCGAATGTCAGCGCTTCGGGCCTCAGCGTCATCCGCCGCGTGTGCTGCAGCGGCCCTTGCGCTGGCTGGGGCCGATGGTCGGCTGGTTCGCGCCGATTTATCTGATTCGGGCGCGCAAACGGCGCATTCCGGCCAGCCCGGTGCAGCGCCCAGTCTGGCAGCGCGGTGCTGTGGCGGGCATGAATGGTGTTGCCACGCGCAACAGCGCGCGCGTTGTGGTGCCGTTGAGTCCGCCGGAATCCAGCCAATGAGCCGGGTCGTTATCTATACCGATGGGGCCTGCAGTGGCAATCCAGGGCCGGGCGGCTGGGGAGCCTGGATGCGCTATGCCGACAAGCAGCGAGATCTTTGCGGTGGCGAAGCCGCGACCACCAATAACCGTATGGAGTTGCGTGCGGCGATTGAAGCGCTCGCGGCGCTCAAGCGCAGCTGTGTGGTGGACCTGTACACCGACTCGACCTATCTGCGTCAGGGGGTGACCCAATGGATGGCCAACTGGAAACGCAAGCAATGGCGCACCGCTGCGGGCAAGCCGGTCAAGAATCAGGACCTGTGGCAAGCGCTGGATGTGGCTGCGGCCAAGCACGAGGTGACTTGGCACTGGGTCAAGGGGCACAGCGGTGATCCGGGCAATGAGCGTGCCGACGAACTGGCCCGCCAAGGGATGGAGCCTTACAAATGAACACAGTTGAACGTGAAATCGTTCTGGATACCGAAACCACAGGTCTTGAGGCTGCTGAGCATTCGATTATCGAAGTCGGTTGTCTGGAAATCATTGACCGGCGTATCACCGGGCGCAGTTATCACCAGTACATCAATCCGGGCCGCAGCATCGATGAAGGCGCGGTGGCCGTTCATGGCATCACCACGGAACAGTTGCGTGACAAGCCGCGCTTTGGCGAGATCACCGACGAGCTGCTGGCGTTCATCGGTGACGCCAAGCTGGTGATCCACAACGCCGATTTCGACATGGGCTTTCTCGCCGTGGAATTCGAGCGCTGCGGGCGCGAGGCCGACTGGCCGCCACCGGGCGAGGTGATCGACTCGCTGCTGCTCGCGCGCAAGAAGCATCCGGGCCAGCGCAATTCGCTGGATGCTCTGTGCAAGCGCTACGAGGTCGACAACTCCGGCCGCGATCTGCACGGCGCACTGCTCGATGCCGAATTGCTCGCCGAGGTCTATCTGCTGCTTACCGGTGGGCAGAACAAATTGCTGCTGACCAGTGGGGTGGATGAGAGCAATCCGGGGCGCAGCGCGGCTGAGGTGATTGCGGCGCTAGGCAAGCAGCCGCGTGTGCAGGCTGCCAATGAGCAGGAGCGCGTAGCGCATGCCGCGTATCTTGAGGGGCTGCGCAAGGCTGCGGGCGATTGCCTGTGGACTGACGATATCGGCTGAGGGGGAAACATGGCGGAATGGACGCTGTTGCTGAGCTACCTGGTTCACCTGGGATACCTGCTGCAGCTGGTCGCCTTGCTGGCGCGCGATGTGCTGTGGTTGCGCGCATTGCTGGCCGTGGCGCAAAGCGTGGTTGCGGTCTACGCCATCAGTCGCGGTGTTGTGGCGATTGCCGGCTGGAATCTGGTGCTGGTTGCGATCAACAGCTTCTGGGTCTTGCGCATACTGCGAGAGCGTCGCGCGGTGGCCATTCCGGAAGCACTACGCGCGGTTTACGAAGCCCACTTTGCGGCCTTGCGCGCGGGCGAGTTTCTGCGCTTCTGGGAAATGGCTGAGGTGCGTCAGGCCCATGCCCTGGAGCTGACCCGTGAAGGCACCCGGCCTGAGGCGCTGTACTGGCTGTCGAGTGGCAGTCTGACCATGGAAAAATGGGGCCACCCGCCACGGCGGGTCCAGACCCCATGTTTTGTCGGTGAAATGAGCATGCTGACCGGGCGTCCGGCCAGCGCCACGGTGCGTCTGGTGGGTGATGGTGAGCTGCGCACCTGGCCGCGCCAGGTGCTGGAACGCATACAGCGCCAGCAACCGGTGCTGTGGGCGCGCGTGCAGTCGGTGCTGGGCCTGGATGTGGTCTGCAAGATTCAGCGCGAGGAAGCCCGCTACGGACTGGCTGAGGCGTCAAGCTAAAGCAGTTGCAATAGCCACACGCCGAGCAGAATCAGCAGCAGGGCTGCGCCGCTGGTCAGTGACCAAACCCCGCCCAGTTCCTGTTCGCTGAAGGCGTCCACCAGAATGCGCTGTCCACTGCGTCGCAATGCACCACCCAATGTGCCGAGCAGGCGCATGAATGTGCCCCACAGCGCCATGACCAAGCGCCATGCACGCGGCCCGGCGCGGCGATACAACCAGTCGCTGTCCAGGGTCAGGCTGCGGGTTTCCCGCGGATACAGGCCCAGGCGCAGCAGCACCACAAACGCCAGAGCGCCGAACAGCAGCATTTGCAACTGGCTGATCACGTGATCGGCGGTAAACACTGCGTAGCTCGACGTGTTCGGCAGCAGCGCATACAGCGGTTGTGGAAACACCCCGATGGCAATGCACAGGGCGGCAGTCAGGCCCATCGCCAGCAGCATGGGCAACGGCGCTTCACGGCAGGCAATGCCGCGATCCGGGCCGAAGAATGCGAAGTAGGGTGTCTTGATGCCGGAATGCGCAAGCACGCCAACCGAGGCAAACAGCAAGGCCAGCCACAACCACAGCTTATGCTCATAGGCGGCCGCTGACACGATCATGGATTTGGTCGCAAACCCCGAGAACAGCGGGAAGGCGGCAATCGAAAGCGCGCCGACCATGCAGAATGCAGTGGTCCAGGGCATGTGGCGATACAGTCCGCCCAGATCGGTGACGCGGGTGGTGCCGGTGCGCAGCAGCACTGCGCCGGTCGCCATGAACAGCAAGGCCATGTACAGCACGCAGGCAAATGCGTGGGCCACCGCGCCGTCGATGGCCAGCGGGGTGCCGATGCCGATGCCGACCACCATGAACCCCTGCTGGCTGTTGAGGCCATAGGTCAGAACCCGGCGCAAATCATTCTCCAGCACGCTCAGCAGGATCGGCAGGGTCGCCATCAGCGCCCCAATCCAGAGCAGTGATTCGGTCCCGGCATAGCCGCGCGCCAATGCGTAAATCGCCAGTTTGGTGGTGAATGCGGAGAGCATGACCGTGCCCGAGGCCGAGGCGCGCGGGTAAGCATCATGCAGCCAGTTGTGCAGCAGCGGGAATGCGCATTTGATGCCAAAGGCCAGGAAGATCAGCAGGCCGCCAGGCCCCATTAGGCCAATGTGCTCGAAGCGGGCGTGCCCGGTGTTGCGTATCCAGATGACGGTTCCCATCAACAGCAGCAGGCCGGAGATGATCTGCAGCATCAGATAGCGCAGGCCAGCGCGGATGTGGGCGCGGTCGGGTTTGCGCTGGCCATCCCAGATCAGCAGGACTGAGGCCAGTGCGGTCAATTCCCAGTGTATGAACAGCGAGATCAGGTCGCCGGCCAGCACCCCGCCAACGGCCGCGCCGGCGTAAATCAGCCCGGCACCGCGCAACACCCGGCGGTTTTCGCCCAGCGCAAACAGCTGGCTCAAGGCCGTGGCGATCAGGAAAATCAGGGCAAAAACGAAGCCGAGCGCGTCAACCCGCAGTGGTTGCAGGTTGTAGGGCCCGAGCGCGGCATTGAGGGCGAACCCTTCGGGCAGGTTGATCAGCGTGGCGATACCCAGCAGCGGGGCCAGCACGGCAACTGCGCCGCCCACACGGTGCCCGCAGGCACTGGCGATCAATCCCGCAGCGAACAGTTGATAGGCCGGGTGCAGCAGCCACTCAATCATGCTCGTGCTCCTGCGTGGGCGATGCGTCGTAGTAGTTTTCCGAGCGCCGCAGCAATGGCTGCAGTGCGCGAGCGCCGAGCCCGGCAAGGACGATGGCGGCAAAGCCCAGTGCAGCGAAAAACCCCGGCCAGGCTTCGGCGGCAAAATGCGCGTGCCAATGATTGAAAAGGCCAGCAATGACGGAGGCCGCGGCGCAGCCCAGCAGGACCCAGATCAAACGGTTCTGGCGTGATCGCGTTTGCGAGCTCATGGTTGCACTCCGGTGATCCCGATCAAGGCGTTGCTCATCGGAATCTGGAAAAACAGCCACAGGCTGACCAGCGCGGTCAGGCACAGCGGCAGCAGACAGGCCAGCGGTGCTTCAGCCCAGCGCCACGGCGTGTCGCCAGCAAGGAAGGCGCGCGCCGGAATGGGCAGCAGATAGGCGATGTTGAGCAATGTGCTCAAGGCCAGTACGCCCAGCAGCCAAGCGTGACCGGCATCCAGTGCGCCAATCATCAGCCACCATTTGGTCCACGCGCCACCGCCCGGGGGCAATCCGATGATGGAAATCGCGCCGAGGGTGAAAGCGATGAAGGTCAGCGGCATTTGTCGGCCCAGACCATCAAGCTGGCTGACCAGGGTTTTCTTGTGCGCGACGTAAATCGCCCCGGCGCAGAAGAACAGGGTGATCTTGCCGAACGCGTGCATCACGATCTGCAGGCTGCCGGCATAGGCTGCAGCGGATGTGGCCAGGGCCGCAGCAAGACTGACATAGGCCAGCTGGCTAACCGTGGAGTAGGCCAGCCGACGTTTCAGGTTGTCCGCATGCAGGGCGACCAGCGAGGCGGCAATCATGCTGAACGCGGCGATCAGTATGAGCGGGTCGGTTGCGCCTGCGGCGCTCAGCGTATCCAGGCCGAAAATGTACAGCGTGACCTTGAGCACGCAGAACACCCCGGCTTTGACCACCGCCACCGCATGCAGAAGCGCGCTGACCGGTGTGGGGGCGACCATGGCGGCGGGTAGCCAGCCATGCAGTGGCATCAGGGCGGCCTTGCCGATCCCGAACAGGAACATGGCATACAGCAGGCCCAGGCCGACCGGGCCCAGTTCGGCCGCAGCGAGCACGCCGTCATAGGCAAACACGGTGGTGCCGGCGACTTGCTGAACGATAATAATGGCCGGCAGCAGCAGGGCCACTGAGCTGGGAATCAGATAGCTCAGATAGGTGCGCCCGCCTTTGCGTGCGTTGTCATCGCCTTTGTGGGCAACCAGCGGCCAGGTTGCCAAGGTCAACAGTTCATAGCCTATGAACAGGGTGAACAGGTTGCCGGACAGGGCGATGCACTGAGCCGCGGCAATCGAAACCGCCATGAAGATAAAGAAACGAGTGTGGTGTTTCTCACCCGCGCCGCGCAGGTAGCCCGCCGCATATATCGCGGTGATTGGCCACAGACCACCGGCGACCATGGCAAACAGCAAGCCCAGCGGTTCCGAGGCGAAGTAAATGCTCAGGCCGCCACCGAAATCGGTCAGCAGCAGGCTGGTCGGACCGGCCTGATAAAGCCACCACACACTGATAGCGGTGGCCACGCCGGCGAGCACCGAAATCCCTTCGCGCAGATTGGGCCAGCGCCCGCACAGACCCAGCAACACGGCGCCGAGCAGCGGCAACAGCATGGGCAATAACAGGTTCACAGCAATGCCTCCGCAGCCTGTCGGCACAATTCGATCACCGGCCCCGGCCAGACCCCGAACAGCAGGGCGGCGGCGGTGGTCAGCAGCATGCCCAGACGCATGGTCCAGGGCGTGATGAGAGGCTGGGAATTGTCACTGCTCTGCCACAGTGGCAGGACTATGCGTGCCACATAGGCCACAGCGAGCAATGAGCTGAGGGCGAAAACCACAACCCCGAGCAGAGCGCCACTGTCCCACACCGCCTGCAGCAGCAGCCACTTGCTGACAAAGCCGGCCGTCAGCGGGACACCGAGCAAGGCCAGAGCGAGCAGGGTCATGCAGGTTGCGCGTAGCGGGTCGCGCCGGCCCAGGCCGGGTAGATTTTTGATCCGGTCGCTGCTCAGGCCGCTGGCACACACGAACAACCCGCCTTTGATCAGGCCATGAAACAGCATGAACAGCCAGGCTGCACTGAGCCCGGCCTGGCTCAGGGTGCTGATACCCAGCACGATGTAGCCGATCTGGGCGATGCTGGACCACGCCAGCAGGGCTTTCAGGCGGGTCTGTTGTATCGCTCCGAGTGAGCCGAACAACATCGCCGCACAAGCCAGAATCAGAAGGATCTTGTCGACGTGGTGAGCCAGCAGCCAACTCAGCCCGAAAACTCCGAACATGATGCGGCACAGCGCGTACAGCGAAACCTTTGTGCCGCTGGCGGCGAGCAGCACCGCCACCGCATTGGGGCTGCGACTGTAGGCGCCGGGTAACCATTGATGCAACGGAAACAGGGCGCTTTTCAGCATGAAACCGAGCAGCACGAAAGCGCCGCCAACCAGCACCGCATTGTGCAGCGGGGAAGCCGGAATCAGGCGGGCAATGTCAGCCATGTTGAGACTGCCGGTAGCCATGTACAGCAGGCCAACCCCAAGCAACACGAAACTGCCGCCCAGTGTGCCCAGCACCAGGTACTGAAAGGCCGCGCGCAAGGCCTTGCGGCCGGGGCCGCTGGCGACCAGCGCATAGGTTGCGAGTGAGGAGATTTCCAGAAATACGAATACGTTGAAGGCATCGCCGGTCGAGGCCATGCCGGCCAGACCGCTGACGCACAGGCAGTACAGCGCGTAGAAGATGGCCGGGCGCGGCGTTTCCAGCCAGGCCAGGCGATCTGGTGGTGCACACAATAGGCCGAGCAGGCCGGCCAGCATGATCAGAAGCAGGATCGGACGGTTGGCCGCGTCAATCACATAGGTGATACCGACCGGCGCATCCCAGCCACCCAGTGCGTTTTGCCCGTCGCCCAGCGAAAACAGATGGAGCACGCTGGCAAAAGCCGCGGCAAGTGCAATCCAGGCCAGAATCCAGGCTCGCTTACGGCCGCCGACCAGGACGATCAGCGGTGCAGCGAGCAGAGGGATCAGGGCTGGCAGAACCAGGCTGTTCAAGCGTCCGGCTCCCGTTCCAGTTCCAGAATGTGTTGTTCGTCGATCGAGCCATATTCTTCATAGATGCGCACGATCAGCGCCAGTCCCAGTGCAAGCATGGCCACCCCGACCACAATGGCGGTGAGGATCAGTACGTGCGGCAGAGGATGAGAATAGTGTTCGAACCCTTCGGCCAGAATCGGCGCGGTCCCGCCGGCGATCCGGCCCATGCTGATGTACAGCACGAAGATCGCGGCCTGGAAGATGCTCAGGCCAATCAGGCGTTTGATCGGATTGTCGTAGGCCAGAACGATGTACAGCCCGGTCATCAGCAGTGCGACGGCGGCATAGCCGTTGATCAGCCCCAGATTCATCAGCCCATATCCTTGTGGGTCAGGCTATCGGCGCGGCGGCGTCCAGCAAAGGCGTAGAAGATCAGCAGCAGGACCGAAAACACGGTCAGGCCAACCCCCAGCTCGATAATCAGAATGCCCAAGTGCTGGGCGTGTACCGGATCGTGCGGGTCGATCGCGGTATAGTCCAGAAAGGCATACCCCTTGAGCAGGCTGTAAACGCCGACTCCGGCAAACAGCAGCACGCCCAGCGGTGCAATCCGGAACAGCGCGCGCGCCGGCATGGCCCGGCTGGCAAGGTCAAGGCCAAAGACCAGGGCATACAGCACGAAACCGGCGGCAAAGATTACTCCGGCCTGGAAGCCGCCGCCGGGGCCATATTCACCATGGAACTGAACGTACAGCGCGAACAGCAGAATCATCGGAATGATCTGTTTGGTGACTACGCGCAGTACCGCGTTGTTCCTTTTGGGCGTCATGCGTCGTCCTCGTTGTTGCTCTCCTTGCGTACGCCAAGCAGCAGAATCAGCACCGCCAGTCCTGCGGTGAATACCACGGTGACTTCGCCCAAGGTGTCGTAGCCGCGATAGCTGGACAACACCGAGGTGACCACATTGGGCAGATCAATTTCCTGCTGTGATTGCTCAAGGAAGTGCGCGGTAATTGGGTGCTGATGGACCGGGGTTGTCGGATCGCCCAAAGCTGGCCATTCGCTGGCGGCGAGCATCAGCAAGGCGCCGACGGCCACGCACAACAGCAGCGCCAGCGTGTGTTGGCCGCGCGAGGTGGGGTGGTCGCGGTATTCGGTCAGGGCCAGCGCGCCAAGCATGAGCACGGTGGAAATCCCGGCGCCGACGGCGGCTTCGGTGAACGCCACATCCATGGCATCGAGCAGCACGAACAGGCAGGCCAGCGTCAGGCTGAACAGGCCGGTCATCATGGCCGCGGCAAACAGATTGCGCTGGCGCGCAATGGCGATTGCGGTGGTCAGCAAAATGACCAGCAGGACGGCGTCGATGGCCAGCAGGGCATGTTCACTCATGCGCTGTTCTCATCCGTCTCGATACGCCCAACCGGTTTTTGTCCGTCAATCAGTGCGGCTTGAGCCAATGCGTGTCCGGCGGTGGGCGAGGTATACAGCAGCAGGCTCAGCACCACCATCAGCTTGAGCGTGACCAGGGTCGGTCCGGCGGCGAACATCAGGCCGACCATGATGAACGCCGAACCGGCGGTCTCGGTCACGCCGGCGGCATGGGTGCGGGCGTAGAAGTCTGGAAAGCGCATCATGCCGAGCGAGCCAATAATCAGGGCCAGGCTGCCGATGAGCAGAAATGTGTTGGACAGTGCGGTGGCGATCATCAGCGTTTGTCCTGACTGACCAGGCCATAGCCCAGGTCACGAAAATGCATAAATTTCAGTACGGCCACCATGCCCATGAAGTTGATCAGGGCATAGACCAGCGCCACGTCGAGAAAATCCGGCCGGCCGTTCAAAAAACCCAGCACCGAAATGAACAGCACGGTCTTGTTGCCGAAAATGTTCACCGCCAGGATGCGGTCATAGACCTTGGGGCCGAGCACTGCTCTGACCAGCAGCAGCACCATGGAGATCAAAATGGCGGTCATCGCCGCGGCAAGCATCATGATTTATCCAGGGTCTTGGCCCAGGGCACCATCTGGCCTTTGCGCAGGTCGTCCATCAGGTCCTGGTTCAGGGCATGGATCAGCATGCGTTCGTCTTCCACATTGAGGGTCAGAGTACCCGGCGTCAGGGTGATGGCGTTGGCCAGCGTGGCGCGCACCACGTCATCGGACACCGGTGTCGGTACATGCCCTGTGACCGGCGCGATACCGCGACTGGACGGATTCAGAATGATGCGGATCACACTCCAGTTGGAACGCAGGGTTTCGATGCTCAGCTTGAGCCAGTAGGGCGGTAGCCGCCACGCCAGGTAATGCGGGTGGCTTTCGTTGTCGATCAAACGCATGCGGTGACACAGCCACGCCGTGATGACGCATGAAAGCGCGCCCAGGCTAAGCAGCAGCCCGTTGTCAAAGAAGCCCGACAAAACGAGCCAGTAGATGACAAGCGTTGCAAGCAGACTGATCAGATACATCGTTTACCCCACCATCGTGTGGCGCTGTGATTGGTGTTGCGGGGCGCCAAACGCACTATGCAATGACTTTTTGCTGGGCGCAATCGGCTCGGCGGGACATATAAATACGTATCAAATATCTCGTCAGGGCAGGGTTGAGTTGGCTATGATGCCGTGATTTTGCGGTCGCCAGAGAAGTTTTGCGGCTGAAGTTCTGCAACAGGGATAGTGATGTCAAACGACAAGAATCTGACCAAGGTCAGTCACACGGTCAGCCCCGGAGAGCGGGCAGCCAAGAATGGTCACAAGGGCGCGGTCATCTGGATGACGGGTTTGTCCGGTTCCGGCAAATCGACGCTGTCGATGGCCTTGGAGCGTGAATTGCACGAGCTGGGCAAGCAGGCCTACGTGCTCGACGGGGACAATGTGCGGTTCGGGCTGAATGCCGATCTGGGCTTTTCGCCGGAAGATCGCACCGAGAACATTCGGCGCATTGGCGAGGTGGCCAATCTGATGGCCCAGGCCGGCCAGATCTGCATAACTGCGTTTATCTCGCCCTACCGTGAAGACCGTGATCGGGCGCGTAAGGCCAGTGGCGATGCGTTCTACGAAGTCTATGTCAAAGCTGACGTGGCGATGTGTGAAGAGCGTGATCCCAAGGGCCTGTACAAGAAAGCCCGCGCTGGCGAAATTCCAGAGTTCACGGGCATTTCGGCACCATACGAAGCGCCTGAAGCGCCGGAGCTGGTCGTCGATACGGCGGAAAACTTCGGCGACTGCCTGGCCAAGCTGACCGAGTTTGTGGTCACCAAGACCCAGGCCTGAGTGGAGCGCGCCTACGCTTGGTCGAGCAAGCGTTTGAGCACGTACAGCTGATCTAGCGCCTGACGCGGGGTCAGGTTGTCCGGGTCGATCGCGGCCAGGGTCTCCTCGACAGCTGACGCCTCGGCGTTAGCCGCAGGTTCATTGAACAGCGACATTTGTGGAACCGGGCCAACCGTGTGGTGGGTGCCCGATTCCAGCGTGTGCAGATGTTTGCGTGCACGCTGAAGTACTGGTGCCGGAACCCCGGCCAGACGGGCGACTTGCAGGCCGTAGCTGCGGCTGGCCGGGCCTTGCTTGACGCGGTGCAGGAAGATCAGGTCATCGCCATGTTCGGTCGCATCCAGGTGCACGTTATGGACGCCATCGAGGGTGTCTGCCAGTGCGGTCAACTCGAAGTAGTGGGTGGCGAACAGAGTGAAGCTGCCGACCGTGGCGGCCAGTTCTTCGGCGGTCGACTGAGCCAGTGACAGGCCGTCGTAGGTCCCGGTGCCGCGCCCGATTTCGTCCATCAGGACCAGCGATTGGGCCGTGGCGTTGTGCAGGATCTCGGCGGTTTCCTGCATCTCGACCATGAAGGTCGAGCGACCGGTGGTCAGGTCATCGCCAGCGCCGATGCGCGTGAAGATGCGGTCGACAGCGCCAATTTCGGCCTCATCGGCCGGCACCTGGCAGCCAATGTGGGCCATCAGCACGATCAAGGCGCACTGGCGCATATAGGTGGATTTACCACCCATATTGGGGCCGGTGATGACCAGCATGCGCCGATCCTGGTCGAGTTCAGCGTCGTTGGGGACAAAGCTGGTCGGATTGAGGGCTTCGACCACCGGGTGGCGCCCACCACTGATTTTGATCAGCGCGCTGTCGACCAGCTGTGGCGTGGTCCAGCGGTAGCGCTCGGCCTGTCGCGCGAAGGCTCCCAGCACATCACATTCGGCCACTGCAGCGGCGGTGGCCTGCAGTTTGGGCAATTCCGGTTGCAGGGCATCGAGCACTTGCTCGTAAAGATATTTCTCCCGGGTCAGTGCGCGCTCGCGAGCTGACAGGATCTTGTCTTCATAGGATTTGAGCTGTTCGGTGATGTAACGCTCGGCGTTCTTGAGCGTCTGCCGGCGGGTGTATTCCGCGGGCGCATCGGCCGACCGGCTGCGTGGCAATTCGATGTAGAAGCCATGCACGCGGTTGTAGCCGACTTTGAGGGTTTCAATGCCGGTGCGCTGACGTTCCTCCTGTTCCAGCTTGCGCAAGAACTCGGCCGAGTTGTGGGCGAGTTCACGCAATTCGTCGAGTTCGCCATCGAACCCGCTGCGAATCACTCCGCCATCGCGCAGCAGCACCGGAGGCTCCGCTTCAATCGCGGCGCTGAGGTAGTCGCACAGCTCGGGGTAGGCGCCAACCGAAGTGGCCAGTTCGTCCAGTCGCGGGCTGCTTGGCAGGCTGTCTGCGATGGTCGGAAGAGCACCCAGGGTGCGGGCCAGGCCGGCCAAATCTCTTGGGCGGGCGCTGCGCAGCGCGACCCGTGTGCTGACCCGTTCGATGTCACACAGGCCGCGCAATGGCTCTTGCAAGGCTTCGAAGCTGCGATTGACCTGGAGTGCCTCAACCGCCTGGTAGCGCGCCCTGAGCACATCGGTTTCCCGTGTTGGTGCGCGCATCCAGCGCTGCAGCAGGCGGCTGCCCATGCCGCTGGCGCACACATCCAGCAGATCGAGCAGGCTGTTGTCGCGTTCACCGCTGGCATTGACCTCCAGCTCCAGGTTGCGGCGGCTGTTGGGGTCAACGCGCAGCAACGTGCCGGTCTGCTCCAGGCGCAGTCCGGTGATATGCGGAAGTTCCTGCTTCTGGGTGTCGCGCAGGTATTGCAGCAGTGCCCCGGCAGCGGCGAGGGCGGCGCTGCAGTGATCGCAGCCAAAGCCCTTGAGATCGCGCGCGCCGAATTGATCAAGGACCAGCTTGCGTGCGCTGCTCAACTCGAAATGCCAGTGTGGCCGCGTGCGTATCGGCGGCAGGCGGGTCAGCGGCGGTGGTTCGCTGGCATCGCTGGTCAGCAGTTCGGCGGGTGGTGCGGTGGCCAAATCCTGGTGCAGGGCGTGGGCTGAATCGAATTCGGCGATAACAAAGCGCCCGCTGGCCAGGTCCAGGCGTGCGATGCCGTGCACGTTGCCGACACAGGCAATCGCGCCCAGTGCGCTTTCGCGCCGCGCATCGAGCAGGGCTTCGTCGGTGACCGTGCCCGGCGTGACCACACGCACCACCTTGCGTTGCATCGGGCCCTTGGCGCTGGCTTCGCCAAACTGCTCGGCGATCGCGACAGACTGGCCGAGGCGGAGCAAGCGCGCCAGATATTGTTCGTAGGCGTGATGCGGCACCCCGGCCATCGGGATGGGCTGCCCGGCCGACTGGCCGCGCGTGGTCAGGGTGATGTCGAGCAGTTTGGCAACGGTTTTGGCGTCGTCGTAGAACAGCTCGTAGAAATCGCCCATGCGATAGAACAGCAGTTCCTCGGGATGCTCGGCCTTGAGCGCCAGGAATTGCTGCATCATGGGCGTGTGCGCGCTAAGGTCTGAACTCACGGTCTTTCGGGTCGGCAAACCGACAATGCTAGCAAGTCATGAGGTCGAAACGCTTGGTCAGGCGCTGGTTCGTTACGGGCACACGCTGTTTGTGGTTGAAGCCAGCGCTGGCGGTGCGCTGCAGGCCGCGCTGTCGGCGCCTCCCGGAGCCTCGCGCTGGTTGCTGGGCGGACTGAATTGCTACCACGACAGCGTTAAGACCGGAGTTCTGGGGCTCAACCCGCAAACACTGCTGGCCCACGGTGCGGTCAGCGACGTCACAGTGCGCGAACTGGTCGCCTGCGCGCGGCGCGTCAGCGGCGCCGATTGGGTGCTGGTTGAATCCGGAGTTTACGGGCCGGGCGGCGGGAGTCCGGAAAAGCCCGTAGGTCTCGTAATGATGGCTACAGGCAATGCACAGGGCACGCAGGTTGCGCGCTATCAGTTCAGTGGTGATCGCGGCGCTATCCGGCAAGCCGCTGTTGCGCAGGGCATTCATGATTTCGGTCAGGCGCTGGCCGGCAATTCCTCGGCATTCCTGAGATAATCCCAACTTGAATAACTGGCAGAACACGCATGGATGACAATCGCAAAAAAGCGCTCGCTGCAGCGCTGACTCAGATCGAACGCCAATTTGGCAAAGGCTCGGTCATGCGCCTGGGCGACGGCGGCCCGGTGCGTGATATCGAAGCCATTTCGACCGGCTCCTTGGGGCTGGACGTCGCCCTGGGAATTGGCGGCTTGCCGCGTGGACGCGTGGTCGAAATTTACGGCCCGGAATCGTCGGGTAAAACCACGTTGACCCTGCAGGCCGTGGCGGCCGCGCAGGCTGCTGGCGGTACCGCCGCATTCATCGATGCTGAGCACGCGCTTGATCCTGAATACGCGCGCAAACTGGGCGTTAACGTCGACGACCTGCTGGTCTCGCAGCCGGATACCGGTGAACAGGCGCTGGAAATTGCCGACATGCTGGTGCGCTCGGCTGCTGTCGACATCATTGTCATCGATTCGGTTGCGGCTCTTGTGCCCAAGGCCGAAATTGAAGGTGAGATGGGCGATTCCCACGTCGGCCTGCAGGCCCGTCTGATGTCGCAGGCCCTGCGCAAGCTGACCGGTAACATCAAGCGCGCCAACACCATGGTCATCTTCATCAACCAGATCCGCATGAAGATCGGGGTGATGTTCGGTTCGCCGGAAACCACCACCGGTGGTAATGCGCTGAAGTTCTACGCGTCGGTGCGTCTGGACATTCGCCGTATCGGTGCGGTCAAGAAGGGCGCCGAGGTGATCGGCAACGAAACCCGGGTCAAGATCGTCAAGAACAAGATGGCGCCGCCGTTCAAGCAGGCCGAGTTCGAAATTCTCTATGGCGAGGGCATTTCCTGGCTGGGCGAGTTGATCGATCTGGGGGTGCAGAACAATCTGGTTGAGAAATCCGGTTCCTGGTACAGCTACAACGGCGAACGTATCGGCCAGGGCAAGGACAATGCGCGCGAGTTCCTGCGCGAGCATCCTGAAAAGGCCAAGGAACTCGACGCCAAGCTGCGCGAGATTCTGCTGCCCAAGCGCAAATCGGCCGATGCCAGCGACGCTGAGCGTGAAGCGACCGAAGAAGCCGTTTGAGGACACCGTGGCCGCGGCCATAGAGGCCGCTGCCAACTTGCTTGCGCGGCGCGAACATGCCCCGCGTGAGCTGTGTCAAAAGCTTGCCCGCAAAGGCTACTCCAGTGATGTTCTGGATCAGGCTGTGGATGAGTTGCGCGCCCGTGACTGGTTGAGCGAAAGCCGCTATGCGGCATTTCTGGCGCGTCATCGTGCCAGTCAGGCGCGCGGGCCGCGCTGGGTTCAGGCAGAGCTGTCGGCTCAGGGCATTGAAGGCGAGGTCTGTATTGCAGCACTCAGCCAGGACGAGTTGGATTGGGATGAGGCCTGCGCGCGTGCCGCAAGGCGCCTGCCGGCGCGTGATCCCGAGCCGCGCCGCCGCCAGAAACTTTACGCACGCGGCTTCGCGCCTGAGCAAATCGACGCGGCGTTGGCCGCGCTGGCTCGCGATACGCTCTGAGAAAGTCGCCAATCCCCTTGGCATGGCTTAGAATCGCGCGGTTTTGCATTCCGCGATTACAGCCGTTTCCCATGATCAGCAGTAACGAGATTCGCAGCCGTTTTATCGGCTATTTCGAGCGTCAGGGCCATCAGGCCGTGCCGTCCAGTCCGCTGGTTCCGGCCAATGACCCGACCCTGCTGTTTACCAATGCAGGGATGGTTCAGTTCAAGGATACGTTCCTGGGCACGGAAAAGCGTTCCTACCACCGGGCGGTCAGCAGCCAGCGCTGCGTGCGCGCCGGCGGCAAGCACAACGATCTGGAAAACGTCGGCTACACCGCGCGCCACCACACATTTTTCGAAATGCTGGGCAATTTCAGCTTCGGTGACTATTTCAAGCGCGAGGCTATTCGCTTCGCCTGGGAATTTCTTACCGTGGAGCTGGGCCTGCCGGCTGACAAGTTGTGGGTCACGGTGTTTGAAGAGGATGACGAGGCTGCCGATATCTGGCTCAAGGAGATGGGTGTCTCTGAGCAGCGCTTCTCGCGCATCGGTGCCAAGGACAACTTCTGGCAGATGGGTGACACCGGCCCGTGCGGCCCGTGCAGCGAGATTTTCTACGATCACGGTCCCGAGATTGCGGGTGGGCCGCCGGGAACACCGGAAGAAGACGGCGACCGCTACATCGAGATCTGGAATCTGGTGTTCATGCAGTACGACCGTGCAGCGGACGGCACACTGACGCCACTACCCAAGCCTTCGGTCGACACCGGCATGGGGCTGGAGCGCGTGGCAGCGGTGATGCAGCACGTGCATGACAACTACGACACCGATCAATTTGTGCATCTGCTCAAGGCGGTGCGCGAGTTGGCGCCTGATGCCGATCCGGCCAATCGTTCGCTGCGCGTGCTGGCCGACCATATTCGCGCCTGTGCCTTTCTGATCGTGGACGGTGTGCTGCCGTCCAACGAAGGGCGTGGTTTCGTGCTGCGGCGGATTTTGCGCCGGGCCATTCGTCATGGTTTCCAGCTGGGTATCACCGGGACGTTCTTCTACAAGCTGCTGCCGGCGTTGATCGATGAAATGGGTGAGGCCTATCCCGAGCTGTTGGCGCAGCAGGATTTCGTTGCCAAGGTCATCCGTCAGGAAGAGGAGCGCTTTGCCGAGACCCTGGATCAGGGCATGAAGCTGCTGGATGCGGCCTGTGATGCGGCCGACGGTACGCTGGATGGCGAGACCGTATTCAAGCTGTACGACACTTACGGTTTCCCGCTGGACCTGACCCAGGATGTGGCACGTGAGCGCAATCTGAGCGTTGATGTGGCCGGTTTCGATGCGGCCATGGAGCAGCAACGCGAGCGTGCCCGTGCGGCCAGCCGTTTTGGCGCTGCCGCCGGTCTGGATGCCGGCGTTGGTGAGGCCAGTGAGTTTGTCGGCTACGACCAGCTGAGCGCGCGTGAAAGCGTTCAGGCCTTGCTGTGTGATGGCGAGCCAGCTGAGCAGCTCAAGTCGGGTGATAGCGGCGCCGTGATACTCGCGAGTACGCCGTTCTATGCCGAATCTGGCGGCCAGGTTGGCGATACCGGGGAGCTGGTCGGTGACGGGGTGCGTTTCGTGGTCGAAGACACCCGCAAGGACGCCGCTGGCGCGATTTTGCATCTTGGCCGGGTGCTCGAGGGCGAGGTGCGTGTGGGCACAGCATTGCAGGCCAATGTCGATGAGCAGCGTCGTGGTGATGTGAT
>JBFKEC010000018.1:0-20828 GCA_041619315.1 Oceanococcus sp. | reverse complement strand
TACGTGGCCATGAGTGGCGCGCGTCAGGCCTGGGAAGCTCAGGCCGCGGTCAGCCATAACATTGCCAATGCCTCGACGGTCGGCTTCAAGGCCTCGCTGCTCAATGTCGAGTCGCGTGAGGTCAATGGCGACGGCTTTCATTCGCGGGTGCATGCCCAGGCCCAGTCGGCAGGTTTCGATGCCAGCAGTGGGCATTTGATGCACACCGATCGCGCGCTGGATGTGGCCCTGGCCGACGATCACTGGCTGGCCGTGCTGGGCAGTGATGGTGAAACTGCCTACACCCGGAGCGGCGACCTGAGCGTCAACGCACTGGGACAGCTGCTGACATCCTCGGGCACGCCGGTCATGGGTGAGGGCGGCGCAGTGGCGCTGCCGCCTTTTCAAAGCATAGAGATTGGCGGTGACGGCACCTTGTCGATCATTCCTGAAGGTGCCGGTGCCAACCAGATGGTGGTGCTGGATCGTCTGATGGTCAGCCGCATCGACGGGCCTGATCTTGAGCGTGGCAGCGATGGCCTGTTCCGACTCAAGGGTGATGCCGAGGCCGAGGCTGCACCGGGCAAGGTGCTGGTCAGCGGTGCGCTGGAGGCATCCAACGTCAATCTGGCCGAATCACTGGTCCAGATGATCGAACACCAGCGTCGTTTCGAAACCCAGGTTCAGGCGATGAAAACGGCTGACGAAAATGCCCGGCAGAGCGCCGGACTGATGAAGCTCGCTTAGGGCGGGCAAGGAGCGCAAGCATGACATCTTCACTATGGGTGGCCAAAACTGGCCTGGATGCGCAGCAAACGCGCATGACCGTAATTTCCAACAACCTGGCCAACACCAACACGGTGGGCTTCAAGAAAGGCCGCGCTGCATTTGAGGATTTGCTCTATCAGAACGTGCGTCAGACCGGCGCGCAGACCTCACAGCAGAGCCAGGCGGCAGTCGGGCTGGAAGTGGGCACCGGGGTGCGGGTTGTGGCCACCGAGCGCAACTTCTCCCAGGGCAATTTGCTGCAAACGGAAAACCCGCTGGATGTGGCCATCAACGGCCGTGGATTCTTCCAGATCCTGCTGCCGGATGGGACCCAGGCTTACTCCCGCGACGGCGCCTTTCAGCTCAGTTCCGAAGGGCAGTTGGTGACCGCAAGCGGCTATGAGTTGCAGCCGGGTATCAGCGTGCCAAACGAAACCCAGTCACTCACGGTGGCCTCGGATGGCACTGTCAGCGTGCAGTTGCAGGGCGTGGCCGAGCCGCAGGTTATCGGCACGATCCAGATCGCCGATTTCGTCAATTCCGCCGGCCTGCAGGGTTACGGCGAGAACCTCTATCTGGAAACTGGCGCCAGTGGGCCACCGCAAACCGGTACGCCGGGGCTCAGTGGTCTGGGTTCGCTCAATCAGGGGGCGCTGGAGTCTTCCAACGTCAATGTGGTCGAGGAACTGGTCAACATGATCGAAACCCAGCGTGCCTATGAACTGAATTCCAAGGCGATTGCTGCGGCCGACCAGATGCTGTCCTACGTCAACAACAACCTGTAGTGCGAACGCTATGAAGGCTACTTCGTTGCGCTCCCTGGTTATGCTGGCGCCGCTGCTGCTTGCAGCGGGCTGCGCCAGCACCAGCGAGTACCGACCTGATCCGCTGCCACAGCCGGACTATTCCAGTCAGGCGCAGGCGCCGGCCGATGGCACCATCGGCATGCGTGCAGGCGGCTTGTTCTGGTTTGAAGATCAGCTCGCGGCCGAGCCGGGCGATGCCCTCACCGTGATCCTGGCCGAAAGCACCCAGGCGCAGAAGTCAGCCCAGACAACCACCGGCAAGGAGCAGGATTTTTCCCTGTCCGTGCCGCTATTTGGCGGGGTCAGCGACGATCTGGGGGTGGATTCCGAAATCTCCAGCTCACGCGATTTCAGTGGTTCTGGCAATTCCAGCCAGAGCAATTCCCTGAGTGGCGAGATCACCGTGCTGGTGATTGAACGCCTGCCCAACGGTTACTTGCGCGTCGCCGGTGAAAAAATGTTGCAGCTCAATCAAGGGCGCGAATTCATCCGCCTGACCGGCATTGTCCGGCCCGAGGACATCAGTCCGGAGAACAAGGTGTATTCCACCCGCATAGCCCAGGCTGAAATTTCATACAGCGGTTCCGGTGCGCTGGCCCAGGCCAATGCCCAGGGTTGGCTGGCCCGTTTCTTCAATTCCCCGTTGTGGCCGTTCTAGGAGTCATCATGCGCAGGATACTGATGGTGTTTCTCATGCTGACGCTGCCGAGTCTGGCCGCGGCCGAGCGACTCAAGGATCTGGTGTCGATCCAGGGCGTACGCAGCAACCCGCTGATCGGCTACGGTCTGGTGGTCGGTCTGGATGGCACCGGTGACCGCACCACGCAGACGCCATTCACCACCCAGAGTCTGGCGACCATGCTGCGCCAGCTTGGCGTGGCCATGCCGGAAGGTCTCAATCCGCAATTGAAAAATGTCGCGGCGGTGGCGGTGCATGCCGAATTGCCCGCGTTCGCCAAGCCGGGTCAGCGCCTGGATATCACCGTGTCGTCGCTCGGCAATGCGGGCAGCCTGCGCGGCGGCAGTCTTTTGATGACGCCACTTAAGGGCGTTGACGGTCAGGTTTACGCGATTGCGCAGGGCAGTCTGGTGGTCGGTGGCTTTGGCGTGGATGGTCGCGATGGTTCGCGCGTATCGGTCAATGTACCCAGCAGCGGACGTATTCCCAATGGCGCCAACGTGGAGCGTGTGGTCGCGACCGGTCTGGCCAGCAGTCAGGATTTGATCCTCAATCTGCATCAGGGCGATTTCACCACCGCACGACGTATTGTCGACAGCATCAACGGCATGCTCGGCACGGACCTGGCCCGCGCTGTGGATGCGGTCAGTGTTGCGGTGCGTGCACCGCAGTCGCTGGATCAGAAAGTGGCGTTCATCTCTGTGCTGGAAAACATCGAGGTTGATCCTGGTGATGCGCCGGCCCGGGTGGTGATCAATGCGCGGACCGGTACGGTTGTGATCGGTGCGCACGTGCGGGTGATGCCGGCCGCGGTCACCCATGGATCATTGAGCGTGACCATTCGCGAAGGCGCCCAGGTCAGCCAGCCAAATGCGTTTGGCCGGGGCGAGACCGTCGCCGTGCCAGACTCGGAAATCACCGTGGAGCAGGGCGGCAGTCGCATGTTTCTGCTTGAGGCCGGGGTCAATCTGGATACCATTGTGCGTGCGGTCAATCAGGTTGGCGCGGCGCCTGGTGATCTGGTCGCCATTCTTGAAGCGCTCAAGCAGGTCGGTGCTTTGCGTGCCGAACTGGTTGTGATCTAGGCCATGGGCGTCAATGCCACCAATCTGAGCAATGCCGGCGTCAATCTGACGAGCGCGGCGGCAAGCGATAACAAGACCACAGATGCGCAGGCTGCGGCGCGCCAGTTCGAGGCCCTGTTCGTCAAGCAGTTGCTGTCACAGGTCAAGATCAGTGGTGGCTTGGCGGGCGCACAGGGCGGTGCCCAAAGCGACATGCTGGATTCGATGTGGCGTGATCAGATCAGCAAGCAAATCACCGAGAGCGGTGGCGGTCTGGGTTTGTCCGAGGTGATTGCAAAGCAGCTCGATGGCAGCGCCGATACGCGCTTTGATGCCAGTCGTCCGCTGGTCGATTTGCGCACGGTTGCCGCTAGCGGTTTCGGGCTGAATGCCCAGACCAACTACTTGTCGGATCCGCCGGCATTTTCCGATGCGGATGAATTTGTCAGCACTTTGAAACCGCATATCGAGCAGGCCGCCAGTGAACTGGGGGTGTCGCCGCAGGTGCTGCTGGCTCAGGCCGCGCTGGAAACCGGCTGGGGTCAGCACATGCCGGTGGGCAGTGATGGGCGTGCCTCCTACAACCTGTTTGGCATCAAGGCGGATACCTCGTGGAAGGGGGCGGTCGCTGTCGGTCAGACCCAGGAATATGACGGTCAGCGCATGGTCAGCACCGAAGATGGCTTTCGCCGCTATGACAGTTATGCCCAGAGCGTGCGTGATTATGTCGACTTCATTCGCAGCCAGCCGCGCTATGCCGCAGCGCTGAATCATGGCGGCGACGATAAAAATTTCGTCCAAGGCCTAAAGTCCGGCGGCTATGCGACCGATCCACAGTATGTGGAAAAGGTTTTTGATGTGGCGCGGGGTGACACTCTGCGCCATCACTGGGATGCGATATGAGTGGATTACTGGGCATTGGCACTTCGGCGTTGCTGGCGAATCAGCGCGCTTTGGCGGTGACCAGCAACAACATCGCCAACGCCAACACCGAAGGGTATAGCCGTCAACGGGTGGATTTTTCAGCCCGTCATGTGGCCGGTCAGATGATCGGGCAGGGCGTTGATTCTGGTCTGGTAGAACGCTATTCCGACAGCTTTGCCAATCAACGCCTGACCCAGAGTGTGTCCAGTCATGCCAGCCTGGCGAGCAGTTCGGATCTTGCTGGACGGCTTGATTTGCTGATGTCCGACAGTGCGACCAGTCTGACCGATCCATTGCGTGCGTTTGTCGATTCGGTGGATGCCTGGGCGGCAGATCCAACCGCCACGGAAACCCGGGTGCAGGTGCTGGGGCAGGCTGAGACCATCGCCCAGCGTTTTGGTCAGTTGCAGGATGGCATTGACCAATTCACCGCCGAGATCAATACCCGCGTTGGCGGTGCGGTTGCGAGCATCAATTCTCTGAGTCAGGGCATCGCGGAGTTGAACGATCAGATTGCCCTGAATGGAGGGCTTGGCAGCACTCAGCAACCCAACAGCCTGCTTGATCAGCGCGACCAGCTGGTCAATGAACTGGCCAGCCTGATTGACGTGCAAACCGTGCCCCAGGATGACGGCAGTCTCAATGTGCTGGTCGGCAACGGTCAGGGCATCGTGGTCGGCAAGCAGGCTAGCCTGCTTGGTGTTGAAGCTGGCCTGACACCACAAGATCCGGTTGCGGTGACGGTGGGTGGCTCCAACATCAGCGCGCAGATTGGCGGCGGTGAACTGGGCGGTTTGATGGCGTTTCGCAGCGATGTGCTTGATCCGGCCCAACAAGATCTCACGGCGCTGGCCCAAGGGTTGGCCGATACCGTCAATAGCGCTCAGGCTGCCGGGGTAGATGCCAATGGCGTCAGCGGTGGCGCACTGTTCGCAATCAGTCCACCCAGCGCCGCCCTGGAGGTTCTGATTGAAGACCCTCAGGGCCTGGCCTCAGCGCCTGCCGGGGCCGCCGCGGGAAGTGGCGACAACAGCAATGCGCTGGCTCTGGGCGATGCCCTGCGCAGTCCGAGCGTCAACGGTCTTTCATTGCAGGATGCCAATATTGCACTGGTGTCCACGCTGGGCAGTTCAGCGCGCCGGCTGGAAGCGGCAGAAACCGCCGAGTCTGCGGTGCTGGCCAACAACCAGGAAATCAAGGATTCCGTTTCCGGCGTGTCGCTGGATGAAGAAGCCGCCGATATGCTGCGTTACCAGCAGGCGTATCAGGCTGCCGCGCAGATTATTGCGACGGCCAACGAAATGTTCGAATCGCTGCTTGCAGCAGCGCGCTAGGAACCCGACATGCGTGTGACCCAATCGATGCTGTACCGCCAGACCCTGACAACCCTGCAGGATCGTCAGACCAATGTCATGCAGGCCCAGGATCAGATTTCCAGCGGTACCCGCCTGAATCAAGCCAAGGATGACCCGGTTGCGATGGCTAGGGTCATGCGCAACGATGATCTGCTGCAGAGCCTGACGCGACAGGATGACAACATCCAGATCGTATCTTCACGTTTGCAGTTTGTTGAATCCGAACTCGATGGCGTGACCGACATCATGCATCGTGGCCGTGAACTGATGATTGCCGGTGCCAACGCCACTCAATCGGATGAGGCCAGGGCCGCGCTAGCCATAGAAATGCGTGCGCTGGGCGAGGATTTGCTGCGCATTGCCAACGGTCAGGACGGGCAAGGTCGCTATCTGTTTGCCGGGCAGGATGATGCCACGCAGCCGTTTGTTGAGGCCGCAGGCGTTACCACCTATCAGGGGGCTGCGCAGGCGCGAGAAATCCCGATCGATGCCAGCACCACCATGAGCAATGGCCTGACCGGCGACAGCGTATTTATGAACGGTGCGGCAGGCGATTTGTTCGCCATGTTCAGTGATTTGGCCGACACCCTGGAGATGACCACGCCGGATGCGGCGACCACCGCGCAACGCAACAGCGATATGGAAGCTGGGCTCGCTCAGCTCGATAACGGGCTGAACCATGTTCTGGATCTGCGGGCTGGACTGGGCGTTGACATGCAGCGCCTGGATGCCGCGTCCGAGCGCATCGCAACCTTGCAGATCAATTTGCAGGCTGATTCGTCGGCATTGCGCGATACCGATGTGGCCGAAAGCCTGTCTCAGCTGGCCCTGGAGCTGACCGCTCTGGAAGCAGCCCAGCAAACCTTCACGCGTATCCAGAGCCTGTCGTTGTTCAACTATCTGTAGCGCCCGGATTTTGGCGTTTTCGGCATGAGTGGATGGTTCTACGCGACCAGCGGCATGACCCCATGGACATGTCGCGGGTAAACTGAACCCCAGCGAAGGACGGCAAGGATTGGGGAATGATTCAGCTCAGCGTGAATCCGCAAAAGCGCGTATTGACCATGAACATCGATGCCCCGCTGGCATCGGCCAATGTTCGTCAGATGTCCGATCACCTCAGTGCAGAGGTTCAGCGTGCTGGTGCCCCGCTCAAGGGTGTACTGATCGTCGCCGCTCAATTCCCGCCATGGCGTGATCTCTCCAGCTTTCTGGATAATCTGCGTGCGGTGCGCGACAACAAGGCGCAGGTCGCAAGGGTGGCCGTGGTCACCGAGGCCTCGCCGGCGATCTTCGCCGCGGCGCTGGGCAATCATTTCCCCAATGCTGAAATTGATCGTTTTGCCGCGCATGCACAGCGCAAGGCTGAGAGCTGGCTGGCCAGCGATCCCGGGCGGGTAGAGATGAGCCGCAGCGAGGACACCGCCGAGCCTGATTTGGACGCTCCAGAGGTGGCGTCGGAGCCCGCGTCATATGGGCAGGATATGGATTCAACCGGGGTGGTCGAGATCGAAGCAGACCAGACCCAGGGCGGTGAAGAAGACGACTGGTTCGTGTGAGCCTCATTCATCAGAGCAGCTATCGCTAACGCCAGAGCGTTGCAGGCACGGCTCCGTTCGTGATTGTGGTCTGGCCACGGGCCACCTGCGTTTTGAAATTGGCTGCGGTTGTTAGTTGCGGTCGTTTACCAAGCACTTAGCGTCATCGGTCAATACATTGACGCCATCGGTCAATATGTGTGACTAGAGAGGGCGTCTAATCTGCGGCAAATAGTTCGAGTGCATGGGAGACACTATAGATGGTAGCAATGGGGCTGGGAGCCGATCGAAACATGGGCAATAGTGTTCGAACTCGCGCTGCGGTGGCCCGCTACGTGATGCTCGCGTTATGCCTGCTGCCGCTGGGCGCCTGCCAAGATGGCGGCAGGGTGGTTGTCGGTGCTGAAGCAGTGCAGCAATGGCCAGCGTCGCAGCCGGGTGAAGATCCGCCCGCCGCTCCAGATGCGATCCAGCAAGTCGTGACTTCAAGCGCGGCTTTGCGGGAACTGCTGCCAACTGAGGCCATGACTCGGTTGTTCGATCCTGTGGCCTTTGGCTACACCATTAACGACATCACTGATCCGATCATCATGGAGCACATGGTGCGGTCCACGCTTGCTCAGTTACAGGATGGCTCGCGCCTGGATCAGGTATATCACTGGTATGGCCACCCGTATGAGAATGATGCGGTGGCATTGGTTCCGGTTGAATTCGAGAATCGCTACGGCACACGTTTGTATGGTGAGATCGTGTTGCCCGGACGTGGTGCCATTCCGCCCAGTGATGGCCCGTTCCCGGTTATTCTGGCGTTGGAAGGCCTGAACACCAATACCGCTATGTACCGCTGGTGGCATCGGCTTTTCGCGGATAACGGTTACCTGGTGTTTGCTTTCGACTTTAGTGGTCAGGGCCGCTCTGATGATGAAGTCAGCAACGATCCTGGCATCGACCTGCATGATGCGCAGGATGCGATGCGTTACCTGTTTGAAGATTCGTCTGTAGCCGGCGCGCTGGACCGAGATCGCTTTGGTGTTATCGGGCACAGTATGGGCGCCGCGGCCGCTTTGCGGGTGCAGGAGCAGGAGGCCAGTGATGCGGCTGAGCCCAATCCTGTGCCGGTCAAGGCTGTTATTGCTGCAGCACCGGTGTTCGAGTCGGTTTCAGCCAGCCCCATTGCGGTGATGATCCAGACCGGGGATCACGATGGTCCGGTTGCGCCACTGCCGTTTGTCAATCCAGCGGTGGTTCGCCCGCTGTATGACAGTCTGACTTCGGATCGGGCTTTTATCGTTGCCGAAGCCGCAACCCATGGCATGCATACCAACTACCCGTTGCTTCCGACCTCCACCTGGGGGCGCGAGATCGCGTCGGATTATTCCCTGGCCTGGATGGATTTCCATGTGCGCGGCGATGCATCTGCTTTGGCCGTGATTGAGGGTGGGCATGCCCATTTGTCCTATCTGCATGACAGCCTGACCCGCATCAATGGCCATGAGCAGATCTATCGTGGCGATGGTTTGTTGCAGGAACGCTGATCCACGCGCGTTGATTGATCGGATGGTGTTGCAAGGGGGTTTAAGCGAGTCTGCCCGAGCCGTTAGAAAATAATCTTCAACTTGCATTAAAGAAATCCGGGAGCCGGGCGATAACCCTATCGAACCGGCAACAGGCCCAATCGGGGACTGAGCCGACAAGACTTCTCTCCCCAACGAGGATGGCATCATGCAAGTGATCAACACCAACGTAATGTCGCTGAACGCTCAGCGTAACCTGTCCCAGTCGAACAACGATCTGGCGACCTCCATTGAACGCCTGTCCACCGGCTTGCGCATCAACAGTGCCAAAGACGATGCTGCGGGTCTGGCCATTTCCGAGCGCTTCACCTCGCAGATTCGTGGTCTTGACCAGGCCGTACGCAACGCCAATGACGGCATCTCTTTGGCCCAGACGGCTGAAGGTGCGCTGGGTGAGGTTGCCAACAACCTGCAGCGTATTCGTGAACTGTCAGTGCAGTCGTCCAACGCGACTAACTCAAGCAGTGACCGTGCGGCTCTGCAGGCCGAAGTTTCGCAGCTGCTCACCGAAATCAACCGTGTGGCCGATCAGACCACTTTCAACGGCGTGAACCTGCTCGACGGCTCGTTCTCCGCTGCGGTCTTCCAGATTGGTGCCAACGCTGGTGAAAACATCACCGTGTCATCGCTGGCGGATGCCAACACCGCCGCCCTGGGTACGGTCAGCCAGGCTTCGACCTCGGTCGCAGCCAGCGGACTGACCGGCTTTGCCGGTGCGATTGCCGCGGGTGGCGTGACCGTGAATGGTGTGGACATCGGCGCGATTGCCGGTGCCAGCAGCGCCTCTGAGCGTGCCGGCCAGTTGGTCGATGCAATCAACGAAGTCTCGTCGCAGACCAACGTGGGTGCATCCTATGATTCCGCGACGGGTCAGATCACTCTGACCGGTAGTCAGGACATCATCATTGCGGGTACCGAGAATGATGCGACCACCGCCGGTTGGGCCAACGCCACCGTGGCAACGACTGCGACGTCGAGCGGTATCGACACGCTGGATATCAGCAGCTATGCCGGCGCTCAGCTGGGCATACAGCTGGTCGACAGTGCACTGTCCAGCATTAACAGTGCCCGTGCTGACCTGGGTGCCTTGCAGAGCCGTTTTGAAAGTGTGGTGTCCAATCTGCAGACCACCTCGGAAAACCTGAGTGCTTCGCGCTCACGCATCCAGGATGCTGACTTCGCTGCAGAAACTGCAGCCCTGACCAAGGGCCAGATTCTGCAGCAGGCCGGTACCGCCATGCTGGCCCAGGCCAACTCGGCGCCGCAGAACGTGCTCAGCCTGCTCGGCTAAGCCATTCGCATCGGGGGGCGTCACGCAAGTGGCGCCCCTTGATCATTTGTAACAAGGAGGTGCGTGATGATTGAAGTGTCCTCACTCACTCATCTGGCGCAATCACAAACCGTGGCGCCGGTGGAAACACCGCGGACGGTTCAACCGATTACGCCGGTGCAGAGCAGCGAAAAAATTCGCGATGAATCGACCCAGCTGGCCAATGCCAATACGGTTGTCAGTCGTGACACTTCATTGAAATTTCGAATCGACCAGGACTCTGAACGCCTGGTTGTGTCGCTGCTTGACAGCGATGGCACGCTGATTCGTCAGATGCCGTCCGAATTGATCCTGCGTTTGGCTCAGCGTATCGAAGAGATTCAGGAGCAGGGCAAATTCGGTATCGACACGCTGGCCTAGCGCTGGCACAGGCCTTGCAGGAGTTGCGACATGGCTACCATCTCATCTGCCGGAGTCGGCTCCGGTCTTGACGTTTCCAGTATTGTTGCTCAGCTGGTGTCTGCCGAGCGCACACCGGTGGCGAGCAGTCTGTCGCGCCAGCAAAGTGGCATCAGTCTCGAGCTGTCCGCGTTCGGACAGTTGCGCAGCGCCATTTCGTCGATCGAGTCGGCGCTGGAAGGTCTGCAAGACGTGGATGCGCTGGATGGTCGCAGTGCAAGCTCCGAGGATGAAGATGTCTTTACCCTGAGCGCTGCCAGTGGGGCGGCGGTTGGGCGCTTCGAAATCGAGATCGAGCAGCTGGCCCAGGGACAACGTTTGTCCAGCACCACCGCGTATGCCTCTGAGGATGATGCGGTGGGTTACGGCACGCTTGAGTTTAGCCTGGGCGGCGACAGCTTCAGTGTCGAGATCGATGCTGCGGCGCAGTCGTTGGCCGAGGTGCGCGACGCGATCAACAACGCATCAGACAATCCCGGTATACAGGCGACCATACTTAACACCGATGCCGGCGCCATCTTGCAGTTCACCTCGGATCGCAGCGGCTCGGACAGTGAAATCCTGATGTCGACCAGCGGCGGAGATGGCGATCTGGCCACCCTCATCGCCAACATGTCTGAAACCCAGGCCTATGCCGATGCCATTGTTTACGTGGATGGTCATAAGGTGACGTCGACCAGCAACACGCTGGATGATGTGCTCGACGGCGTCAGTATCGAATTGAACGAGGCGCGCCCTGGCGAAACCTTTGAATTTTCGGTCAGCCGCGACCAAAGCAGTGCCAAGAACGCGATGGAAATCTTTGTCCAGGCCTACAACAGCTATGTGGCACAAGCTCAGGCCATGGGCGGTTACGATGCTGAGTCCGAGATTGCCGGCAGCCTGAATGGCGACTCGATTTTGCGCGGTGCCAGCAATCAGCTGCGCAGCGCGTTGACCCAAAACTACGGTGGCGCCGGCGCGACATTGAGCGCATTCGGTCTGGAGCTTGATGTAGAAGGCCAGCTGAATATCGATGAAGAGGCACTCAGTGCCGCTGTGGCTGATGATTTCAGCGCCTTTCGTGATTTTCTCGACAGCGACACCGGGTTTGTCGCAAATCTGTCCAGCATCACAGCGGGCTACGTTGATGATGACGGCATCATCAGTGGTCGGGTAGATAGCCTGAATCAGCGTCTGGAAAGCATAGAAGAGAGCAGCGACGCACTGGATGCGCGTATGGAACGGGTTGAAGCACGTTATCTGGCCCAGTTCACCGCCCTCGACACCATGCTTTCGCAGTTGCAACAAACCAGTTCCTATCTGACCCAGCAATTGGCTTCGCTGCCCGGATTCACCAACTCAAGCGGATAAGCTGCTTGGCTCAACAGTGCCGGGCGTGATTGGCAGCACCGTCAGCTCAGCGTTGCAATCTGGTTGGTGAGCATGTGCCTGAAACGGCCCTGCGGCCGGGTCCAGATTTTGAGCTTTCCCAATCGTCTCAATGATCAAGGCATGGCCCGCTGTCCAGCAGCAGGATAGACCTGTCCGTGTTCTTGAGATTCGCCAGAAGTCGCAGGGCGACTGAAGTCCTCGTCTGAGGCTCAAGTTTCTCCCCGTTGTGTCGATAACCACAACAAGATCCACAGGGAGATTCCCATGTTCGCAAGCAGCCATGCTTACGCTTCCAATCAATACAACGCCGTTGCTGTCGACAGTGGTGTAGCCAGTGCCGACGCCCACGGTTTGATCCGCATGCTGCTGGCCGGTGCAATTGAACGCGCTGGTGCGGCCAGAGTGGCCTTGATCAACAAGAACACCGAGCTCGCCGGTCGCAAGGTGGGGGCTACGGCCGCCATCGTCAGTGAGCTGCGCAGCTGTCTGGACCACACCAACGGTGGCCAGATTTCAAGCCAGCTCGATGCGCTGTATGACTATGTGCTGCGCCGCCTGATGCACGCCAATCGTCATCGCGACCAGGATGCTCTGCTTGAAGTCATGGACCTGCTGTCGCAAATCCACAGCGCATGGACGCAGATGAACTGATGCCTTTTTTCTTTGCAACACACATGCCGCGGAGCAAATGACATTTCCTTGACGGCTCTCTGAGCAAGCTGATCTCAACCCGACGAAATCACGTCATTGGGGGCGTGATGGTCAGGGCCTTTCATTAGGTCAAGGAGAGAGCGATGAAGCCAGGTTTGAGTCTGAATATCAGTCAGAAAGTGGCGATGACCCCGCAGTTGGCGGCGTCAATCCGGTTTCTGCAGCTGTCGGCCGTAGAGTTGGCAGATGAGCTCAAATCAGCGCTCGACAGCAATGTCATGCTGGAAGAGGTTTCGGCAAATGACGACGGCGAAGACGCCACGCGCCCTGAGCCGGCAACTTCGGATTGGTCCGATTCCGGCTCCGAGCGGGCTGAGAGCTGGGGCAATGGCTCACGCCAGGGCAGTTCTGGCGCTAGCGATTTCAGCTTTGAAGACCGTCTGGTCTGTGATGAGCCCGGTGTGCACATGCGCATTGTTGAACAGATCCCCATGCATTTTCCGGACGAGGCTGAGCAACGTATCGCGCTGGCCATCGTCGAGGCCACGGACGACTCTGGCTACCTGAGCAGCAGTGTCGCCGAGCTGGTGGCGAATTTGTCGCAAGTTCAGATGGTGCGTCCTGCACAGATTGAGGAGGTGCTGCACGTCATTCAGCGTCTCGACCCGATCGGTTTTGCATCACGCAATCTGGCCGAGTGCCTGCATGTACAACTGGATGAGCGTCTGGCGACGCGCACCCGGGCGGATGACACACAGGAGCGTGCGGTCCTCGCGCTGGCCATGCGTATCGTCGATTTTCATCTTGATGACCTGGGTCGTATGGACCTGAGTTGCATTGCCAAGGCTGTGGGTTGCAGCGAGAAAGAGGTGGCCAGTGCAGCGCGACTGATTCGCACACTGAGCCCCAAGCCGGCCGCCGATGAGCGTGTGGCCGTAGCGATCGTGCCGGATGTCACGGTCGAGCAGGGCCAGGCTGACTGGATCGTGCGGCTGAATAACAGCGCGGTGCCCAGCCTGCGTGTGAATGCTGAATATGAGCGCGTCGTCAGTGCTGACGCTAGCGCCAAGACCTTGCGTGATCAGTTGCAGGATGCGCGCTGGCTGATTCGCAGTGTGGAAATGCGCAACGACACCTTGCTGCGCGCCACGCGCTTTATTTTCGAGCAACAACAGGCATTTCTGAGCCGCGGTGAAACGGCGCTCACGCCGTTGACGCTCAAGTTTGTCGCGGATGCCATTGGCGTGCATGAAAGCACCATCTCGCGCATCACCACCAGCAAGTATGTGCAAACCCCACATGGCGTGTTCCCGCTCAAGGCGTTCTTTCCCAGCCAACTGGTTGTCGCCGAAGGCGTTACGGCGTCGGGCGCAGCGGTCAAGGCCACGATTCAGAAATTGATCGCCAATGAGCCGACAGATCAACCGCTGCGTGATGTGGATCTGGCCGCCATTCTGGCGCGCCGCGGAGTGCGCATCGCGCGCCGCACCGTGGCCAAGTATCGCGAGGCCATGCACATCGCTTCATCCAAAGATCGATTGGAACGCTACCGCCTGGATGCGCTGATGCAGCGCCGGGTCGCCAAAGCGCGTTGAATTCGGGAGAACAGTAATGAGTGTATTGAGAACTTTGGTGGTCGATGACCATGTCGATTTTCGCCGTCTGGCCCAGGTCCTGCTCGAAGAAATCGACGGGGTCGAACTGGTCGGACTTGGCGTGGATGGCGAGGAAGCCATTCACCTGTGCGAGGAACTGCGTCCGGACCTTCTGCTGATGGATCTGTCCATGCCGCGCATGGGTGGGATTCAGGCCACCCGGCTGATCAAGGCTCAGGATGATGCTCCGTTGATCGCCATCGTGAGTATCTATGACGACAGCGAACACCGGGCACACGCTGCCCGTGCAGGTGCCGATGCTTTTATCAACAAAGCGGATTTCCTGGGGTCTGTGGCCCGTTTGATTGACAACCTTCAGGAGGGAGGCAATGTCCACTTCACGAATTCTGCTGCTTGATTCGGACCAGGAACGCGCCGCCCAGATCAACGCCATTCTGGGTTTCGTGGACTACTCGCCATTGGTGCATGACCTCGAACAGGGGCCGATGCCGGACGAGCAACCGCGCGACTTTCTCGCTGTCATCATCGGACAGCTGGATGAGGCTCAGAGCGAAGCCGTGTGCCAATGGATGCGCAAGGATCCTCAGCATGCCCCTTTGTTGCTGCTGCCACCTTTTCACGGCGAAACGCTGGGCTTCGATCCGGCCGATGTGTGGTCGCTGGATTACCCGGTGCGGGCGCCACAATTGACCGAAATTCTGCGTCGCATCAGCGTTAAGCACCTGGATGCCATGGTCGAACCGCAAGCGATAGGGCCAACTGGAAACACGCTGGCGATTCGTCGCGTGCGCAAGATGGTTCACCAGGTTTCGGCGTTCGACACGACCGTGCTGGTGACCGGAGAGTCGGGCACCGGCAAGGAAGTTGTTGCCCGCGCCATTCATGATTCATCCGGGCGGCGGGACAAACCATTTGTTGCAGTGAACTGCGGCGCCATTCCTTCGGAACTGCTCGAAAGCGAATTGTTCGGGCATGAAAAAGGTGCCTTTACCGGGGCCATTTGCGCCCGCCAGGGGCGTTTTGAACTGGCCGAGGGCGGCACGCTGTTTCTGGATGAAATCGGTGACATGAGCTTGCCGATGCAGGTCAAGATCTTGCGTGTGCTGCAGGAGCGTACATTTGAGCGGGTTGGCAGCAACATTTCGCGTCAGTGTGATGTGCGCATCGTGGCCGCAACCCACCGCAATCTGGAAACGCGGATTGATGAAGGGCTGTTCCGAGAGGATCTGTTCTATCGCCTCAACGTGTTTCCAATCGAATTGCCGGCGCTGCGCGAGCGTCTAGAGGATCTGCCCCTGCTGATCTCCGAGATTTCCGACGAGTTGCGTGAATTTGGCCGCGGCGATGTGCGCTTCAGCCCTGAGGCTATCCATCTGCTGCGCTCCTACACCTGGCCTGGCAATGTGCGCGAGCTGGCCAATCTGGTGGAACGTTTGGCGGTGCTGTATCCCAACAGCACGATCCGTCCGCAGGATCTGCCCGAGCGATACCAGCCGGCCGGTGCACGGCTGATCGATGAACTTGATGATGATCTGCTTGATGCCGTGGCGACGGCGGTTCCAGACGAACTCGATCAACTGCCCGAGGCGGGGCTGGATCTGAAAAACCACATCGCGGAAATCGAGCAGGCGTTGATTCGTCAGGCCCTGGAACAGACCGGGGGTGTGGTTTCGCAAGCGGCCCAGCTGCTCAAGCTGCGGCGCACCACGCTGGTCGAGAAGCTGCGCAAGTACGATTTGAGTCGTCAGCAGGTTTCATCCTAGGGCGTGGCATGCAAGTTGCCTTGAGGGGGTAGTACCGCGCTGCGCAGGCATTGCGCAGGCGTCATAGAGGACCAGGCATGAGTATTCAATCCGCCGATATCAACAGTGTGCTGAGCCAGATTCGGCAGCTTCAGCAAAGTCAGTCGCCAAGTGAGGGTAGCCCCCAGATTCAGGGTGCCGGAACCTTTGCTGAACTGATGAGCGATGCGGTGAATCGGGTCAATGATCAGCAGCAGGAAGCGGCCAGTGCGGCCGGTGCGTTCGCCCGCGGAGAGCCGGGCACCGAACTGGCTGAGGTGATGTTGTCACTGAACAAAGCGCAGGTTTCTTTCCAGGCCATGGCCGAGGTGCGAAATCGTTTGGTGTCGAGTTACCAGGACATCATGAATATGCCGATTTAGTCGGTGTGAATCGGCAAGATCGAGGGTCTGCGACGCAACCGCGTCGGTGGACAAGTAGCGGCCTCAGGGAAAGACACGCGTGAGTGACATTCAAACATCGTCAGGTACAGCAGCGCGACCAGCCAGCGCCTTGCAGAACTTCAATCTCAAGGACGTGTTGGCCAGCCCGGGTGTCCGTCAGTTGGCGGCCCTGATAGGTGTGGCTTTGGCCGTGGCCGTTGGGGTCACCGTCTTCATGTGGGGCCAAAAACCAGGTATGCAGACTCTGTACAGCGGTCTGAATACCCAGGACGAAGCCGCAATGGTCGAGGCGTTGCGCCAGGCGGGTATCGAATTTACCCAGGATGCGGGTGGTGCCATACAAGTGGCTGCGGCTGACGTGCACAGCGCGCGCTTGCAGCTGGCCAGTCAGGGCCTGCCGCGCAGCGCCGGTGGCGGTTTCGAGACCATGCGTGAAGAGCAGGGCATCGGTGTCAGCCAGTTTCTCGAGAATGCGCGTTACCAACATGCGCTGGAAACCGAGCTGTCGCGCACCATCAGTCAGTTGCAACCGGTTCGCAGTGCGCGTGTCCACCTGGCCATTCCGCAGCGCAGTGCTTTTGTACGCAATCGTCAGCAGCCCAGTGCATCCGTGTTGCTGTCGCTGTATCCCGGCCGCCGTCTGGAAGACGGTCAGGTTGATGCGGTGGTTCATCTGGTCGCCTCGAGCATTCCCGAACTGCAAGCCTCCAAGGTCAGCGTGGTGGATGAAGCCGGACGCTTGCTGAATCGTTCTGGTGATGCGGCGCTGGGTCTGAGCACCACGCAACTGGAATATCGCACCCGACTTGAAGACACCTACCGCGGGCGCATCGAGCAATTGCTGCTGCCGGTGCTTGGGCCGGGGCGGGTCAGTGCCCAGGTCAGCGTGGATCTTGATTTCAGCGCGCTGGAGGAAACCCGCGAAAGCTATTCACCGGATGGCAAGGTGCTGCGCAGTGAGCAGTTGTCAGAAAACCGTGATGTCAGCAGCGAGGCGGTTGGTGTTCCAGGCGCATTGAGCAATCGTGTGCCCAACAGCGATCAGGCCACCGATAATGATCTGGCCACCAGTCGCCAGCAAACACGCAATTACGAGGTCGATCGCACCCTTAGCCATCGGCGCAGTGATCCCGGCCGCTTACGCCGCGTCAGCGTGGCCGTGCTGGTCGATCATGTGCCGGATCTGGAAGCCGGTGGGGACAAGACCAAACCGTTAAGCACAGCCGAACTCAGCCAGATTGAAAGCCTGGTCAAGGATGCTGTTGGTTTCAATCTTGAGCGTGGAGACACGGTCAGCATCAGCAATTTGAGCTTCGTGACACCGCAGGCGCTGGCGCCGATCGACGAACCCCTGTGGGACACGCCGCTGGTGCGCAATCTGGGGCGCCAGCTGCTCGGTGCGGCGGTGCTTCTGATCATCGCCTTTTTGGTCCTGCGCCCGGCTTTGCGTGCGGCTTTGAATACGTCCTATCCGGTGCGTGAGGTGGCCCCGGCGGCGCTGGGTTCATCCGCGGCGGTGGCAGCCGCATCTGCTGCGGCCGGTGGGCAGATGCGGGCGCCGACAGACGAGCAACTGGAGGAGGCGCCGCGCCCGGCGACGCTGCCGCCGATGGAGCGCAAACTCAATGTCGCACGCGATGCGGTGCGTGAAGATCCCAAGCGCGTGGCGCAACTGATGAAACAGTGGGTGGGTGATGACTGACACAATCGAGGATATTGCTGGCGACGAGCGCGCAGCGATACTGTTGATGTCGCTGGGCGAAGAAACCGCCGCAGATGTACTCAAGCACATGGGTGCCAAAGCCGTGCAGAAGGTTGGCTCGGCCATGGCTTCGCTCAGCAGCGTCCCGCGTGAGCGCATGGAGCTGGTCATCGACAATTTTGTTGATGTGCTGGAATCCCAGACTTCGCTGGGCATTGGTAGCGACGACTATGTGCGCAATGTGCTGGTCTCGGCGCTGGGCGAGGATAAGGCCGGCAGCCTGATTGACCGCATATTGATTGGGCGTAACAGCAAGGGCCTGGAAGCCCTCAAGTGGATGGAAACCCGGGCCGTGGCCGAGCTGATCCGTCACGAGCATCCGCAGATTATCGCCATCGTGCTGTCCTATCTGGATTCCGATCAGTCGGCGGAAATTCTCAATCTTTTGCCGGAAAACCTGCGCGTGGACGTGATGCTGCGCATCGCCAGTCTGGATGGCATACAACCGGCGGCACTCAAGGAACTCGACGAGATCATGGAGCGCCAGTTCTCCGGTGCCGGCAACCTTAAAGCCTCCAATGTCGGTGGGGTCAAGGTCGCCGCTAACATCATCAACATGATGGATGGCGCCACAGAACAGACCCTGATCGAACTGCTGCGCGAGCAGGACGAAGCGCTTAGCCAGCGCATCGAAGATTTGATGTTCGTATTCGACAATCTGGCTGAGGTGGATGATCGCTCAATGCAGCGCTTGCTGCGCGAAGTTGAGAACGACCGCTTGGTGCTGGCGCTCAAAGGCGCTAACAAGACCGTCAAGGAAAAGATTCTGGCCAATATGTCCAAGCGCGCGGCCGAAATGCTCAGTGAAGATCTGGAATCGGCCGGCCCGGCCAAAGTGTCGGATGTGGATGCCGCGCAAAAAGAAATTCTGACGCTGGCGCGCAAGCTTGCCGATGAAGGGGAAATCAGTCTGGGTAGCGCCGCTGAAGAGATGTTATGAGCGCGGCTGACGATCGCCGCGTTTGGCGCAACCTTGATTGTGCCCGGGCCTGGGACATGCCGCAGTTCGAGCGCGACGATCCCTCGGTCAGTGAAACTGTTCAGCCGGAACGGCCACCGACCGCAGCGGAGCTGGATGCCTTGCAGCAACGAGCCCATGATGAAGCTTGGGCGCAGGGCCATGCCGAAGGTTATGCAGCGGGTGTTGCGGCGGGTGAAGCCGCGGTTACCGAAGGTGTCGAACGCTTGCACATTCTGGCTGCAGCGCTGGCCTCGCCGCTGGATGAGCTGGATCGTGATCTGGAATACAGCCTGGCCAATCTGGCCTTGATTCTGGCCCGGCGGATCGTCGGGAAATCCGTATTTGATGATCCCGAAGCTTTGCAGTCGCTGGTGCGACAAACCGTGGCGGCACTGGGGCAGGAGTTGGAAGCGCCGGTCGAAGTCTGGCTGAATCCTCGCGATCTGCAATTTCTGTCCGGCCATGAGCTGACCGACGCGAACTGGATGCTGCATCAGGACGACAATTTGCAGTCCGGTGACGTGCGGGTCAAAAGAGGCATGGCTGAAGTGGATGGGCGCCTGCAACAACGCCTCGACCGGCTGGCTGCGGAGATGCTGAATGTCTGATGCGGCCCAGCAATTCCGTCAGGCCCGACAACTGCAATTGGCCGATCGTCTGGCGGCGCGGGGTGCGCGTACCGGCTTGTCATCTGGGCTGGTGGTTTCGGGCAGTCTGCGCCAGGTGGTCGGACTGACCCTGGTTGCCGAAGGCTGTCATGCTGAAATCGGCACGCGTTGCCGCATTGAGCATGATGATGGACGTGGTGTCGAGGCCGAGGTCGTAGGTTTTTCCGGCGACAAGATCTATCTGATGCCGGCCTCATCGATGATCAATATTCGGCCCAACGCGCGGGTCGTGCCTTTGGGGCGTCAGGCGGAGGTTCCGCTGGGTGAAGCGGTACTGGGCCGCGTTCTGGATGGCGAGGGACGACCGATTGATGGCAAGGGACGTATGCGTCCCGAACGCTTCGGTCGTCTGCATGCACCGCCGCTGAATCCCTTGTCGCGTGCGCCGGTCGATCAGGTGCTGGATGTGGGCGTGCGTCCGATCAACAGCCTGCTCACCCTGGGGCGCGGTCAGCGCGTCGGGCTTTTTGCCGGCTCCGGCGTGGGGAAATCCAGCCTGCTTGGCATGATGACCCGGCACACCACCGCGGATGTGATCGTGGTGGGTTTGATCGGTGAGCGTGGGCGTGAAGTGCGTGATTTCGTGATGAATACACTGGGTGAGCAGGGCATGCGCAAAGCGGTGGTGGTGGCCAGTCCGGCCGACCAGTCACCGTTGATGCGGTTGCGTGCAGCCTATCTGGCCACCGCTTTAGCCGAAGGGTTTCGCGATGAAGGTAAAAACGTCCTGCTGCTGATGGACTCGCTGACCCGCTTTGCCCAGGCCCAGCGTGAAATCGGGCTGGCCATCGGCGAGCCGCCGGCAACGCGTGGCTTTCCGCCTTCGGTGTTCACCAAGATTCCCCAGCTGATCGAGCGCGCCGGTAATGCCGAGCCCGGCGGCGGCACCATTACCGGGGTGTATACCGTGCTGGTGGAAGGCGATGACATGCAGGATCCGGTCGGCGACACCGCGCGGGCGATCCTCGACGGACACATCGTGCTGTCGCGCGACCTGGCCGAAAGCGGGCATTATCCGGCGATCGACATTGAAGCGTCCGTCAGCCGGGTTGCGCGCGATCTGCAAAGTCCGCAGCAGCGTGACGACGCGGTGCGTCTGCGCCATTTGTACTCGGCCTATCGGCGCAATCAGGACATGATCCGGCTGGGCGCTTACGCGCGCGGCAGTGATCAGCAGGTCGATGATGCGATTGCT
>JBFKEC010000017.1:0-21113 GCA_041619315.1 Oceanococcus sp. | reverse complement strand
CGCCTTTAATCACAGATACCGCTCCTGCTTCAAACTTTTTTTACTCACAAGACCTCAACGTCCGGAGCGTTAGTGGACGTCCCACGGTGCGGTAGACAAATCCGGCCTATGATTTCTTCATAGGAGGAAGCCCATGAGCCTGTGCAGCGCGTGACTTCAAACAGCCGCGACCGACACCGCATCAGCCGCTGCGATCGCGTCGCCACTCTTTTCGTAAGCTTCGGTCCAGCGGTCGTAGGTGTCCATCGAACCGTGCTTCCAGGGATGAAAGCCGGGACGGAAGTAACTCAGAAAATGCGGCAGCAAGCGCGGGAACAATCCGCCCGGCCCGTACAGCCACCACAGCCCGCGCAGCCACACGCGCCCGCGATTCTGTACACCGTCCACTTCGAACATGTGGCGCATGATCATGAACACGTGCAAAGGGAAGGTCAGACCCACTTGAAGCATGGCGGCGGTCCGCACGAAATAGCCACCTTTAGCGATCTTTTTAAATACGTCGTAAGCCACCGCTTTGTGCTCAATTTCCTCCACCGCATGCCAGGCGTACATGGCACGGATGCGTGGATCGGCCTTGTCGAGCAGGCCGGCGGAGAAAAAGCCATGGGCCATCAGTGCGGTCATGTGCTCAGCCGCCGCGGTTTGCGCCAGGGTATAGACACGCGGGAAACGCTTGCGGAAGAACCCGAACATCACCCGATTTTGCTCATCAAGAATCTTTTCTACCGCAACCCCTTGATCTTTCAGACGATCGTTGAACTGGGTGTGGACCATGCCATGCTGGCCTTCCTGATAGATGAAGTCTTTGACCTGGGCTTTAAGCTGCGGGTCGGTGATCTGCTCGCGGTAGTCGCGCACACAGCAGATGAAGAACTTCTCCCCTTCGGGAAACAGCACCGACATGGCATCAAAAAATCGGCTCTTGAACGCATCGTTGTCGAACCAGTATTTGGGGATATCCCCATCGAGACCGAAATCCGGCCCTTTGCGAGGAACAATGGCTTTTGGCGCTGCGGACATGTCATCCATCCTGATCATTGACTGAGTTCAACTGTAAGCATGTCGACAAGTCCCGACTATGACCGGCGACGACCACAAAGGAACAATTGACGACAATCAGGACGTTTGTTGAGTTTTGCGGTGCTGGCCCGGCGTAACCCCGTGCCAACGCTTAAAGGCCCGGGTAAAGCTGCGTCGGTCGGAAAAGCCCAGACGTTCGCTGATGGTTTCCATATCCAGCGATGGATTGGCCAGATCGGCCAGCGCGCGACGCTGACGCACCCCATCCTGAATCTCCGCAAACACCGCATCTTCGGCGCGCAAACGGCGCTGCAATGTACGTGGATGCAGGCCCAGATGGTCGGCCATGCGCTCCAGCCCGCAACCCAGCAAGCGCGGTTCACGCACAAACGCTTGCTCCAGTGCGGCTGCCGTGTTGCCAACGCTGTACTGGGCCAGACGTTCATCAACGCGTTTTTCGGCCTGACCGTGCAGGTCCGGAAAGCCACCATCCAGCGGCATATCCAGAAAACGGCAGGGAAAGCGCAATGCGTCGCGAGGTTGATCGAAGGTCACCGGAATCGGAAGATGCTCGCGGTAGTGCGCGATATGCGCGGGCTGCGGGTAACTCAGTTCCATGTGAGTCACTTGCGCCAGTTCGGGGGCCAGGCCAAGGGCAAACTTGGCCACCGAGGCAAAAGTCGATTCGACAAAATAAAGCGCAATCGCCCCGCCCTCGCGGGTATCGATCCCATATTGCACCAGTCTGGCCTGCCCTTCACTTTCTTCCAGACGCAGATCGACCATCGGATTGATCAGCATGCGGACCCAGTCAAGCACCCGCACCGATTCACGCAAGGTTGGGCTGGTGGCGAGATAGGTGGCGATATCGGGCAGGTAATCAAACGCAAACGTTTCGCCCAGCACGAACGGAAAGTGCTGCTGACGCGCGCGGGCCACACAGCGCTGCATCAATTCGGCCAGTTGACCCAGGCTTATGGTTGCCTCATCAAGCCGCGCCAGATCCGTCTTGATACCCAGTTCGTCGAACACCGGACGCACATTGAAGCCGCAATGCGCCGCCGCGCTGACCCAGTTGGGCAGCGTAATGAACGGCACTTCGATGCGACTGTCCGGGGTACTCATTGCGCCGAAGTATGCCGCCTTGTGGGCACACCGCAAACCAACCGAAAGGCTTAGCCGCCGACGGCGCGGCGCAAGCGCAGGTATTCGTAGCGCGCAATGTCCTTGTTCAGACCTTCGAATTCAGCCTGACGCTGCTTTTTGATATCAGCGATCTTGGCCGCCACGGCGGCCGAATCACTCTCCAGCGTACGTATGCGATTTTGCTGTGCCAATGGCCGCTCGGAACGGCGCCCGCGCTCATGCGCCAGCGACCGCTCAATCTGCTGCATATCACGCTCAAGCAGTTCGATTTGCTGATCCCGCACCGACAGCCGCTCATCACGCAGTTTCGCCAGCGCGTCTATGCTGCTGAACGTGGTCCACAGATAACGGTCATACTCGTCCTGCTGGGCACGTCGATCGCGCTCGGTGTCCATTGCGTCCATCCGCCGGCGATGCATTTCCAGCTCTTCGACGGTGCGCTGACGACGCAGCACTTCACGTAAATTTCCGTGCTGGTCGAGAACATGCCGCTCAAGCTTGGACACTTCCGGAGGCACGCTGTCACTGAAATGAACCTGACCGTTTTCATCGACCCAGCGGTAGATTTGTGACCAGCTCGCAGTGGACAATAGACACAGGCACACAGCAACGCTCAGCTGCCTTACGCAAGACCGCAACCGGCGCTGTGAAAAGCGCATTTTTAGGAACGTAGAACCAACCATCATGGGCATGATTTGCAAGACTTGGGCCACCTCGATTCAGCCCTGTATTTTAGCACTGTTCCTGGCCGTCTTACCGGTCGGAATCGTCGCCGCTCAGGCACAAGATGATGGGCCAGGCAAGAAAACCTTCGACCTCCTGTGGTCGATCAAGGGCGAGAAAAATCGCATCTACCTGCTCGGTTCGGTGCACTTGCTGCCGCATGGCGCACGGGCCCTGCCCGACGTGGTGCATGCGGCCTACATGACCAGCGATCTGGTGGTTTTCGAATCAGACCTGTTCCTGATTGGTTCAGTCGCATTCGAGGCCGACGAACTGGCCCAGGCGCGCTATCCTGCCGGCCGCACCATCCATGATGAAATGCCCGCCGACCTGATGCTGCAGGTTGAAGGCAAGGTCGAGGACCTGGGCCTGCCGATGGCCATACTTGAACGCTACCGGCCATGGTTTTTTGCCCAGACGCTGGCCACCGCACAGTTCGCCCGCGATGGCTTCCCGATCGACAATGGCGTGGATGTGCGGCTTTACCGTGAAGCGGTATCGGACATGAAACTGACCGCCGGCCTGACACCGCCGCGCCAGCATTTGTCCATTTTCGCCGACATGTCCGATGGACAAAATGAGGCCTTCCTGCGCAGCGCACTGGAAGACCTTGAAGACACCCGCGCACAGATCTCACGCATTCTTGACATCTACCGCAACGCCGACCTCGATCTGCTCGAAACCCTGGCCAGCGAAATGCAAGTGGAAACGCCCTCGCTGTACACGCGCCTGGTCAATGATCGCAATGAGGCGTGGATGGAAAAGTTCGCCGAGTACCGCAAACAACCGAACAACATTCTGGTCGTCGTTGGCGCCCTCCAGCTGGTCGGTGAACAAGGCTTGATCTCGCGCTTTGAGCGTGCCGGCTGGAACCCTTCCGTGCCGAAGTATCGCGGTTTCCGCCCGCCTGAGTAGCGCGCCCCCGAATGGACTAAACTCGCGGGCCTGAACACACACCGGCTCAAGCCGGGACTACGGAGGGAGTTATGGGTTTCTTGCAGGGTAAACGTGCGCTGATTACCGGCGTCGCCAGTGACCGATCGATCGCCACCGGCATTGCCGAAGCCATGCACCGCGAAGGCGCGGAACTGGCCTACACCTATCAGGGCGAAAAGCTGCTGTCGCGGGTCGAGGCCTGCGCTGCGCGCACCAACGCCAGCGGCATCTTTCCCTGCGATGTGGCCGAAGATGCTTCCATCGACGCTCTGGCCGAAAGCCTCAAGGACATCTGGCCCGATGGCTTCGACATCCTGGTTCATTCCATCGGTTTCGCGCCACGCGAGCAGCTTCAGGGCAGCTACCTGGATGCGGTCACGCGCGAGGGTTTCCAGATCGCCCATGACATCAGCTCCTACAGCTTTGCGGCCATGGCCAAGACCTTGCGCGGGCAGTTGCGCGATGGTGGTGCCCTGCTCACCCTGACCTATCTGGGCGCAGTGCGCGCGGTGCCGATGTACAACGTGATGGGCCCGGCCAAAGCCAGTCTGGAAGCCAACGTACGTTTCATGGCGGCCGAACTTGGCGCGCGCAACATTCGCGTCAATGGCATATCTGCCGGCCCGATCAAAACCCTGGCCGCAGCCGGCATCAAGGGCTTTCGCGGCATGCTGGCCAGTGCCGAGCAGGCCTCGCCTCTGGGCCGCAATGTCACACCTGAAGAAGTGGGCAATGCCGCAGCGTTTTTAAGCTCGAACCTGGCCTCCGGCATCACCGGCGAGATTCTTTACGTCGACGCCGGCTACAGCATTCAGGGTTTGGCCAGCGAGTAGCTGCGCCGTTCAGCCAGCGCGCTTGGCCATGACAGCCTGCGCCACCCGCGACTGATTGCTGCGCCCCAGCGCGCGGCAGATGGCCTCACCGGCGTCGACCAACGCGTCCAGGTCCACGCCGGTGTCCATGCCCTGCCCCTGGCACAGATAAACCAGATCTTCGGTCGCCAGATTGCCACTGGCGCCGCGCGCATAGGGACAACCACCCAGCCCCGATACCGAGGCATCAAACACGCGCACCCCGGCCTGCATGGCGGCATACACATTGGCCAGCGCCTGACCATAGGTGTCGTGAAAGTGTCCGGCGATCATGCCCACCGGCACGCGCCGGGTGACCGACTGAATCAGCGCCTGGGTTTGATGTGGCGTACCCACGCCTATGGTGTCGCCCAATGACACTTCATAGCAGCCGGCCTGAATCAGGCGTGCCGCCAGTTCGCTGACGGTTTGCACCGAGACTTCGCCGTTGTACGGGCAGCCCAGCACACAGGACAGATAACCACGCACCGCAATGCCATCTGCAGCGGCGGCCTCAAGCACCGGGGCGAAACGCTCGAAACTTTCGTCGATTGAGCAATTGATGTTCTTTTGCGAAAACGCTTCCGACGCAGCGGCAAACACCGCGACCTCACGCGCACCCGCATCACGCGCAGCCTCATAACCGCGCAGATTGGGCGTGAGCACCGGAAAGCGCGCACGACTGGCCAGCGGACCGCGCATCAGGCTGCCCAGTACCTCGGCGTGATCGGCCATTTGCGGAACCCAGCGCGGGGATACAAATGCGGTGGCTTCCACGCAATCCAGCCCGGCCTCGACCAGATCCGTGATCAGCGCCAGCTTGCGCTCGGTTGCGACTGGCTCGGGCTCATTCTGCAAGCCATCACGTGGGCCCACCTCAACGATGCGTACCTGCTGTGTCTTCATGGTTTTGGGCTCAGGCGGCCTTGTGTTGTTGCCAGAACTGCAAGCCCTGGGCATTGAGCTTCAGATCCATGCCCAGCACCTTGTCGAACAGCGCGCGCGGCTGCTGCCCGCCTGCAGCCTGATAATCGGCAAACAGAGCATCACCCAGCTTGCTTGCCAGCTGCTCCTCGGGCAGATCGCTGAACTGCTCGCCCAATGCGGCGTGGGCATCCACCCGCAAGGCCAGTTCACGCGACAGCTCGGCCGGATTCTCAACCCGCCCATAGTGCGTCAGATACATATATTGCGGCTCATACGCCGCCATTCTGGCCAGGGTGGCGTGCCACGCCTGAGGGTCAAACTGCACCGGCGTGGTGGTCGGCACGATGAAGGTCCGGTCACCCACATCGAGTTGCGGATAGCCCAGCCCGAACACATCACCGGTAAAGAATCCGCGGCTGCGTTCATCCCACACCACCAGGTGATGGCGCGCATGTCCGGGCGCATCCAACAGCTGCAAGGCACGCCCGTTCAAATCGACAACGCCGCCATCCTCGGCCGCATAGCTGCGCTCTTGCGGACACGCCAGAATTTCGCCATTGAGGCGCTTGAAACTGTCCTCGCCGTACACCGCCATGGCTCCGGCCAGCAGTTTGCTGGGATCAACCAGATGGCGCAGTCCGCGCGGATGCACGTGCAAACTCGCACGTGGCAACGCCTGCATCAGCCCCCCGGCACCACCGGCGTGATCCAGATGAACATGGGTAGGAATGATGTGGCGCACCGCATCGCGGGCAACCCCCAAAGCATCAAGAGCGGCGAGTATCGGTTCGACCGAAAGCCCGGTTCCACACTCGACGAGCGCGTACTGCGCCCCTTCGCGCAGCAGATAGCATGCAGCCACACCATCGGCCACATAGGCCGTATCAATGCGCCAGATGTCGTGGTCGTAGGGCTGAATACTTGGAATCACGGCAACCATCCTGGATCGATGCATAGGGGGTGTGAGGCGCCAAAATATGACAGAATTGTGACAGTGTCTTTCACACACTCCGCCGGCGCCAGAGGCACGCAAAGATAACAGGGATAACGCAGCCGGCCCACCCAAATCTCACGAGTTCGCAATCGCATGCAGCGCACTTTCAAGCTGGCTAGTGCCGGCCTTTTTCTGTTTTGCATCGCCTGGTTCATCGAAACCAGCTATGCCCATTTTGAACACTACAAGCTGCTGCTGGTGGCGGCCGTAATTGGCGGGTACATGGCGCTGAATATCGGCGCCAACGATGTGGCCAACAATGTCGGCCCGGCAGTTGGTTCGTTTGCGCTGAGCATGACCGCGGCCATCATCATCGCTGCCATCTTTGAAGCCAGCGGTGCGCTGGTGGCCGGCGGCGACGTGGTCAAGACGGTCAAAAAAGGCATTGTCGACATGCAAATGATCGACAGCGACCAGGTCTATATCTGGGTCATGATGGCCGCACTGCTCGGCGGCGCAATCTGGCTCAATATCGCCACCGCACTGGGCGCCCCGGTCTCCACCACGCATTCCATTGTGGGTGGTGTTATGGGCGCCGGCATTGCGGCTGCGGGCTGGGAAGCGGTGAACTGGTCAAGCATGAGCGCAATAGCCTCAAGCTGGGTGATTTCGCCGCTGATGGGCGGGATCATCGCCGCGCTGTTCCTCCTCATCATCAACAAACGCATCCTGCACAGCGACGACATATTGGAAGCTGCTGCGCGCTGGGTGCCGCGACTGATCATGCTGATGACCTTCGCCTTTTCCACCTACCTCGCCCTAAAAGGCCTGAAAAAGGTGGTCAAGCTGGATCTGTGGCAAGCCGCCAGCCTCGGCCTGATTGCAGCCGTCATCGCATTTGCCTGGGTTCGCCCGCGCGTGCGCGCCCGCTTGAGCTTGCTGGAAGCCAATCGAGAAAGCGTGAACCAGCTGTTCACCATGCCGCTGATTTTTGCCGCAGCCCTGCTCAGCTTTGCCCACGGCGCCAACGACGTGGCCAATGCGGTCGGCCCGCTGGCCGGCATTTACGATGCGATTGCCAATCACGACATCGCCACTCAAGTCAGCATTCCGTTGTGGGTGATGATTAGCGGCGCACTGGGCATTGCCCTGGGTCTTGCCCTGTTCGGGCCGCGCCTGATTCGCACTGTCGGCTCCGAAATCACCGAGCTCGACCGCAGCCGCGCGTTCTGCATTGCCTTGTCTGCCGCAATCACTGTCATCATCGCCAGCCAGCTGGGCTTGCCGGTGAGCTCCACCCACGTGGCGCTGGGCGCGGTTTTCGGCGTCGGCTTTCTGCGCGAGTATCTGGACAACCAGCTGGGCGCCACCATCGAAGGCGTTATCCGTGCTCATGGCGATGCCGCACATGGCGAACTTGAAGAGCGCCTGCACCAGTTCTACGAAGCGGATTCGGAAGACAAGAATCGCGTGCTGAAACAGGTCAAGAAGATGGGCAAGAATGGCGTGCTGACCAAGCAGGAAAGCAAAGTTCTGCGCCAGCTGTTCCAGCGCAAGCTGGTCAAGCGTCAAGCCTTCCTCAAGATTGTCGCCGCCTGGCTGATCACCGTGCCGGTTTCAGCCCTGCTCGCGGCCCTGTTCTTCTACGCTCTGCGCGGTGCCCTGCTGCCCTAACAGGGCACTACAACAGGGGCTGGGCGGTGTGCCGATCCATGAAGTTCTTCATCCGGCGCAGATACGCGCCCTGGCTGAGATGAATCACATGGTTGCCTGGAAACCAGTGCAGATGGCTTTGCGGCCAATGCTCATGCAGCAGGCGCACGAAACGCGGTGAGGTCAGACGGTCACCGGCGCCACCGATAATCAGGGCCCGATCGCCATCCAGTTGTGGGGAATAACTCAGCGGGCTATGCACGGCCAGATCACGGCGCAACTCACGCACGCTTAGGCCGCTGCGCTTCATCACCGCACGCAGCAAGGCGCCGGTTGGCTCCCAATCCAGCACCATGTCGATAGGCGCCACCACGGGAGAATTGGGAATGGCAAAGGCCAGACGCGGGTCGGCCGTGGCGAGCATGGATGTGAAATAACCGCCCAGGCTCAAACCACTGACCCCCACCGAAGGTGCACCCTGCGCATACAGGTAATCCAGCAACACTCGCAGATCACACACGCCCTGCAACATGGCTTCATTGATGTGTGAAAAACCGCCAGAGAAGAACCCGATGCCACTCACACCGTGGCGAGGCTCGGTGCGATAGCCATGAAACGGCAAGGTGAACTGGACCACGTCGTAGCCGCGGCGGTAAAACCATTTCAGGGCAAACCAGGCCGCATTCAGCCCATACCATCCTTCGATTACGCCATGCACGAAGATCAGAGTGCGCCGAGGTCCGCGCGGATGGCGCCAGTACTGCGCATGGGCTACCTGATTGCGGCGAAAACCGGCAAAGCGCTCGCGCATGGCCGGATTGAGCGGCACGAACGGGCTGTCGAAACTGAGATCTTCAGCCCGAATACCAAACGGTCGGTAGTGCCCCAGGCGCGGATTGGACACGCGCATACGCACCGGTTCAGGAGCCTGAAACGTAGCTTGCACATCTGCCCTTTCGGCAAATTCGCGGTAAAAGGCCAGCCGCTCTAACTCTTCTGACAAGGCCTTTTTCGAAACCAGCAACGGGGTCATGGATGCGCCCATCACCGAACCCAGCCCCGCCCGCAGCACCCGGTCGGCCGCTGCGGTGGCCCGCACTTTGAAGCGATGCTGCTTGTCCAGCTCGGTGCCGTCAGGCGACTTGTAGAAATCCTCGGGAAGCTGATCCCACCAGTACGCTGATCCTGCAGACATCGTCCCCTCCGTTTTTATACTTTTCTGGAGTATAGGAATTCCCAAAGGTAATTGGGGTTACGCGCCTACCCAATCGAAACTGTCGCTGTCGAGCTCGGCCAGCAATTGCTTGTATTCCTGGGTCAGGCCGGGCCAGTTGTTGGTCACCTTGCCCTGCTCGTTGTGGTACCAGGAACTGCATCCTGCACTCCACACCGAGGCTTTCAGCTGCTTCTGTATGTTGCTGTTATAGGCCTGCATCACCTGCGCTTTGACATCCACCGAGCTGAACCCGCCGTTCTTGAGCCGCTCCACGCACTGCATGATGTAACCCACCTGACACTCAATCATGAAGATGATCGAGTTGCTGCCCAGGTTCGTGTTCGGCCCGTAAAGCATGAACAGATTGGGGAAACCGTGAACGCTCACGCCCTTATAGGCCTCGGCGCCGTCTGACCAGACATCACTCAGCAGCTGGCCTTGTGCCCCGGCAATACGCATTGGCGCAAGAAACTCGGTGGCCCGGAAACCCGTGCCATAAATCAGCGCATCAAACTCGTAGGCCTTGCCACCGGCACTCACGCCGTTGGCCGTAACCTGCTCGATCGGGCTGCTGATGACATCAACATGGTCCTGCGCCAGAGCCTGGAAGTAATTGTGCGAAAACAGCACCCGCTTGCATCCAATCGGGTAGTCCGGGGTCAACTTGGCACGCAGTTCCGGATCCTTGATATGGCGACGCATGTTCCACAGCGTCAGGCGCTTGTAGGCCGCAGCCAGACGGCTGTCATTGTTGAACGCGCCAGTGGATTTCTCCCCTGCGGCGTACCAGACCTTGCGATTGAGCTCCTTGTAGCCAGGCACGTGTTTCATCATCCAGCGATCCAGCGCCGTGTATGCGCGGTCAGGCTTGGGCATCACATACGGTGGCGTGCGCTGAAAGATCTCGACCCTTGCCGCAGTTTTGGCCAACTCGGGGATGAACTGAATCGCGCTGGCGCCGGTGCCGATCACGCCGATGCGTTTGCCCGCTGGATCGAAATCGGCATCCCATTGAGCCGAATGAAAGCGCGTGCCGGAAAAACTCTCCAGCCCCTTGATGTCGGGCATGGCCGGACGGCTGAGCTGGCCCACGCCGGTCACCAATATGCGGCTGCGCAGGACCTCGCCAGTGCCCAGCTCGATCTCCCAGATTGCACTGTCGGCCACATAGCGCGCGCCGGCCACGACGGTGTTGAAGCGAATGAACGGATACAATGCGAAGCGTTCAGCGCATTCCTTCATGTAGCTCTGGATTTCCGGCTGTGGCGGGTAACGCCGACTCCAGTTGGTTTTCATCGCAAAACTGAATGAATACAGTTCGGCAGGAATGTCGCAGGCCGCCCCCGGATAGGTGTTCTCGCGCCAAACGCCGCCAACCTCAGGACCTTTTTCGAGCACCACAAAGCGCTCGATGCCGGCCTCCTTGAGTTTGATCGCCATGCACAAACCGGAAAATCCGGTTCCGATCACCACTGCATCCAGTATGTCCTTGTGTTCCGCGGCCACGCGCTGACTCCCTTGAAGTTTTGACTGTTGTCAAAAGTTACGTGTGTTACTTTCTTATGTCAATCTCTTTCGCATAAGATAGTCCGATGAGTTCCGCATCCAGCCATCTTGCAAGACAGCCGCAACAGCAGCGCGCACGCCAGCGTTTTGAAGACGTTCTGGCGGAAGCCGAAAAACTGTTGCTGAGCAAAGGCCTGGATGGCTTCAACATGTCGGAACTGGCGCACAATCTGGGCTATACCCGGGCCAGCATTTACAAATTTTTCCCGACCCCGCAGGCGGTTTTTCACGAGATCAACAGTCGCCAGCTCGACCAGCTAGAAGATAGGTTGCGCCAGCGCGTAACCCAGCTACGCTCAGACAGCTGGGAAGCCCAGTTGCGTGAAGTCACCACCACGGCGAGTGAATTTCACAACGCGCAGCCACTCGCCAGCCTGCTGATTCTGGGCCCGGTTCAGGGCGAAAGCGCCTACCGCTCGCTGCATTCCATGCTTGGTCGCCTGGGCGATCTGCTCGCCCAGGTCATGGCCGCCAATGATCTTCCGATCAGCCGCGATCCGGTGGACCACCCCATGCTCACGGTCGAGATCGCAACCGCCTGCTTGCGCACCTCCTACCATTTGCATGGCCATATCACCCCGGAATACGAAAAGGCGGCCTGGTCGGCCATGGTTGCGTACCTGCATCAAGTGCTGAATTTCCGCGCCTGACCGATTTCAGCAGGGCCGACCTACACCAAAATGATGAAGTCTCCTTAACTGCTACGGCCTATGTTCGGCGGGTTGTTCATACACGCTCTGCCACGTCGAACTGCATGATTGTTGATCCCCAATTCCACGCCCAATATGGTCCCTGGGCGGTCGTTGCCGGCGCCTCCGAAGGCATTGGTCGTAGCTACGCGCATGTGCTCGCAGAGCGCGGCTTCAATCTGGTCACCATGGCCCGCCGCCTCGAACCCCTGGAGCAAGAAGCGGCCCTGTTGCGCCGGCGCCACCATGTTGAAGTGCGCCCTTGCGCCATCGACCTGAGCGACGAAAACCTGCACGCGCTGACCCTTGAGGCCACCGCCGGGCTGGACATCGGTCTGCTGGTCTACAACGCCTGTTACTCGGTTATCGGCGAGTTTTTGGAGATCTCAAGCCAGGCCCACCAGAGCATGCTTGATGTGAACTGCCGCGCCCCGGTGCTGATGTCCCACGCGCTCGCCCCCGCCATGATTGAGCGGGGCCACGGCGGCATCATTCTGATGTCCAGCATGTCCGGCTTTCAGGGCACCGCAATGGTGGCCAACTATGCCGCCACCAAGGCCTGGAACATCAATCTCGCACAAGGTCTTTGGGAAGAATTCAAACCTCAGGGGGTAGATGTTCTGGCTTGCGTGGCCGGCGCCACATCAACCCCAGGCTTCGAAAACAACACGCCCGAGGAACGCCGCAGCAAGGCCTTCCCCATGCCGCCCGAAGATGTTGCACGCGAAGGCCTCAAAGCCCTCGGCAAAAAGCCTGTACACATCACCGGACGGATCAATCGCGCGGTCGACATCATGGGCCATCTCATGAGCCGAAAGCAGCGCACTCGCTTCTTCAGCAACGCCACTCGCAGCATTTACGGAGACCAGTAAACCATGGCGGACACCCAACACATTCCACCCACTCCCAGCTTCACTCCCGAGCAGCTCGGCCCGCTGTGCCTGGTCACCGGTGGCGCGGGTTACGTGGGATCGGCCCTGGTTCGGCGCCTGCGTGAACAGGGTTGCCGGGTGCGCAGCCTGGATGTGATGGCGCACAGCTTTGACGATGATCCTGAGGTCGAAACCGTAGCGGCAGACCTGCGTCACTATGCCGATGTGCGCCGAGCCTGCGAAGGCGTGGACACCATCTTTCACAGCGCCGCACTGATCAATCTGTTGAGCATCTATCGCCCGGCCCAGAAGCGCCTGGTGTATGACGTCAATTGCTTGGGCACACGCAACCTGATCAAGGCGGCACAGGCTGCCGGAGTTGGTGTGCTGGTCCAGACCAGCACCTTCAGCGTGGTCCTTGACCGCGTGCTCAACAACCAGGATGAAAGCCTGCCCTACGCCACCCGCACCCACGATCTGTACTCCATGACCAAGATCGAGGCCGAGCGCATGGTGCTGGCCGCCGATGCGACCGATGGCCTGCGCACCTGCGCCCTGCGTCCCGGCGGTGTGTGGGGCAGCGATTGCAACTCGATCATGATCCGCAGCTTCCTCGAAAGCCTTGCCACAGGCCGCTTCAAGGCCCTGATCGGCAGTCGCCGCGCGACCATGGACAATACCCATGTCGACAACCTGATCGACGCGCATTTTCTTGCCGCCAAAGCGCTGCGCGAAACGCCACAAACGGTTGGCGGCCAGGCCTACTTCATCAATGACGACGAGCAGGTCAACGGGCTGGTGTGGTTCCAGCCCATGGTCGAAGCTCTGGGGCATAAATTCCCCAAAATCAGCCTGCCCGCACCAATGATGAAATGGGTCGGACGCGGCATGGAACTGGCCCACTTCTTTGGCGGACCAGAGCCCACCCTGACCCATCGCGGCGTTCGCAATCTGACCGAAAGTTCGAGCTTCCGCATCGACAAGGCGCGCCGCGATCTGGGTTATGAACCACGCTTCACCCGCGCCAATGGCTTCCCGCTGCTGCTGCCCAATGCGCGCGAATTTGTCGCCCAGCTGCAGGGCCAATCAGCGGCGTGAAAAAGCTGGTCTATCTGCTCTGGCCAGCGCCTGACATGGCCCCGGCGGTGCGTCGCGAAGTGTTGCTTGAAAACGTTGCGCCGCAGTTGCTGGCGCTGGACCCGATCGGCCTGCAAATCAACATCTGCGACGATCTTGCGACCACCCCCTCGCCCGCCCCGACCCCCGCCTTTAGCCAACCCTTTCAGGCCATGGTCAATCTGTGGTTGCCCACAGACAGCGACCCGACCGACTATGAGGACGTGCTGCGCCAGGCAGGCTTTGAACTGGCCGGTTACCGCGTCGATGAGTGGCTGTATACCGACTACGGCGAGCACCCCGTGGCTTCACAAGTGCGCGACTGGGCTGATGGTGAGCGCAGTCGCGGCATCCTCGCCGTGACCTTGCTGCGCAAACCCAAACGCTTGAGCCAGGCGCAGTGGATGAGCCGCTGGTTTGGCCATCAATCGCCGATGAGCGAACGCATGCAACCGCGCGCCCGCTATGTCCGCCATGTTGTTGAAGAACTCCTGACACCCGGCGCCGAGCCGATCCACGGCATCGTCGAAGAAGACTGGCCCTCGGGTCAGCACGTGACCGACCTCAAACGGTTCTATGGCGCCCGCTCATGGTGGGGCGTGATCCGCAACATGAGCATCATGCTGCATTCGGTCATGCGCATGCTCAATCTGTTCAACATCACCACCGTCATGATGAGCGAGTATCTGATCCGCACACCGCCGGGCCACGCCCAGCCTGAAGCCTGAATGGCTTGCACCGGCCGCCGTGATGACATCACGCGACCGCCTCATGACAGCCACTGTGCAGGCTTCTATGATGCCCGACTCGCCTGCGGCTACCGGAGCCCCATCCTTGATTAAATTTCTTCGCCCACAACTGATCCCTCGCCCGCAATCGCTGGAGGATGTCAGCGACATACGCCGCGCCGACGAAACCGATCCGCAGGATCTGGGCCTGTCGCGTGACGTGCCGGAGCAGATCTGGGGTGCGGTCGAAGCGCTGTATCGCACGCGCACCATGCCCGCGATCAGTCTGGCGATACGCCACAAAGGCCAGATTCTGATGCATCGCAGTATCGGCCATGCGCGTGGCAACGGCCCGCAGGACAAAGCCGGCACGCCCAAACAGATCATGCAGGCCGACACGCCGGTGTGTCTGTTTTCTGCCTCCAAGGCGATCACCGCCATGCTGGTGCACAAACTGGCCGAAGAAGGGGTAATTCGACTGCACGATCCGGTTGCCGAATACGTGCCGGAGTTCGCCGCCAAGGGCAAGCAATACATCACTGTTGGTCAGGTGCTGGCACACCGCGGCGGTATTCCGGTAATTCGGCAAAAAGTGCCCGACCCCAGCCTGCTGTGGAACTGGGATGCCTGCGTGGAAACGCTATGCCAGGCCACCCCACGCAAGGACGCCGGGCGCACTCAGGCTTATCACGCCATCACCGGCGGATTCATCCTGGGTGAAGTGATGCGGCGGGCCACCGGCCAGGAACTCGACGAGATTCTGCATTCGCGCATCGCCAGCCCGCTGGGCAGCCGCCACATGACCCTGGGCTTACCGCCGCAGCAACATGATCAAGCCGCCCTGAACTATTTCACCGGCTATCCCGAACGCTTTCCGCTGTCCTACCTGTCGACCCGGGCGCTAGGCGCCTCGTTCCCGCAAGTCACCGAAGTCTCCAACTCGCCTGAGTTCATGTCGGCGCACATTCCGGCCGGCAACATTTACGCCACCGCGCTGGAAACCTGTGACTTCTTCCAGTGCCTGCTCAACGGCGGCCATTTCGGCAAACAGCGCCTGTTCGAACGCGCCACCGTGACCCGCGCCATCAGCGAGGCGGCCGCGCGCCAGTTCGATCGCACATTGATGATTCCGATCCGGACCAGCGAAGGCTTCATGCTCGGCGACGAACCGTTCGGCCTGTATGGCCCGCACACCCGTGAGGCCTTCGGCCATCTCGGCTTCATCTCGATTTTCTGCTGGGCCGATCCGGCACGGGACATTTCGGTCGCCATGCTGACCACCGGCAAACCGCTGCTCGCCGCACACTACCCGCGTCTGGGCAAACTGCTGGGCACCATCAACCGAAGTTTCGGCAAGTTCGAAGGCCGTTAAAGCAAAGCGGCCTTGAGTTCTTCCAGCGCCTCACCGGTGTAAACCGCCAGGCGCTGCAGATGCGGCAAGGTGTCGCGACAACCAACGAAGCCGAAATTCAGCGTCCCGGCGTAACTCTGTACCGTGATGTTGAGGGCCATGCCGTGGGTTGGAATCGAAACCGGATAGGTCGCCTCTATGCGCGAACCCCGGAAGTACAACGGTTCATCCGTGCCCGGCACGTTGGAAATGCACAGGTTGAAGGTGATCGGCAGGCGTCCACGAATGCCACTCACCGCTTTGAGTGTCTGCAAGCCGAACGGCGCCATGATCAGCGAACTGTAGGCAATAATCGCCGCAGCTGACATCGACTCCATCTGCCGCTTGGCTTGCCGCGTGGAGGCCACAATCGCCTGCAAACGCTGCACCGGATCTTCGATATCGGTGGCCAGCGAGGCCAACATGGCGCCCACCGCATTGCCACCGCCCGGATCATCCTTGGGGCGCACATTGACCGGCAGGAATGCAACCAGTGGCTTGTCCGGAAGTTCTTCCATCTCGAGCAGAAAGCGGCGCAGCCCGCCGGCACACAAAGCCATCACGATATCGTTGAGGGTGCCCCCAGAGGCCTTGCTCAAGGCGCGCAAGTCATCAAGCTGATACTGCTGAGTGGCAAAGCGCCGATTGCGCCCAATGCGCCGGTTCAGTACCGAATTGGGTGCCTGCATGGAGTTGACCAGATCGCCAATCTCGCCGCGCGCCGAGCGACTCAAGCGCCACAGCGCCTTGCCCACGTCGCGCACCGAATCAAACTGTGAAACCACCGATTCCCACACGCTCGACATATCTGCGCCGGCGCTCCTGTCGGCACGCGGGCGACGCGGCTGGGCCTGACAGAAAAACATCGGGGTGTCGTGGTCGTCGGCGCTGCGCGCCATGCTGCGCGAAAGCATCTTCATCGCGGTGTAGCCATCGACCAGCGCATGGTGCATCTTCATGTATAGCGCAATCCGCCCCCCTTCCAGCCCCTCGATCAGATGCAGTTCCCAGGGTGGGCGCGACAGGTCCAGCGCATGGCTGTGCAGGCGCGAAATCAACACCCCCAGTTCACGCTCATCGCCGGGTGCCGGCAAGGCCGAACGGCGCACGTGGTATTCGATATCGAATTGCTTGTCCTCAACCCAGCGATGCAGCGGGTTGAGAATGAAATTGGGTGTCGCCAGCTTGAGATTCCAGGGCGCCTGGATGTCCAAAGACTCGCGGATTTCCTCCATCAGCAAACCCATGTAGTCGGGCCCTGCATCTGGCGGTGGCGTGAGTGGCAGCAAGCCAGCCACATGCATTTTGATATCGCGCGTTTCTCCGTACAGAAACATCGCATCCATCGGGCTCAAGCGTTTGCCGGCCATGTATCTCCTCCCGTTATTGTTGTGTTGTGTATCGTATACGTTCAGTTCCGATTTCACCTTGGTCATGAATAACATCATCGATGCACCGGCCCCGTGGCAGCTCACCGGACGCGCCTATATCTGCGTGTTGCGTCCGGACCCCAAACTGCTGGATGAGCACAGCTGGGTGCCCGACAGCCTGGCCGGAAAACGCCGCAGCGGCCTGTCCCTGATGATGTATGTCGACTACGCCAGCTCGCCGGCCGGGCCCTATCACGAACTGCTCTTCATTCCGGGCCAATACGCGTTTGAAGACGGCCGCAAACGCTTCAGCATCAGCCGCATTTTTGTTTCCACCATGGACAGTGTGATCAACGGACAGCGCAATTGGGGCATCCCCAAGCAACTGGCCAATTTCACCGTCAGCGATGACCACAACACCACTCGGGTGGCCCTCAGCAACGACGACAAAACCTTTGCCGAACTGAGCTTTGAGGCGTTTGGCCCGAATCTGCCGGTGCCACGTGGCCTGCTGCCCAAAGCATGGCGCACGCTGGCCCAGCACTGGCAGGATCAGACATTCGTTTACCAGCCCAACGCCGGCGGTAAGGCTCGCCTGGCGCGTACGCGCGAACTGAATTTCGACGCCAGTGAGTTTCCCGAGCTGCAGCGCTCAAACGTGCTCGCAACATTCAATCTGAGCACATTCAACATGACCTTTCCGGTCGCCCAGATCTACCCGCTAGGTGACATGCCGCAATAGCGCGCAGCCGCCGGGCAGACTCGATCAGATCGTGCTCTGATTGACCCGCCGAGACACCTCCTCGGCGCTCTCAACCCGCTCCGAGTAACGACTGGTCATGTAGCCGGCGCGGTCACGATTGAGCCAGGTGAATTTCATCAGTTCCTCGCACACGTCCACGATACGCAGATACAGCGGCGACAGGCGCATGCGCCCGGCTTCATCAAATTCGTTGAACGCCTTGGGCACCGACGACTGATTGGGGATGGTCAGCATGCGCATCCAGCGCCCCAGCACACGCATCTGATTGACCGCATTGAAGCTCTGACTGCCACCTGCAACCTGCATCAAAGCCAGCGTCTTGCCCTGGGTCGGTCGAATCCCGCCCATCGACAATGGCAACCAGTCGACCTGGGCCTTCATCACCGCAGTCATGCTGCCGTGGCGCTCCGGGCTGACCCACACCATGCCTTCCGCCCAAACGGCCAAATCACGCAACTCCTGAACCTTGGGATGCGACTCTTCCTCGGCATCCGGCAGCGGCAGGCCATGAGCAGAAAAATGCCGCACATCCGCCCCCATGGCGCTGAGCAGACGCCCGGCTTCCTCAGCCACAAAGCGCGAGTAGGAGCGCGTCCGCAGCGAACCATGCAGCACCAGAATGCGGGGCGCCTCACGCGACACATTGGCGCCGACCAGACTATCGACATCGATAGGTCGCCAGTGCTGGGCATCAATATTGGGCAGGTCGGCAAGTGAATTCACGGTAAAAAAACTCCTGATGCGGGCCGGCAATCGATGCAAACCCACCTTTTATGTCAGCAAAAGGAAACATTTTAGGACTTTAGCCGTGTTGTTGGGACACCAATGCGCCATGGCGCAGCGGATAAACGCACGTTCAAACTTTCACCGGATCCGAGAATGACGAACAAGATGCCTTTGCTTGCCGCTGGCTCGCTGCTGCTTGCAGCCGGCCTGGCCCAAGCCGCAACCACACCAGAACAGCTGCTCGAAAAACTGCGCGCCAACACCCGTGACGCCCTGCAGTGGCAGCAGCAAAGCGCCACCGCCTACCAGCTGCTGCGCGCAACCTCCAGCACACCGCTGCTGGTCGATCAGAGCAATGCACCGGCCCTGCAGCGCGCCATGAACTTCCTTGACCAGTTCGGCGAACTGATCGACGTGAGCGCGCCGGCCGAGCAGTTCGAATTGCTGCGCGTCACCGATGATCGCGCGGGCAACCAGCATGTCCACCTGGCTCAACAGCATGCCGGCCTGCCGGTCTTCGGTTCACGCCTGGTTGTGCACATGAACGATCAAGGCATTTACGGCGTGTCCGGCAGCGTGATTCCGGACCTCGATGCACTGCCAGGCAGCGCTGCGGTTGCTGCCGATGTGCAACGTGCCGCCGCCTTGCGCCAGGTTGCCAAAAGCGCCCCCGAGGCCGAGCTTGCGATCGAAAGCGAACGCTTGATGGTGTACCGCTCTGGCGTACTGCGTGGGGTCGAAGGCCGCAACTATCTGGCCCGCGAAATCATGGTCCGCAGCGCCAAGGGCGATGTGCGTGAGCGTCTGATCTTTGACGCCGTCGACGGCGGACTGATCAATCGCATCAACGAGATTCACGACGTCAAGAACCGTGAAATCTACACCCCCAACCAGGATGTCCCGCCGGTTATCACCGAGGGCAGCGCCCTGGCCCCGGCCGACGTCCCGCTGGCCGGTGACACCACCAGCGATGCGGCCACGCGCGTGCCGCGACTGCCGCAAGACAACCTGTATATCTTCGCCGGCGGCACCTATGACCTGTACGCCAATCTGTTCGGCTTCGAAGGCTATGACTTCGGCATCACCGCGCCAGAAGAACAGGTCCAGAAAAGCGTTTACCTGATCAACGATCAGTGCCCCAATGCCTACTGGAATGGTGATTCCACCAACTACTGCCCGGGCTTTGATGCCGATGACGTGGTCAGCCATGAGTGGAGCCACGCCTACACCGAGTACACCCACGGTCTGATCTATCAGTACCAGTCGGGCGCGCTGAACGAGGCCTATTCGGACATTTTCGGCGAAGTCTACGACCTGGTGAATGGTCTGGAAGGCCCGCTCGGCGTGACCCTGACCGAAGGCGAGTACTTCGAGAATGGCGGCAGCCGCTGGGTTGTGGGCGAAGACCTGAGTGAAACCGCCGCGGCATTGTTGCTGCGTGACATGTGGGACCCGGACAACTTCAGTCTGAATGTGCCGCTGACCGGCATCGAAGTGCTCAACACCGGCTCGCCGGGCAGCGTGATCACCTCGGAAAACTACTACTGCGAATCCGGTGATGGCGGTGGTGTGCACACCAACTCGGCGGTGCCCAACCATGCTTTCGCCATGCTGGTCGACGGCAAGAGCTTCAACGGTGTGGACATTCCGGCCATCGGCATGACCCGGGCCGCGCACATCTATTTCCATGCTGCGCTCAATTATCAGACCCCGACCACCAACTTTGCCCAGCATGCCGATGCGCTGGCCCAGTCCTGCGCCGACCTGATCGGGGCACCGCTCAATGACGTGCTCGGCCAGCCCTCGCCCGACGTGGTCGATGCCAGCACCTGTGCGGCGGTAGAAGCCGCCATGCTCGCGGTGGAAATGCGCGAAGACCCGGCTGAGAAGTGTGGCTACCTGCCCCTGCTGCTGCCGGACGATGAAACCCCCAAGCTGTGTGAAGATGGCTACGGCCCGGTTGCCGATTTCAGCGAAACCTGGGAAGGCACAAGCGAACTGCCAAATGGCTGGGAATTCACCGAAAACCTGACCGGCGACACCTCCGAAGGCACCCAGTGGGACGTGATCGGCAATCTGCCGCATGATCGTGCCGGCCAGGCCGTGTTCGTGGCCAACACCTTTGGCGGCAGCTGCACCCCCGGTGGCGACATTTCCGCCAGCTTCCAGCTCGACAGCCCGCAAATCACCGTCAGCGCCGATGACTCCAAACTGTCCATGAGTCATCTGATGCAGTCGGAATTCGGCTACGACGGCGGCAACATCAAGGCCAGCATCAACGGTGGGGACTTCACCCTGATTCCGGCCGATGCAATCGTGTGGAACAGCTACAACACCGAACTGGAACCTGGCGCTGCCACGCCGGTACCTGACCCCACCGGTCTGACCGGCGGTGGCAACACCAATCCGATGGGCGGCGAAAGCGCCTGGTCGGGCTCGGATGAAGGCGAATCGTTCAGCCGCTGGGGCGTCAGCCACATCGATCTG
>JBFKEC010000016.1:0-21175 GCA_041619315.1 Oceanococcus sp. | reverse complement strand
GACTTCCGAGCTGTACGGCAAGGTACAGCAGATCCCGCAGACTGAAGAGACTCCGTTCTATCCGCGTTCACCGTATGCAGTCGCCAAGCTCTATGCCTACTGGATTACGGTGAATTACCGCGAGGCTTACGGACTGTATGCCTGCAACGGGATACTGTTCAATCACGAATCGCCGGTGCGCGGCGAGACCTTTGTGACGCGCAAGATCACGCGTGCGCTGGCGCGAATTTTTCTTGGTCTGCAGGACCGGCTGTATCTGGGCAACCTGTCATCCAAGCGCGACTGGGGGCACGCCCGCGACTACGTCAAGATGCAGTGGATGATGCTGCAGCAGGACAGTGCGGAAGACTATGTGATTGCCAGTGGAGTGCAGCACACCGTTCGCGAATTTGTGTCCCGCGCAGCCCGGCGTCTGCAGATTGAACTGGAATGGCGCGGTGAGGGCACCGCCGAGAAGGCCTTTGTGAGTGCGGCGCCAAAGGATGCGGCGGTCAAGTCTGGGGATTGTGTGGTCGAGGTCGATCCGCGTTATTTTCGCCCTACCGAGGTCGACACCCTGCTGGGTGACCCGCGCAAGGCCAAAGACAAGCTGGGCTGGGAACCCACCACAAGCTTCGAGCAACTGGTCAATGAAATGGTGGATGAAGATCTGAGCCTGGCGCGGCGCGATCACTTGATCAAATCGGCTGGCTTCAAGGCCTTCGATTACCACGAGTGAACGCAATCATGCAGTCCCACAGCCGCGTCTTTGTCGCGGGTCATCGCGGCATGGTCGGCTCGGCCATCGTGCGCGCATTGCGCGCAAGCGGACATGACAATCTGCTGCTGCCGACGCGCGATCTGGTTGATTTGCGTGACAGCGCCGCCGTCGAGGCGTTTTTCGCCGCGGAAAAGCCTGAGTACGTTTTTCTCGCCGCGGCCAAAGTTGGCGGCATCCTGGCCAATAACGCGTATCCAGCGGATTTCCTGCGCGACAATCTGCAAATCCAGACCAATGTAATTGACGCGGCCTGGCGTCATGGCGCGAGCAAGTTGCTGTTTCTGGGCTCTTCATGCATTTACCCCAAACTGGCAGCACAGCCGCTCAAGGAAGAATATCTTCTGACAGGGGCATTGGAGCCGACCAACGAGTGGTATGCGATTGCCAAAATCGCCGGGTTGAAGATGTGTCAGGCCTACAGGCGCCAATACGGTTTTGATGCCATATCGCTTATGCCGACTAACCTGTATGGGCCGGGTGATAATTTTGATTTGAAGAATTCGCATGTGCTGCCGGCGTTGATGCGCAAGTTCCATGAGGCTGCGGAGCACGGGCATGGCAGTGTCGAGGTTTGGGGCAGCGGGACGCCGCGGCGCGAGTTTTTGCACGTCGACGATTTGGCCGGGGCCTGTTTGTACTTCATGCATCAGTACTCGGACGATCAGACCGTCAACATTGGCTGGGGCGAAGATATATCGATTGCCGAGCTTGCTCGCATCGTTGCCGATGTGGTGGGCTATAGTGGCAAACTGGAGTTTGACGCAAGCAAGCCCGATGGGACACCGCGCAAGCTGCTGGATACAACACGCGCCTCGGGCCTGGGTTGGCGTCCTTCGATAACTCTTGATCAGGGCTTGGCCGGGACTTATGCCTGGTACCTTGAAAATAATGAAAAGCTGCGTCGATAAAGGTGTTTAGCGACTAGGGACAGTCCACCCACTGGTGGGCCAGGGAGGGAGTTTGAAGCGTATTTTGGTCACCGGCGGTGCCGGCTTTATTGGTTCGCATTTGTGCGAACGACTGTTGCAGGATGGCCATGAAGTCATCTGTGTGGATAACTTTTTCACCGGTTCAAAGCGCAATGTGGTCCATCTTCTGGACAATCCGTACTTTGAACTGCTGCGCCACGATGTGTGCTTTTCGCTATACGTTGAGGTCGACGAAATTTATAACCTGGCCTGTCCGGCGTCACCGGTTCATTATCAGCACGACCCGGTTCAGACCACCAAAACAAGCGTTCTCGGTGCGATCAACATGTTGGGCCTTGCCAAGCGGGTGAAAGCCAAAATTCTGCAGGCTTCGACCAGCGAGGTTTATGGTGACCCCACGGTGCATCCTCAACCCGAGCCCTATTGGGGCAACGTCAATCCGATCGGTCCCAGATCCTGTTACGACGAGGGCAAGCGCTGCGCTGAAACTTTATTCTTTGATTATCAGCGTCAGCATGGTCTGAACATCAAGGTCGCACGCATCTTCAACACCTATGGTCCGCGCATGATGCCCAATGACGGCCGCGTGGTGTCCAATTTCATCGTGCAGGCACTCAGTGGCAAACCGGTCACCATCTACGGTGACGGTTCGCAGACGCGCTCATTCTGTTATGTGGATGATCTGGTCGAGGGGTTGATTCGGTTGATGAACTCTCCCGCCGGTACGCCCAATCCCGTGAATTTGGGTAACCCAGGGGAATTTACCGTTCGGCAACTGGCTGAAAAGGTCATTCAGCAAGTGGGTGGCGATTCTCAGCTGGAACTTAAGCCACTGCCTCAGGATGATCCACGCCAACGTCAGCCGGACATTTCATTGGCGCAAAAGACATTGGGCTGGGCGCCTGGCGTGCCGTTGGATGAAGGTCTTGCGCATACCGTTCGCTATTTTCGTGAATTGCTGCCGTGCGGTTGATTTGATGATGCTGTCCGTATTCGGATGATGAACACTGATATGTCCATAAAAAACAAAAGGCCACCTGCGCCGATCCGGTTTCTGCGTCGTATCAAACGTCGCATGGGCATGGGAGGCGCTGCGATGCAGGGTGTTTCTGACCCGCTGGATATCGCGCTGGGCTGCAGCCCGTACGAGGCCGAAATTCTGCGTGCATGCCTGCCTTTCACCATGACCAGTCAAGAGCGTCTGCTGGCCGTTGTTGATGCAGTGACCTACACCGTAAATGCGCAAATTGACGGGCCGTTCGTCGAGTGCGGTGTGTGGAAGGGGGGATCGGTTCTGGCGATGATTTTGCGCTTGCAGCAGCTCGGCATCGATGACCGGGACATCTACCTGTTCGACACCTTTGAGGGCATGACGCCGCCAACCGCCAAGGATATTTCACGCTATGACGGTGAGGCCATGGCGCATTGGCAGGAGAGTGTTGGTCGTGGCCAGCGTCCCTGGCAGGGGCTGTTTGATGCTGAAACGTTCAATGAAGATCTGGTGCGTGATGCCTTGCTGGCGACAGGATATCCCTCAGAGCGCCTGCATTTTGTGAAAGGGCGGGTCGAAGATACATTGCCTGATGCCGCGCCCGAAAGCGTGGCATTGCTGCGCCTGGATACGGACTGGTACGAGTCAACACGTCACGAACTGGTTCATCTGTGGCCACGCTTGCGTCAGCATGGTGTGGTCATTATTGATGACTACGGGCACTGGGATGGTTGCGCACTGGCTGTGGACGAGTACTTTGCAGAGCTTGGACCAAAGCAAGCGCCGCTCTTGAGCCGAATCGACTATACCGGTCGCATGGCGGTCAAGCGCACGTTATGACCAAGACTGGTGCGTAGTGCGGGGCAAGTGAGCTGAGCAGTCAGAGGTTACATCGGACACCGGTATCCGGTGAGATTAACGCCGCGAGTGCGATTAGCGGTGGTTCCCAGTTGCTGGCTGCGCGTCTTGTTGCACAGTTTGTGCGCCTGCTTTTTACCGTTGTACTTGCGCGCATTCTGGCTCCTCAGGATTATGGCCTGGTGGCTTCGGTTCAGGTTATTACTGGCCTGGCCGTGCTGCTTCAGGACATGGGGCTAAGTGCGGCCACATTGCAGCGTGAGCGCATTACGGAATGCCAGATTCACGCCTTGTACTGGTTGAATCTAATGCTGGGTGGCGTGTTTGCGGCTCTGGGCGTGGTATTCGCCGGCGATATTGCTGAGTGGCTGAACGCACCGCAGTCGGTGGGCGTTATTCAGGTGTTGTTGGTGGCGGTGATTATTCCCAGCGCATCGGCACAGCATCGCGCCTTGATGCAGCGCGAGTTGCGCTTTGGCGCTATTGCACTGTCCAGTGTCTGTGGCGCTCTGGCAGGAGGTGCTTGTGCGGTGCTTGCTGCTTCTGCTGGCGCGGGTCCATGGGCTCTGGTGTTGATGATGGTGGTGTCTGATGCGGTGAGTCTGGCTATCAGCTGGGCCGCAGCCAGATTTCATCCACGTATCCCTGAGAGCTTCGCTGGTGTTGGCTCACTGGTGCATTTTGGCGGCGGATTCCTGCTCTTCCGGGTGCTTGGTCACTTTGCTCAAAATCTGCATTTGCTGTTGCTAAGCCGGTCTATGGGTTTTGCTGCTGCGGGCCAGTTTACTCGTGCACATATGCTAACCAGCATGGCCAGTGGTTACATCAACGAGCCTGCAGGCAAGGTCGCGCTGCCGATGCTGAGTCGTTTGATCTCGGAGCCCAAGCGGTTTGTGCGGTTTTACGACAAGGCGACCGGGCTGATGATGCTGGCGGCGGCCCCTCTGGGGGTCATGGGTATGCTGTACGGCAGTGAGGTCATTCATGTGCTGCTTGGGCCGCAATGGGGCGAAGCCGAGCATATATTTCAGGTGTTGTGCTTTGGGCTCATAGCTCAACCGCTGATGTATTCCACCGGATGGTTGTACATGGCGCGAGGGGACATGCGCGGCATGCTGGTATGGGGATGTATCGGGTGGGGGGCAATGCTGCTGGCGGCCCTGTATGCATTGCGTTACGGTCCGGTCGGCGTGGCTTGGGCCTGGAGTGGCACCCAGTGGGTTTTGCTGTTGCCGTGTTTGCTCGCGGCCTATCGACATTTGCCGTTGCGCGTGTCGGTTGCGCTGAGTCGTGCTGTTCGACCGGTGGCGGCGGCGGTGATTTCCGGTGCGGTGGTCAGAGTGTTGTTGGCGACGCAGTCCGGGTTGCCGATGTGGCTGGAGCTGGGCGTGGCCTTGGCTCTGTTCGGTCCCATGTATCTGATGCTGGTCTGGTTTGTATTTGGTCAGCGTGAATTGCTGAAAACCCTGACTGATGCGCTGTACAAACGCATGTGTATGAAGCTCGCGAGACCAGCACAATGAGTGATGAAATGGCGGTTCAGTTCAAGGCTCGACCGACACGTCGTCAGCCCGAAGCGCTGGGCAACCCTTACCGATATATTGCGCGGCAATTGCGCCTGACCATTGAAGACATGCTGCTCGCGGGTTTCGCTGACGCGCCCGCGCCTTGTGTGCTGGATTACGGTGCAGCTGACTCGCCATACCGTGATGCTTTGCCACAGGCCCGGGAGTGGGTGGCGGCAGATCTGGGTGGCAACCCGCATGCGCAGATGCAACTGAATCCGGACGGCAGTGTGCCCAGTCCGGATGGGCGTTTTGATCTGGTTGTATCCACCCAGGTGCTTGAGCATGTGGCTGATCCAGCACTATATCTGGCCGAGTGTTTTCGTGTGTTGAGGCCCGGCGGCACTCTGCTGTTGTCCACCCACGGCATGATGGTGTGGCATCCGGATCCTCACGATTATTGGCGCTGGACGTCTGAGGGCTTGCGTGTTGTGGTCGAGCAGGCAGGCTTTGAAGTCAATGATTTCCGGGGAGCAATGGGATTGGCAGCCTGTGGTATCCAGCTGTTTCAGGACGCAACGCATGGCCGAGTCTGGCGTCGGTTGCGTCGGCCCTATGCGGCTTTGATGCAATTGCTGGTTCGGCTGGCTGATCACTGGATAGACAAGGATAGTCGCGAGCGCAATGCGCTGGTGTACGTGTTGCGTGCCCATAAGCCCAATGAAAGGGGCGCAGAGCCACAGGAGCATAAGATATGAGCCAAGTCATGGCAGGGCGTCTGGTGAGCGCCCTGGGAAGATTAGTAGGGCCGCGGATTCCCAAGCATTGGGCGTTGCGCCAGCGTTTGCGCCAATGGCGGAGTATGCTTCCGAGCAACCAGCCGGATACGCCCGTTTCCATCATCATGGATGCATTTGGCAAGGCGTTTCCAGACGCGACTTTTGTGCAGATCGGTGCGAATGACGGGGCGCTGTACGACCCGATGCGGCGCCAGATTCATCGTCGCCGCTGGCAAGGCATCATGGTCGAGCCGGTGCCCGAGATTTTTTCCAGGCTGCAGAAAAACTACGGTGCTCTGGCGCCACGTGTTCGTCTCGATAATGTGGCGATTAGCGCGACCCCCGGAGAGCAGCCGTTTTATCATCTCGCCTATGAGGCGGACCCGGTCGCGGCGGGATTGCCGGTCTGGTATCAGGCGCTCGGCTCGTTTCACAAAGAAGTTGTGCTGTCGCACCGTGAACACATTCCTGACATAGATCGCCGTCTGGTCGAGCGCATGGTGCCCTGTCTTACCGTCGAGGATTTGTGCCAGCGGCATGCAATCCAGCGGGTGGATCTGGTTCAGAGCGATACGGAAGGGCACGATTTCGAAGTGCTTAAGCTTCTCGACTTGGCACAGCGGCGACCCAAGTTGGTGCTTTATGAACACCATCATCTGAATGCGACTGATCGTCGAGCAGCTCAAGAGCTGCTGGAGGCCAATGGTTACGAATATTTCGAGTTCGGCTATGACACATTGGCCCTGAATTTTTCCACCCTGGGGGCGGCGCAGCCCGAAATGCACCGTCGCTGGACGCAGGCACTGGCTCTCAAGGAGAACACATAATAATGAATACAGCCCTGGTCGTGACCACCATCAATGCGCCTAATGCGGTCATGCGCGACCTGGTCAGCGCATGTTCTGCTCAAGACGTGAATTTTGTCATTGTGGGTGACAGCAAAAGCCCGCAGGATTTCACTCTGCCGGGGGCGACGTATCTCGATATCGAAGGTCAGCACGGCGCATTTTCGACGTTTAGCCAGTTGCTGCCTCTGGGCCATTACGCACGCAAAAATGTTGGCTATTTGCAGGCTTTGCGCGAGGGCGCGGAATGGGTAGTGGAAACCGACGATGACAATTTTCCGCTGGACACGTTTCTGCACCCCCCGCAGGCCGGTCATGCGCGATACCTGAGTGCTCCCAACACGCATGCCTGGCTAAATGTGTATGACTATTTCGAGCCCAGCGAGCCGGTTTGGCCGCGCGGGCTTCCGCTGGACAAAGTGCACGCCTCGGATACGGTAGAAGAGCGCATGGCGGCGCATCAGCCCGTCCTGGTTCAGGGGCTGGCTCAGGACAACCCTGACGTGGATGCGGTGTTTCGGTTGACCCGGCCGTTGCCTATACGTTTTGCCCCTGATGGGGCCGCGGTGGTGCTGTCCGAGAACGTCTGGTGTCCGTTCAATAGCCAGAACACCTGGTGGCAACGCAGGCTTGCGCCTCTGATGTATCTGCCGTCTTACTGCAGCTTCAGGATGACCGACATCTGGCGAAGCTTTGTGGCCCAGCGCTGTCTTTGGGCGCAAGGGCTTGCCGTTACGTTTGTCGCGCCGTCTGTACGTCAGGAGCGCAATGAGCACGATTTGATGCGTGACTTCAAGGATGAAGTGCCAGGGTATCTGCACAACGAGCGCATTCGGGCGCTGCTGTCAGAGTTGCCTCTGAGCGGCGAAATGCATGCGGATTTGGGTCTGTGCTATCAGGTGCTGGTCGATGAAGGTCTGGTCGGAGAGGCCGAAGTGCCGCTGGTGCAAGCCTGGCTACAGGAGCTCCGGCTGCTGGGGCTGTAGGGCAAGGCTGGGGCGCGTGTTCAGTCCACTCTCTGGAACAGCAGGAAATGATCGTCAACACCGAACAACTCCTGGACACTGGGATCGCGATAAATGGGTTCATTGGCAAGCAATTGGTAGCCACTTTGTGCGATCAGGCTTGAGAAATCGATTCGGCTTGAGTCGCTTTCAACGCTGAGTAATCGGTCCTGATCATTCGGGATGATGAACAGATGGCGTGGGCGCAGTTCGGCAAGCCGTGCGAACCACCAGGTGATGGCCGCCATGCTCATTTCCGAGAAGCTGTGGACATTGATAGCCAGATCAATATCCAGATCGGGTGCCGCAGTTATGAAGTCATCCAGTGGCAGCACGGTGGTTTTTTCCGTGCAGCCGCGAAACTTCAGGTAAAACTCACTCAGAAACGTCGACTCTGCTACCGCATCGGTGCAGTAGTAGTGGCTGAGTTTGGGCAGCGCGGCAACGCTACGATGGGCCAGTCGGCCATAACCTGCGCCGATGTCCAGCACCTTCAAGCCGTCAATTTGCGCCAGGTTCAAATGGCGGTTGAGAAAGTTGAGTTCATTGACGGAGTCGAGAAGATCGCGGCTGATCATCGGATGATTGGGATACTCAAACGTCCAGCAGCCGAAGGCACCGTCTTCCTCGAGTTGATCGAGCAGGCCGAGCTCATCAATGCTGCGCGCATAGGTCATGAACAGGTAGTACTTCAGGCGCGCCTGCTCACGTACATTGCGCAGTTGCCAGACATAAACGTTGTCGCCGCGGAAATGAGAAAGCTCAAGTTGCCGGTCCATGCGTTGCGGGTTCCACAGCGAATGCACTGCAGCATCCACGGTGAGCGCGTTGTAGCGTTCTCGCAATGCCTGCAGGCGCGGATTGTCAGGTCTGAGGATTTCCGCAGTGCCTTCGGGCAATGGGTGCTCGGCATTAAAGCTCGCGGCTTTGAGGCGTGCAATCTCCTCTTCGGATCTGCGATCAATGCGGGAGACTTTGAGCCCCGCCTTGGCCAGAGTGCGTCGAGCGATACGTTTGAGCGTGTTCTTGGCAGCTGTCATTCTGTTCGTTCTTTGTGATTTGTGCGCTGTGACTCCCCGCGAGTTTATAGTGTGCCACCAACGAAGGATTTCATGGTTTTCTTCTTTGCTCATTCTCCATTTGGGTTGATGTAGTGGTTATATGATTTCAACCAGTCAAACGCCATTTGATGTCGCGCTGGCCGCAGATCCACAGTATCTGCAACATGCCGCAGCAACCCTACATTCGTTGCTGAGTCAGCATACCTCCGGTGTTCGTGTGCATCTGGTTCGTAGCGACATTCCCGCTCCGCGCTTGGATGATTTGCAGGGCATGGTGGAGGACATGGGAGCAGAGTTTCATGTTGTGACGGTGCCGCCGGAACGCTTCGCCCGTCTAAAGCCGCATCCGTTTTTCGGCACCCATGCATGGATGCGTATGCTTTTGCCGGAGTTGCTACCCGAAGTGCGCAGGGTGCTTTATCTGGATAGCGATACGATCATATGTCGGCCGCTTGACGAACTGATCAGCGTGGATTTGAACGGTCACTGGGTGGCTGCGGTTGTCAATCCGCTGTATCCGCATCAGTCTCTGGACCGCTTGGCATCACTGGGCATTCGCGACATTCAGTCCTATTTCAACTCAGGTGTGCTGCTCATGGATCTTGAGGTTATGCGCCAGCGTGGGCTGTGCGATGACCTGCTCAAGTTTGCCGATAAGCATCATGAGAATTTCCTGTACCCGGATCAGGATGTGCTGAACGCGGTGCTTCAAGGGCATTGGTTGAGTATGCCGCCACAGTTCAATGCCCAAAGCGTCCTGTTCGACCTGCGCATGGCGGAGTTGCCATTTGATCGTGCGGCAATACGCATGGCTCGCCGCGAGCCTGCCATAGTCCATTACTCCGGGCTGCTCAAACCGTGGATGGATGCTTGTGGCCACCCATTGCGCAAATTGTATTGGTCGCATGTTCGTCAGACACCATGGCGTGACGCGCAGATTGAAAACAAGTTCTGGCGTAACCTCATATTGCGGCATTTCCCGTATCGTTTATATCACTGGTACGCCCAGCGATTCCCGCAGCCGCAGATTCAGCGAAAACCCACCCTCTACTGAGATAATCGTCATGACATCGGCTCAGGATTTCACTGAAATGGACGCCGCCGAGGAGTCGATCGCCTGGTGGTACTGGAACCGGCAGGCCATATTCAAGTTGCGCGCTGCACTGAGTCGCGCATTGCGGGCGTCAGGCTGGTCTGAAGGGGCGCATGTTCTCGATTACGGTTGTGGCAATCGCGCGTATGAAGGGGTCGTTAAGAGTTGCGGGATGCACTATATCGCGGCCGATATGCCAGGAAACGCGCACGCGGATATTGCGCTGAACGAAGCCGGGCAGATTCCGCCTGATGCGTCTGACTACGACATCGTGCTTTCAGCTCAGGTGCTTGAGCACGTGCCCAGTCCCAGCGCTTATCTGGCTGAGGCCTGGAAAGCGCTCAAGCCCGGAGGGACTTTGATCCTGTCGACTCACGGTGTGTGGGTATATCACCCGTCACCCTTGGATTTGTGGCGTTGGACAGCTGATGGGCTGCGCACCACAGTGGCTGAGCAGGGTTTCGAAGTCGAGGATATACACGGCGTAATGGGCTTGCTGCCGATGTCGATACAACTATGTCAGGACGCGTTGCGTGCGCGCCTGCCGAGCTGGATCAACAAGCCCTTTTGTGGTCTGTGTCAGTTTTTGATCAGTGTTACCGACAGGCTGCACAAGGACAGCGGGCGAGCTCGCGATGCCATGATTTTTGTTGTCAGGGCACGCAAACCTCAGTAGTCGTGGCGACGGTCAATGACTCTTCATCGTGCTGAAACGGCGCTTGAGCTGAATGCCCGGCAGTTCTATGTAGTGATAGGACAGGTGGCCAATGATCAGCGTAATCGGCACATACAGCGCTGAGAAAACCAGGAACAGGATTGCTCGGTGTTCGATATGCTGGCCAAGCATTGCGGCTACGGGAAAGAGTAGCGCCAGTAGCGGGTAGTGCCATATATACGTGGAAAATGACCGCTCGCCGAGAAACACGATTGCGCGTGTTGAAAAGAACTTTTGAATGGTCGTGTTGGTTCGGGTGGCGTCAAACCATGCGAACAACACCAGGTTGATGACCAGATACCCCCAGACATATTGCTGATGATGAACCATCAGCTTGGGCCAGCCTAGCGACAGATATGCGCCTTCAGCGAAACCAGGGGAAATGCCCCAGCCGTTGGCCAGCATGCCAAGTGCGAACATACCCACTGTGGCCATGGCAAGCGCGATGGTTCTTGGGTTGATGGTCAGGAAATTGAGTAGCGCACCGATGGCGAAAGCATCGAGGTAGCAACTGGTGTAGGAGAAGGCTTTCCACGCAGCATCGTAGGACTCTCCCGGGCCGGCATTTAGTGCCAAGCCAAGTCGGCTGGCTACGCCTGTAGCAGCAATGGCGCTGAGTACAGCAATTGCGGCGCGCGGGCTGCGAACCAGATAGAAAATGACGGGCCACAACAGATAGAACTGCTCTTCGACAGACATCGACCATAGATGGCCAAATTCGAAGGTGTGGGTGTAAGCCTCCGTGGTGCGGAAAAAGTTGAACACGAACAGCGAGGAATAGAGGATGTCATCGCGGTAAATGTCGATGTCACCCCGCGCATATACCCACAGACCGATAATGGCCACACTGGCGAAATACAGTGGCAGCACGCGCAGCACACGTCGAATGTAGAAACGCTTGAGGTATTCACCAAGACTGTTGGTGTTGCGTCGATCGAGTATGAGTACGCGAGTAATAAGAAATCCGGACAGAACGAAAAAGCTCTGCATGCCGATCCAGCCAATATCCAGCAGCCCTAGGTGAGCGTAGATCACCATGAGTAGAGGAATGCCGCGCCAGCCTTCAAAACCCGCAAGGCGATTGTTATCAATACCCAGCGGATGTTGGTCGTCTATGACCTGGATTTTTAGCATTTTTTGTGTCCCCACTACGTCCCTGTTGCACCAGTCTTTTGCCGCATAGGTTTTACTTATGGCGCCGATGCAGGTCCCTGTTCCTGTTCTTTTTGGTTGGGCGAATCATTGTGCATGTGCGAATTCGCTGTCTGATGAAGGCGCCTCGGACCATATGTCCAGTGGTCGTCCCAGAAGCTTCTGCAGTGCCTGAATGTCATCAGCAAAGTACTGGTTCAGCACGGTTTGGTTCAAGGTGCTGGACATGGGTGTTGCCGATTCGGTCAGGGCGTGTCTGAGTCTGAGATTGAGGTCTCGTGATACCAGTTTGTTCTTGAGTTTTTTGAGTGCCGGCTGCTGCATGGCCCAACGCACCAGCGGGGAGCGAATTTTGCGTGCCGGGTTGCTCTGCGCCAGTGGTTTGGCGGGACTGGATGGCAGCTCAAGGAATTGGCACAGGTCTGACCACACCCAGGGCCAGTTGCCAATGATGTCCTGTTCAAAAATGTAGATGCGCAGGTTCGAGCGCTGGAAATATTGCAGGTAGCGTTCGAGCTGTTGGTAATAGTGGCCGCGGGCAAGGTAGGAGTAGCGCATGCGTGAAAGTTCGCTGTGCTGAGCCCGGTGTGATTCCGCTTTAAGGGCTTCATCGAAATCAAGCGTTTCGTACCCTTTGCGTACATTCATCAAGTAGTGCGAATAGGCACGTCTGGCCGGATTACGCAGCGTGATGATCAGCTTGACGTCGTCGCCCAAAACTTTGTGAATACGCTTGGCAGCGTCCGGATGGAACAGATAGCAGGGCGTGGCTTCACCGCTGACAGCACTTTCAGGCGCGTCGGCAAAGCGGCCAAGGTAGTCGTCCCGGGTGAAATGTTCGTCGCAACTGGATTCGCGATCGAAGTAGTGCAATTCCTTGATCTGAGGCATCCAAACGGATGGATGCTGTGTCAGCACTTGATGCATCGAAGTCGTGCCGGCTTTCTGCGCGCCGATGATCAAGAATGCGGGAGATGGTATGGGCATATGAGGGTTCAGCGCAGGAGTCTTTGGTAGCGTGGTTGGGCGCGAATTTTCAGGGCGCAAATGAACTGTTGGCGTTCATATGCCGCCACTGGCTCCTGGTTGTCGCTCAATGCATGGTCATTGTTGTAGACATACAGAATGTCAGGGAGGTAGCGGGCATGCTCCGGGCCGGCCATCTCCAGCAATGGAAGCATGGTGGCCACATCAGCCGCCGAGCAGAAATATTCGCCGTCATCGTCGCGCAGATCTTCGTCGCGAACCTCATCCCAAAGGAACTTGCGGTAGCTGCGCAAATGGCTGGCGCACCATGGGCCGGTGTGATATCGGTACAGCCCAAGGCGTGCAACGGAGTCCGGTACAGGGCGTGCCTGGCCTCGGTTGGGGCGGCCACGCAAACGATCGCGCCAGCGCCGGCGCAGCAGTTTGTGACTGCCATAGCTTAGCCACAGTGCGGGGTCGGAATAATAGTGTGCGAGGCGTTCCAGAGCGGTGTTGTCACTCAGCCAGTCATCGCCATCGATGATTACGATGACGTCGTTGGCAGCGTGAGCTGCAAGTGCGGTTGCACGCACGATATTGGCGAGCGCGCCATGCTGTGTTTCATTGCGCAATACGGTGTAACGCTCATCTCGCGCTGCACTTGCTTGGGCATTGGCAAAAGTGTTGTCGGTCGAAGCATCGTCAATCAATACGGCGCGCCAGTGGGGGTAGCTCTGGCTCAGAACCGACTGAACATTGTTGGCTACCCATGCCGAACAATTACGTGCGGCGCTTACTATGGCAAATTGAACGGGTTGTGCACTCATGCTTGAAGATCAGCATGGATGCGCTGAGCAATGCGTTGCGCGGTATTCGACCATGTGAAGGTATTCGCAAAGGCAAGCCCTCTTTGGCCCATGTCGGCCAGACGCTGTGGGTCAGCCATCGCTGCATTGAGATCGTGGGCCAATGCATCGGCGCTGGCATGGGTTACAAAGCCATGTTCACCGTGCCCGCTGAGTTGAGGGAATGCATTGCGCGCCAGTCCCATGATCGGGACCTGACAGCTGAGCGCTTCAAGATATACCAGGCCCCAGGGTTCATAACTGGCGGGCATCACGAACAACGATGCATCCTCGAACAAAGCCTGCAATTGCTGTTCGGTCAGCCAGCCTGTGGCTTGCACCCCAGGCATGCGCTCGATGCCAGTGATTTTTTGTCCACCCACGACCGTCAGCGAAAGTTGCGGGTTGTTGCGCCGGGCCCGGGAAAAAGCTTCCAGAAGCAGTGGTATGCCCTTGTCATCGGGGCGTACTTTGGCCACTGTCAGTATGCGTCCGTTGGTGAAATCCTTGGCGCCTGCATACGTTTTGATTTGGCCGCGCCCAGTTCCCACAACAGTGACTTGCTGCGCATCCTTGCCATGGTTGGCAACAAGATTCTCGGCAACATGATCGCTTATGGCAAAAATGTGTCGGGCCGCGTTTATCGCGTTGTTCTCAAGGCGCCTGAACAACTTGTCCAGGCGAGCTGACACTTCGTTGCGCCGGGTCGACTGGTGCCGCCAAAGGTCATAAGTGGTGTCGATGTAAAGGTAGGCCGGTCTTTGCCTGATGGGGCGAGATGGCAGATCGTAGGTGCCAAGGTGCAGGGTTGCCGCACAATGCAGCGAACGCGCCTGTCGCTTGGTTTCAAACCAGCGCGCTTTGCGCAACAGTGGACCATCGACACTGGGGTGGCTGAGCTGCAGTTTTCGATCGGTTTTGCGGGCATACTTTTGCGTCAAACTTGGCTTTGGAGCATGCGCTGCAACCATGTTGATCAGCCCTGAATCATTCAGTGCGCTGTACAAGGCGAAGGGCGTGCCGGACCACGTGCGTGGATCGTCAACCACGCCGGCCGAGCATGTCATTAGCACTCTAGGTGACGTGTTGCACTCACGTTGTTGTTGCGCGATCGCGGTTGGCATTGACATGGGCTGCCACAGGCTGCAAAAGATTTAGAATAACCACAGGGTGACGGATTGAGAACCGCATGGGTAGTCAGTCTGTCGTGGGGGCGTGAAGCTGGGGGGATGATCTGGAGCGTCAGTCAATAGCAGTCCTGGTTAACCGGTTTCCGGAGCTGTCCGAAACCTTTGTCATAGATCAGGTACGCGGCCTGCGTGAGCGTGGCCACAGCGTGGATGTTTTATGTCGTCGCGGCTCATTCGACAGCGACAAGCTGGCGTCCCTGGCGGCGGAATTTTCGGCCCTTAGCTGGCAGCCGCCAATGGCGCGATGGCGCCGCTGGTTGCGCAATGCTGTGGTGCTCGGGCGCACGCCTGCAGAGCAACTACGCGCACTTGTGAACGATGACTTGCGAGGCGATCTGGTGCCGTTGGCTGCAGCTTTGCGTAGTCGTGCAGGTGGTCATGATATCTACCATGCGCATTTTGGTCCGCAGGGTGAGTTGCTCGCGCGCTTACGCCTGCTTGGGATTTTGTCCAAACCCTTGATCGTGTCATTTCACGGTTACGACCTGACCCGTGTGGTGGCAGCGTGTGTGCCGGACTATCGCTATTTGCGAGCCGGTGCCGACCGCATAGTGGTGACCACCCGTTTTATGCAGGGTAAGGCCGAGGCGCTGGGCTACAGGCCAGAGCAGATTCGTCGCATTCCTGTCGGCGTGTCGCTGGAGGACTTCGAGTTCCGTGCGCGCGTCTGGTCACCTCAGCAATGTCTGAAAATTTTAACGGTCGCTCGACTGGTCCCACAGAAGGCTGTTGATCGTGCGATCAAAGCGGTTGCCGCGCTGGTCGCACAAGGCCTGTCTGTGCAGTATCAGGTTATCGGTGAGGGCCCCTGCCGCAAGCGTCTGCATGCACTGTGTCAGGAGTTGGGCGTTGAGCACTGCGTCGAGTTTTTGGGTGGCTTACCGCGTGCCGCGGTTAAGAGGGCGCTGGGAGACAGTCATGTGTTCTTGTTTCCGTGTACCGTGTCGGACATGGGGGACGAAGAAGGACAAGGGATTGTGCTGCTTGAGGCTCAGGCTTGTGGTTTGCCGATACTGACAACGCGCCATGGAGGCATTCCGGAGACAGTTGCACCTGGCAAATCCGCATTGGTGGTAGCGGATTGCCAGGAGGCCATAAATCAGGGCTTGGCGGAGTTGGTTGTTTCATATCAGGACTGGCCAACCATGGGAGCCTGCGGACGCGACCACGTCGCCAGACATTTCACGCTGACACAGCATCTGGACGCGTTGCAGGCGTTGTATGACGAATTTTCCGATAGTGCGCAGGGCCGCGCATGAGTGCTTGCCTGTGTCCCCGCATCAGCGTGATTTTGCCCACGCACAATCGGCTCGTTTTGTTTCGCCGAGCACTCGCCAGCGTGTTGTCGCAAACCTATGAAAATTTTGACGTTTGGGTAATCGATAACGCATGCAGCGATGGTACCCCGGAGTATCTCGCCGGCCTGACCGACAGCCGGGTCCATAGCCTGCGACTGAATACCTACTGCGGTGTTTCAGCGGCGCGCAACGCAGCCATTGCAAGGGCGCAAGGGGAATTTTTCGCGTTTCAGGACGATGATGATATCTGGCTGCCAGACAAGCTGGAAAAGCAATTGGCGCGGCTGCAATCGGCACCTGACCACGTCGGTTTGTGCCTCGCTGGGTATATACGTCTTGTGCCGAATGCATCACGCAACTGTTACTCGGCCAAGGATTTTGCCCAAGTCAATTTTTCACGCGTGCAGGGCTTGGTTTCCATGGGCGCTATTGCCACACCTGCGTGGTTAGTGCGCAGTGAACTGGTTCGTCGCGTCGGTGGTTTCGATGAAGACATGCCGGCTCGCAACGATTGGGAACTGGCTTTGCGGCTGAGTGACGTCTGCTCGTTCTGCTATATCGAGGAGCCGCTGTTCATACAGGATCAGCGGCATGCGACCAGCATGGCTTCAAACGAGGGGCGGGTGGCCGCCGGGGTTCGCCGTGTGCTGCATAAGCACAGTGAACGCTGGCGTGATCAGCCGAACACGTTGGCGTCCTTTTACTATGTGCTGGGACGTTATGAATTGACTTGTGGTGAGCAAAGCGCAGGCCGAGACCACTTGCGTCAGGCGTTGGGGCTAAAGCCCGGATTGTGGCGCGCACGCATCCTGCTCATGCTGTCCCGCTTTGGCGGGGGCGATGCTGTGCGCCTGCTGCGGCGCTGGCGACAGACGTTCAGGCGCGCATGGTGGTGGATGAAATCCAGTGGAGGCAGGGCATGAGTGGGAATGGGCAAGGGCCCCTGGTGAGTGTGGTAATGCCGACGTTCAACCGAGCGCGGCTGTTGCCGCGAGCCATTGAAAGTGTGCTGCACCAGGCGCATGCGAACATTGAGCTGTTGGTGGTTGATGATGCATCAAGCGACGATACTGCCGGGGTCATGCAGCGTTATGCCGACGAGCCTCGGGTCAGCTACATTCGCCGCGCTTCCAATGGCGGCGCTGCGGCCACGCGTAACACGGGCCTTACGGCAGCCGCGGGTGAATATGTGGCGTTTCACGATGATGATGATGAATGGCTGTATGACCGATTGTCCGCACAGCTCAGGCATTTTGAACAGGATCCGGAATTGGCGCTGACCTCCTGTGCCATGTTGCGATACAACAGTGCTCGGGATCAGTTCGTGTTTCCTACGCCGGCCCTGGCACAAGCAAAAGACGCCAGCCATGCTTTGGCGGAGAATCTGTTCGCATTCACGCAAACCTGGCTAGCCAAAAAAGAATGCCTGCTCGCGCTGGGCGGTTTCGATGAAAGCTTACGGGTGTGGGACGACTGGGATCTTATGTTTCGCCTGAGCCGAACCTACAGCGTTAAATATACTGAAGAGTTGGGGGTGGTTTCGCACCCCAGTCCACAGGGTATTGGTGCGGATGCTTCACGTCGTGTGCATGACTTGCAGATCTTTCTGGACAAATTTCGCGACGATGGCGACGACCATTTAATGGCGAATTTGCACTACATGCTGGGACGCTTTCAGGCGACGCAGGGCGATTGGCTCGCGGCTTCGGCACAGTCATACCGCGCGCTGCGCTTTGTCCCTTTCAAACGTCGCCACTGGGGGTTGTTTCTGGGGGCGCCGTTAGTGGCGATACTGTTTCGGCGCCGCTGGCGCCAGCGCCAAGCCTGAAGGCAGGAAGACATCACATGACCAGCCCATCGCCCAGTTCATTCTTGCGTCGCCAGTATGCTGCTGGCGGGCCGCCGCCGACCTGGTACCTCGCGCAACCTTTGGCCGGCCTTGTTGCCTGGGCGGCCGTGCGCGCTGGCATCAGCGCCAGTGCAGTCACCTTGTGCGCCTTGTTCATGGCGCTTGCCGGCGCCTGTGTGCTGGCCACGGGCGGGGCGGGCGTGTTGTCGCAGGGCGGCGCCTGGGTCTTGCTTACAGGAGCATACTTGCTTGATTGTGCGGACGGTCAGGTTGCACGCGCAACGGGTACGGCCAGCGAGCGCGGGGGCTGGCTAGATGTTTACTGTGACTACGTTGTTATCAGTGTGGTGCCATTCGCAGCGCTTTGGTATCACGCAGCAGCATATGTCGGTACGTCCCAATACTTGTGGCTGTTGTTTGCTGCATTGTTCATGATTGTCGGGCGTAGTCAGGATCTGTACACCGCATCAATGTTCCGCAAAGCCTCAAAGCAGCGCTTCAGCACGGCCGGCGTCATGCACCTCGTCCGGCGCACGGCCGTGTCCTTGAGCGATACCCTGACCGTCACCCTGCTCGCGTGTGTCTTGCGTGAAAATATCGTGCTGCTGGGTCTGGTGTTTTTGATGTTCGGCGGGTTAGGCATGGCTCACAGCAGCTACATTGCGATTCGGCGTTTCGATGTTGCTCACTGAGCACTCCGGCGCATCTGACGGAGAACGTCGGCACAACGCAAGCGCAACGCTGTGGGGCGGGACTTCGCGCGAGTGGTTCCTGCTGCTGCCCAGCTTACTCATGGTTTTCGGGCCACCGGTTTGGCGCGCCTATGGCTCACGAAGCCTGAGTGCCAGCGCCGCAGGACGAATTGATGTTTTCGTGCTGCTCCAGCTTGGGGTCTACGGCTTTGCCGCCGCGCTAATCGTGCTGCAGTTTCTTAAGTGGCGCGAGCAGCGTTTGCTGCCCCATCAGATGCTGTTCTGGATTGTTGCGCTTGCGGCCGTGCCGGCATTCATGTTCATGTCGGCCATCAATGCGCCGTCTATGGTGCTTACTGTAACGATGGCCACACTGTTTGCTATCGGTCTTGCCGTGGCCGTGTTTACAGCCATGTGCATAGGTGTCGGGCGGTTGCGTTTCGAGTTTGCGCTTGAGGCGTTCTTCAAAGTAAACGTCATACTCGTTGTTCTGGTGTTGCTCACCAATGTTCTGGCCCCAAGCGCGGTCAATGTTTTCAGCCAGGGACAATGGCGGGTCAAGGGCAATGACGTGGCGGATATGTCGCTTGCGGCTTCGATGACCCTGATCTATGCCGCCTATCTGTATATGCGTACTGGGCGCGTGATATGGCCTGCAGCGCTGGCTTTATTGGGGAGCATGGCGCTGGTAATGCCGGATGTCCGTATTGCCTACGCAGCGACGTTGGCCGGCCTGCTCATGCTGCTTGGGTTCTCAGTACTGATTCGTGATGATGCCCGCGCGCTCGTAGGGCTGCGCTCTAGTCTGCTGGGCCCGGCCATGTTGCTGGCGCCATTGATTCTGGTGCTGGTTGCTGGTTTTTACAGTGATGAACTGTATTCAACCTTGACACGTGACAAACCGGAAGCGCTATCAACCCTGAGTGGGCGTACCCTGATCTGGGATTGGGTGTCACGTAACGCTGACTGGTTCATCGGGCATGGATTCGTCTCTGGCTTTCGCCATGATTTTCAGCACCTGGGTGTTGGTGAGTTTCGCGGATTGTTGCTGCAGAGCCTGAATCCCCGGCGGATAGGCAGTGCCCACAGTGTCTACTATGAGTTGGTGTATGGCCTGGGCTGGATGGCCGGCACTTTGGTGCTGGCGATCATTGCCGCGGTGCTTTTCCCTTCGGTGCGGGCCCTGAATTCAGCAGACCACTTCCAGCATCTGATGGTGCGAGTGCTGGCGCTAGTCGTCGCGGTGTTCTGCTTTACGCAGTCCAGTTTTCTGATGCCACCCAGTCATAACTTCGGCGTGCTGATGTTTGTGATGGCCCTTACGCTAGGGGTGCGCTGGCGTCAGTGGCGCGCGCGATCATGAAATGTATAACCTTGGATATTGCGTCCTGACGATGGAGAGTGGTCGGTTGAAGGGTATGCGCTCCGCGCACAAGTGGCGTCAATATGCCAGCCAGCGCTGGCCACGGTTGAAGCGCGTCTACAAGCGCTTTGTGCATCGTCGCGAACATCGTCATTTGCAAGGTCATGTCGCGCGAATCAGTGATCGGCCGGGGGCCTTTGTATTCTGCGTGCACAAGGCAGCGTCGACGTTTCTGTCACAGGCGGTGGCTTATCTGATTGCGCAGCCCGCACGATGCCTGGATGTTGAAGGGTATTTGTGGAATGTGCGCGGCACACCGGTCGCCGCTTACTTGCAGGAACATGCCGCCGACGTGTTTCATCCTGACAAAGGCTATGTTTACTGTCCGGTCCGCACCTATCTTCCTGATTCGGTGCTTGAGGGGGCGGCAGGTCTGGTTTGCGTTCGCGATCCGCGAGATGTCCTGGTGTCGCACTTCCATTCCATCAGCCGCAGTCATATCGCGCCGGCTGCGGAAGGGGCCCGCGAACGGTTTTTCGCGGCACGCACACATGCTCTTGAGTTGGGTCTTGACGCCTACGTGCTGGATCATTTGAGCACGGTAGAGGAGACCTTTTCCGGCTTTGCGGACATGGTGCGAAAACACGGTTTCAAAGTGTTGCACTACGAACGCATGCTCGATGATTTCGAGGCCTGGGTTGGTGTTCTGGGGGACGTTCTGAGCGTTCCAATCACTGACCAGCGGCGCCACGACCTTTGGGCAATGTCGGGGCTGGGTCAGGCCGCAGCCGGTGAGGGGACGCATATTCGCAGTCGCAATCCGGGGCAATACCTGGGCCTGCACGAAGCCACTCAAGAGGTGCTCAATCAGCGGCTTGGCGAAGTCCTTGAAACGTTGGGTTATTCAAGGGGCCGGCGCGACGCAAGCAGATAGGGGCTCATGCTTCACCCCGATAGGCTGCATGGCCATGACGCACGGGGCGTGGCCCAGCCCAGCGTTGCTTGAGCATTTCGTAGACGAAGCGCACGTTGTTGATGAGATAGCGGCGCCAAAGTCGCCTTGGATCCTGGGCAAGGCGATGTAACCATTGCAAGCCCCATCGACCCATCCAGGGCGGCGGTGGGTTGAGCAGGCCCGCGTAGTAATCGAACGCAGCTCCTACCGCGATGCATGGCGCTGAGATCAGGTCGCGATGCTCATAGAGCCAGATATCCTGGCGCGGTGTTCCCAATCCGACAAACACGATCTGGGCTCCGCTTGCGCATATATGCTCGGCGAT
>JBFKEC010000015.1:0-21651 GCA_041619315.1 Oceanococcus sp. | reverse complement strand
TCTGGCCAGCATGGCGGTTTATGAAATGCCCGAACTGCAGGGCATCATGGGCGGACACTACGCGCGCCGGCGCGGCGAGCCCGAAGATGTCGCCCGCGCCATTGCCGAGCATTATCAGCCGGAAGGGCCGAATGACGCGCTGCCCAGCCAGCCACTGGGTGGCCTGACCGCACTTACGGACAAGCTGGACACCCTGATCTGCCTGTTTTCCCAAGATGAGCTGCGGCCGACCAGTTCCAAAGACCCCTACGGCGCTCGCCGCGCCGCGCTGGGCGTGATCCGCATTCTGGATTTCTTCAACACCCACGTGAATCTGGACGAGTTGCTCGATCAGGCCGGCCAGGACGATCCATTGCACAAACTTGGTGCACAAGCACGCCAGGATCTGCTCAAGTTCCTGCGCGATCGCCTGCGTGTGTGGCTGAACGGGCAAGGTTACGAAGCGCGCATCATCGAAAGCGTTCTTGGTTCAGGCCAGCCATTGGACATCACTGACGTAGTGAAACGCTGCAAAGCCTTTGAGGGCGCCATCAAAGACGATCCCGCGTTTGAACAACTGGCGGCAGCCAATAAGCGCATTCGCAATATTCTCGGTGACAGTGAAGAACTGGCGGCAAATCCGGATGCGTTGGTGGAACCGGCAGAAATCGCCCTGCAGCAAGCACTGGATAGCAGCCAGTCCGGCTTCGAGCAGGCCCTGAACCGCCGCGACTACATCGGCGCCATGAATGCGCTGGCCGCATTGTCCGGCCCGATCACGCAGTTCTTCGAGGATGTGCTGGTCAATGCCGAGGACGAGACCTTGCGCCAGGCCCGCCACGCCCTGCTTGAAGTGTTTGCCCAGCGCTGCAGTGCACTGGCTGATTTTGCGGCCCTGAGCAGCGGTTGACGCGAATACGGCCAGCGCACATTGCGCTGGCCGTCTAGATTTCGTGGATGAAGCGCTCGCGCTCGAAACGGAACTGGCGGTGATACAGGCCATTTTCGGCGCGCCGGCCGGCGGCCACGATCATGACGATGAACGCATCACGCGGCAGCGGCACGATCTTGCGCACGCGGGCATCGTCGTAGCCTTCCATCGGGCAGGTGTCATAACCGTGCGCCCGAAACGCCAGCATCAGGTTTTGCGCCGCCAGCGCGGCCGTTTTGCACGCCCACAGCTGCATGTCGGCATGACTGTTGGGCCAGCGCGGCGCCGGTGATCGTATCCCGGTGACATCGCGAATCAGCTTCTTTATGCGCCCGAAGGGATCCAGCGGCAAACGCCCGTAATGCACCCGGGTGCCGACCCGGTAGTACTTTTCGACAATGCGCGGCACGGTTTCTTCCGGCCAGTAGTCGAGCATTTCTGCGCTGTGCTGCTTCCAGGTCTGGGTGCGCCCGCACACCACGATCAGTTCAGCTGCGGTTTTTGCCGCATTCTGATTCAGACAAGCCGGGCCCAGCGCCTTCTTCTTGTCAGGCGAAACCACACGATAGAAGTCCCAGGGCTGCAGATTTGACGAGTTTGGCGCCAGCAATGCCATGTCCAGACAGTCGTTAACGATGTCGTCCGGAATAGGCTCTTCGCTGAAGCGCCGCACCGAGCGACGCGTGGTTACAACCTTGCGAAACTCCTCAACATCGATATCCGGCAAGGGTGGCGGCGTGTATGTGCTCACTTGGACAGGAATCCGGCAAGCCGTTCGGCGCTGTCGTCCATCGGATAGACCCGCGCAAACTCGTAAGCCAGACCGTCATCCAGCGAGCCCCCGGCCGTGCGTCGGTACAAATCCTTGTAGGCGGCCAGGGCCTGGCCACTGTTCCCAGCAATACGCTGGCACAGGGCCGCGACATGATCGTCCAGCACATCGCGCGGCACCGCATCGCAGGCCAATCCTATGGACACGGCCTCTTCGCCCTTGACCGTACGCGCGGTGAACGACAGCTCTCGTGCGCGCTGCAAACCGACGCGCATGGGCAACCGCTGACTCATGCCCCAACTCGGGCGCAGCCCCCATTTGGCGTGGGTGTCACCAAACCCGGCCTCCTCGGCGCAAACCAACAAATCACAGGCCAGTGCCAACTCCAGCGCACCGGTGTAGCAATGCCCATTGACCTTGGCGATGACCGGCTGGGGCGCATTTTCAAGCGCATCGATCAGGCGCCGTGCCGGCGCATCGAGAATTTCTCCGACCGAGCCGTTAACCAGCTCGACATTGCCCAGGGCTTTTAGGTCGACCCCGGCGGAAAAGGCCTTGCCCGCACCGGTCAGCACGATGACCTTGATCTCGCTGTCCTGAGCAAGTGCGCGGACGTGATCACCGGCCAGGGTGAGCATCTCCGGGGTCAAGGCATTCAAGGCCTCAGGGCGGTTGAATACAATCGTCGCAACAGCGTCTTCGCGCTCGAGCACAACAGTGGTCACAGGCGGTCTCCTCGAATGACGGAGTGGCGATTGTAACCAAGTGGTGACTTAATCCCGAACCTGAATCAGATGGCGATTCTTTTCAAACGTTTTCACCCCGATATAGGGCACATTCTGTATCTCGTCAGGCGTGCGAAACGGCCCGTGCGCTTCGCGATATCGCACGATGCGGTCGGCTAGTACCGTGCCGATACCACTGAGCTCTTCATCCAGGCGATCTCGACTGGCGGTGTTGATGTTGACCGGACTGGCCCAGACCACCGTCTGCACCAGCAGGGACAGGCTGAATACTATTGTTCGCCACATGGCGACACCTCTACAGGGACTTGCACTGATCCATTACGGCAAAATCGCCCAAATACGGACACGCGTAGGGCATACGCAAATGTGGATGACGCTATGGCCATTGTGTGCTTCAATGCGAAACGACATCTTTCCTGTTTTTCACGAGCGTCCCGTGGGAGTTTGCGGGGCCTGGAGTAGCGATTCATGGCGAAGCGGCAACGCGATGTACAAGGCTTGGGGCTGGCTGCACTCAACCGCCTTGCCCGCTCAAAAACACTCGACCGGCTGGGCCTGAAAAAGCCCACTGAAAAGGCCCTGTACCAGGCCAGCCGCACGGGCTTCAAGGTCGCCGGCACAGCCGGACGCCAGTTCAAGGCGGTCAAGCAATTGCTCAGACCTGCGCGCATGGAGACTCTCAAACCCAGCGACCTGTTTGATTTAACCCCGACCGAAGAACAGACCATGGTGGTCGAATCGGTGCGCCGCTTTGCCGAACAGGCCTTGCGACCGGCCGCCGCCGATGCCGAAACGCACAGCGAAATTTCCGAAGACGTGTGGAAAGGCGCGTTCGAACTGGGCTTGAGCCTGATGGCCGTGCCTCAGGCACTGGGCGGCGCAGGCAGCGAGCGCTCGCCACTGAGCAACGCACTGATCGCCGAAGCGCTGGCCTGGGGCGACATGGGTCAGGCCCTCGCCCTGATGGCGCCGGTTGGCGTGGCCAACGCCCTGTCCGCCTGGGGCAACAGCGATCAGCAGATGCGTTATCTGGCCGCCTTTGCTGAAGATAACCCACCCGATGCCGCGCTGGCCCTGCTGGAGCCGCACCCGTTGGCAGACCCGCAAAAACCGCAATGCCACGGCCAGGCATTGAAAGATGGCAGTGGCTGGCAGCTCAGCGGTGAAAAAGCCCTGGTGCCACTGGGGCCATTCGCCGACCTGCTGATTGTCAGCGCCGAACTGGAAGGCCTGGGTCCTCGCTTGATTGTGATCAAAGGCGACAGCGACGGGCTCAGCGCCAAGGCCGAGCCGGCCATGGGCTTGCGGGCCGCCAGCCTTGGCCGCATCGTGCTCGACCAGATCACAGTCCAGCCGGCTGACATCCTCGGCGACCAGCACGCCTTCGAACAGGCCGTTGCGCTGGCCCGACTGGGCTGGTGCGCACTGGCCGTCGGCACCTGTCAGGCCGTGCTCGATTACGTCATCCCTTACGTCAACGAACGCAAGGCTTTTGGCGAACCGGTCAGCCACCGTCAGGGGGTAGCCTTCACCGTCGCCAACATGGGACTCGAGCTGGATGCCATGCGCCTGATGATGTGGCGCGCCACCGCACGCGCCGAACAGGGGCAGAGCTTCCTGCGCGAGGCTGTACTGGCCCACCGTTACTGTGCCGACAAGGCCATGCAGATCGGCAGCGACGGGGTGCAAATGCTCGGCGGGCACGGCTATGTCAAGGAACATCCGGTGGAGCGCTGGTATCGCGACCTGCGCGCTGTCGCCAATCTGGAAGGGGGTTTGCTGCTGTGATTCGTCTCGAAGAACCACGTAAATTTCGCATGCTGGTGCATCAGGCCAACCAGGTCGCCAGCGAGATTTTCCGCCCCAACTCGCGCAAGTATGACCGTGCCGAGCACGCCTACCCCAAAGAGCTCGACATGCTGTCGGCGCTGATGGACGGGATGAATGATGGTGGCGATCGCGGTGCCGGCACCGCCGGGCTGGCGCGCGCGGCCAGCGACAGCAACGACATTGTCAACGGCGCCAACATGAGCACGGTGCTTGGCCTTATTGAATTGTGCTGGGGTGATGTGGGCCTGGCCCTGTCACTGCCGCGCCAGGGTCTGGGCAACGCCGCAATCGCTGCGGTTGCCAACGAAGAACAGAAAAAAGCTCTGCGCGGCTGCTGGGCCGGCATGGCCATCACTGAACCCGGTTGCGGCTCCGATTCCGCAGCAATTCGCACCACCGCTGTGCGCGATGGCGATGAATTCGTCATCAATGGCGAGAAAATTTTTGTTACCGCCGGCCAGCGCTGCGATCACGTGGTGGTCTGGGCCACCCTGGACCCCAACAAGGGCAGGGCTGCGATCAAGTCGTTTGTGGTGCCCAAGGACAATCCGGGCATGAAAGTACTGCGCCTGGAACACAAACTGGGCATACGCTCGTCAGACACCGCCACCCTCGTGCTGGAAAACTGCCGGGTCCCGCGCAGCGCTCTGCTCGGCAACGAGGACATCGACACCAAGCAGGGTTTCGGCGGGGTCATGCAGACCTTCGACAACACCCGTCCGGTGGTCGCCGCCATGGCTATCGGGGTAGCCCGCGCAGCCCTGGAACGCACCCGTGAACTGCTTGAACAGGCCGGCCTGAACCCAGACGACTACGGCGCCGACCGTTGGCGCATGCCGGCAGCTCAGGCCACCTTCCATGAGCTGGAAAGCGAATGGGAAGCGGCCCGCCTGCTGACCCTGCGCGCCGCCTGGATGGCCGACAACGGTCAGCCCAATTCGCTGCAAGCGTCCATGAGCAAGGCCAAGGCCGGACGCATGGCCACCCAGGTCACACTGAAATGTGCCGAATTGGGCGGTGCGCTGGGTTATTCCGAAGACGAATTGCTGGAAAAGTGGGCTCGCGATTCCAAAATTCTCGACATTTTCGAGGGTACCCAGCAGATACAGCTGCTGATTGTCGCTCGCCGCCTGCTCGGCAAATCCTCAGCGGAACTGAAATGATGCCGCGCTAGCGTCTGTGTTTGACGCACCGCAGCATCACTTTTAAAATCCGACAAGTCTTGTTGTCTGATTGGCAGCGCGGGATACTCGCCTGCCAGTCCGCATCGCAGTGATGACAACGTTTCCGCTGTGATCTAAACCTTACTCAATCCGCCCACATCCCTACGGGGGAGCATCATGAGCGACTTTCTTCTGCGCCTGGCTGAACAGCCGGCGACCCGTTCCCTGATTAAATCCATCGGCCTGCCGACACCACAGAAGCTGGCCCGCGCCGGCGCTGCCTACGCTGACGAACCCCTGAGCGGCCGTCGCGTTCTGTTTGGTGCCAGCCAGGGCGCTTTCGCTGCCAATGCAGTGGAAAATGCGCTCAAGGACGCCGCTGCCGACCTCGACAAATCCGCACCCAGCACGCTGAGCGATGAACACAAGTTCAACGCCCTGGTGTTCGATGCAACCGGCTTTGCTGCCGCCTCAGATCTGCGCCAGTTGTACGATTTCTTTCATCCGGTGATCCGCAAGATCAAAGCCAATGCTCGCATTGTCGTGCTAGCACAGAATCCGGCCACCGCGCCCGACGTGCACAGCAGCACCGCGGCCCGCGCCGTTGAAGGCTTTGTCCGCTCCATGGGCAAGGAAATCGGCAAGAAAGGCGCCACCGCCAATCTGATCAACGTACAGAAAGGCGCGGAAAAGCACATTGTCGGCCCACTGCGCTTCTTCCTGTCCGACCACTCGACCTATGTCGATGCGCAGGCCGTGACCGTTAACAAGCCGAAAAAGGCACCGACCAAGATCGCCTACAGCCAGGCGCTGGCCGGAAAAACCGCGCTGGTGACCGGCGGCGCTCGCGGTATTGGTGCAGCCACCGCCGCACGTCTGGCTGCTGAAGGCGCTTCGGTGGTCGTTCTGGACATTCCGGCAGATGCCGAAACCCTGCAGGCCACCGCTGACAGCATCGGTGGCGAGGCGCTGGCGCTGGACATCACCGGCAGCGACACCCCACAGGCCATTGTTGAATTCTTCAGCAAGAAAGGCGGGCTCGACATCGTGGTGCACAACGCTGGTGTGACCCGCGACAAGACGCTGGCCAACATGAAAGAGAAGTTCTGGGACATGGTCCAGGCGATCAACCTGGAATCCATTCTGCGGGTCGACGATGCACTGCTGGAAGCCGGCACCCTCAATGACCATGCTCGCGTGGTCTGCCTGTCGTCGATCGGCGGCATTGCCGGCAACATGGGCCAGACCAACTATGGCGCGACCAAGGCCGGCTTGATTGGCTACGTGGCCGCACGTTCGCAGGAACTGGCCGCCAAAGGCATCAACTTCAATGCGGCTGCACCGGGCTTCATCGAAACCCGCATGACAGCCGAAATGCCGCTGATGATCCGCGAAGCTGGCCGCCGCATGAACTCCATGTCGCAGGGTGGTCTGCCGGAAGATGTAGCCGAACTGATCTGCTTCCTGTCCTCACCGGGCGCCGCCGGGGTTTCCGGCAATGTGGTGCGCGTCTGCGGCCAGAGCCTGATCGGGGCCTAAGACTGGCCGGTCATTGACCGGCGCATCCAGTTATAACGGCGGGCCTGGTGCCCGCCGTTTTTGTTTGCATTACAGCGACTTGCGCTGACTTCGTTCATTTTCCAGGGTGTGCTGCAAATGACCCAGCACGCTCTGCATCTGTTCCAGCTGGGTTTGCAGTTCTGCAATCTGCTGCTCGGCTGTGTCGGGCTCATCCTGATCGGCAAACCGCGCACGCACCTCATGTATACGCTGCATCGCATCCACGATGACCGCGATGAACAGGTTGAGCACGGTAAAGCTCGACACCAGAATGAACGGCACAAAGAAGGCCCAGGCCCAGGCATGGACCTCAAGCACCGGTCGCGCAATGCCCATGGACCAGCTTTCCAGCGTCATCACCTGAAACAGGGTGTACAGCGACGCACCCAGTGATCCGAACCATTGCGGAAACGTCTGGCCGAACAGGCTGGTGGCGATGATCGCAAACACATAGAACACCAGCATCAACAGCCCGAAGATGGACACAATGCCCGGCACCGCGTGCAACAACGATTCCACGATGTTGCGTAGGGTCGGGACCATGCGCACCAGACGCAACAGGCGCAGCACGCGCAAGACCGAAAACGGCCCGGATGAGGGCACCAGCGCCACCGCGACGACGAGAAAGTCGAACACATTCCAGGGGTCACGCCAGAAACTCCAGCCACGCGCATAATGCTTGGCCGTAACCTCCAGGGTGAACACCGCCAGTATCGCCATGTCCAGCGTATGCACCCATACGCCGGCAAAGCCCATTACGGTGCTGGAGGTTTCCAGCCCGAGCGTGACCGCGTTGATCAGAATAAGCACAACAATCGCCGCCTGAACGCGGCTGCTGTCGAGCCAGGCGCGCAGGCGCTGGCGTGAAAAAGGAGCGTCAGGCACGGGGCTCACACAGAACGGGTTTGGAGGCCCTTGATGGTATGGGCTGGCGCAAACAAATCAAGCCCCTTGGCGGGGCTTGATCCGGTCCAACTTTTTCAGCAGCTCAGGCGGCGTTGCGCTGCTTGCTTTGCTCGGGCACCGCGCTGCGGATCAGATGATCGAATGCGCTGAGCGAGGCTTTGGCGCCGTCACCCATGGCAATCACGATCTGCTTGTACGGCACGGTGGTCGCATCACCCGCAGCGAACACGCCAGGAATCGACGTCTGGCCACGCGCATCGACCACGATCTCGCCGCGCTCGCTGAGTTCCAGCGTGCCCTTGAGCCAGTCCGAGTTGGGCAGCAAGCCGATCTGCACGAAGATGCCATCCAGAGCGACATCATGGCTGTCACCGCTGACCCGGTCCTGATAGCGCAAACCGGTAACCTTGCGGCCATCACCCAGCACCTCGGTGGTCATCGCCGAGGTCAGGATGGTGACATTGGACAGACTGCGCAGTTTGTCCTGCAGGACCGCATCGGCGCGCAGCTTGTCGTCAAACTCCAGCAACGTGACATGGCTGACGATACCGGCCAGATCGATAGCCGCTTCGACCCCGGAGTTGCCTCCGCCAATCACCGCCACCGGCTTGCCCTTGAACAGCGGTCCGTCGCAGTGCGGGCAATACGCCACACCCTTGTTGCGGTACTCGTCTTCACCCGGAACATTCATCTGGCGCCAGCGCGCACCGGTCGAAATGATCACGCTGCGGGCAGACAGCTGGCCACCGCCGGCCAGCTCAAGGCTGTGCAGGCCGTTGTCGCCAGGAACCAGCTTTTGCGCCTCCTGCAACGGCATGATGTCGACATCGTAATCGCTCACATGCTGTTCCAGCTGGGCCACCAGCTTGGGGCCTTCGGTGTGAGGAACCGAGATGAAATTCTCGATACCCATGGTATCCAGCACCTGACCGCCGAAACGCTGTGTGGCAATCCCGGTGCGAATGCCTTTGCGTGCCGCATAAATGGCGGCCGCCGCGCCGGCCGGCCCACCGCCGACTACGAGCACGTCAAATGGCTCTTTTTCGCTGATTTTCTGAGCTTCGCGCGCCGCCGCGCCGGAATCCAGCTTGGCCACAAACTCGTCCACGCCCATACGACCGGAGGCGAACATTTCGCCGTTCAGGAACACCGCCGGCACCGACATGATTTCACGCCGGTTGACTTCGTCCTGGAACAGCGCGCCATCAATCGCGGTATGGCGAATGCGCGGGTTGATCACGGCCATCAAATTCAGAGCCTGAACCACGTCCGGGCAGTTCTGGCATGAAAGTGAGAAGTAGGTTTCGAATTCGAAGTCGCCATCCAGCGCCGCAATCTGTTCACGCTGTTCATCGCTCAGTTTGAGCGGGTGCCCACCGACCTGCAGCAATGCCAATACCAGCGAGGTGAACTCATGTCCCAGCGGTATGCCGGCAAACCGCAGATGGATGTCCTGATCCGGAGTGGTCAGGGCAAACGAGGGGGCACGCAGGCTGCTGTCATTGCCCTCAATGACCTCGATCTTCGGCGAAAGCGCATTGATCTGGCGCAAAAGCTGCAGCATTTCGACGGATTTCTCACCACCGTCCGTGTTGGCAAGAATGTGCACCGGGCGCGTCAGCTTTTGCAGATAGGCTTGCAGCTGGGTTTCGAGATTTTTGTCCAACACGGGCTTACTCCATTCAAAAAAAAGCCGGGGCCGGAAGGCCCCGGCGGGTGTGCCGCCGTATGCAGGGGGGAGATGTTCGGCGGCTGCAGGGTCTCGTTAGATTTTGCCGACGAGATCCAGCGACGGGGTCAGGGTTTCAGCACCCTCTTTCCACTTGGCCGGGCAGACTTCGCCTGGATGCTCGGCCACGTACTTGGCGGCTTTGACCTTGCGCAGCAGTTCGGTCGCGTCACGACCGATGCCGTTGTCGTGGATTTCACACAGCTTGATCTGGCCTTCCGGGTTGATCACGAAGGTGCCGCGCAGGGCGATGCCTTCTTCTTCGATCAGAACGTCGAAGTTGCGGGCCAGGGTCGCGGTCGGATCGCCGACCAGCGGGTAGTTGACCTTGCCGATCGCATCAGAGGTGTCATGCCAGGCTTTGTGTGCGAAATGGGTGTCGGTGGACACGCCGTAGATTTCAACGCCCAGCGCCTTGAAGGCTTCGTAGTTGTCTGCCAGATCTTCCAGTTCGGTCGGGCAAACAAAGGTGAAGTCGGCCGGGTAGAACACCACTACGGACCACTGGCCACGCAGGGTCTGATCGGTCACTTCAACGAAATCACCGTTGTGGAATGCGGTGGCTTTAAACGGTTTGACTTCGGTATTGATGAGGGACATCGAAATGCTCCTTTGGTTAGCGAAATTTAATTGACGAGAAACAGTATACGAACCCACTTAACATAGGTGAAATGTTATTTTTTGATCGTTAGATTAGTTTTTAACAATCGAATGGCGGGAACGTTGATAGCATGCCCTATCCACGGCCTGAGCACCCGCATTCAGCTCCACCAAGGCTGCCCGCCCTGGTCGAATGTGCACCGTTAAAGCGGCGTGGGTAGCGCAGCGTAGGGTTGATACAGTGGATGGACCGGCTCACCCACCTTGGACAGCTTGAACGCATGCAGATCGATGCCTGCACCGCGCAACAGTTCCATCACATGCTGCCCGCGCCCGCCAAGTCGGCCATGATTGCCCCACGCCGCCACTGCCAGGTCGGCCGCGTGCGCCGCCTCAAGGATGGCCGCATCGTTGTCTTCTCCGATCGGGTCATCACACAGATACAGGCCTTTGGGGTCGGTACTGCGCAGGGCGAAAATATTGACCACATCCAGACGATCGTAGCCCCACATACGAGCACGTCGGCAGCAGCGCTCCACTGTGGGGTCATTCTTGAGTTCATCGGCTGTCGACGGGTTGAGCATGATCATGCACAAGCGCCGTTGCGGCTCAGCGTCACCCCATATGCGCCACAAGCGGTAGCGATACGCACCACAGGGGGAAAAACGCGCCTCACTGTGGCGCCAGGGTTCCAGAGTCGACATGCTGTATTGGATGGAAATTCGCGCCAGAGTGTACCCGCACCGCAGGCAGATGACCGCGTTGCGCGGCGCTGGTATTCTGCCGGCCACACCGACGTTGACTCTGGAGACCAACAATGTCCGATATCAAAGCCGAATTTGAAGCCGCTGTTGCCAAGGTGCAGTCCGCCCCGTCTGATGGACCGTTCAAGCCGTCCAACGACATGAAGCTCAGAATGTACGGGCTTTTCAATCAGGCCACCAAAGGTGATGTCAGCGGCAAGCGACCAGGCATGCTGGATATGGTCGGGCGCATGAAATACGACGCTTGGGCCAAATGCAAAGGCACCAGCCAGGAAGACGCCATGCGTCAGTATGTCGAAGAAATCCAGGCGGTTGCCGCGCAGTTCGAATGAGTCAGGTTGTGCGATTTCCGTCGCGCTTGCGCAGCCCTGAAAAGATCCAGGTCCGCTATTGCGATTACGAGGGATACCGGCTGGCCTATGAGGAACACGGCGCACCCGCGGCGCCGCCGGTTTTCCTGATCCACGGCATCCTGCTTGACTCGGCGTGCAATCGCGACCTGGCCCAGACCCTGGCCCGCCGTGGCTACCGCGTGATCCTTCTGGACCTGCTTGGGCACGGGCGCAGCGACAAACCCGGCCATGCCAAGGAATTGCGCGTCGATTTCTTCGCCGAACAGCTGCGCACCCTGATGGACCATCTGGGCGTGAAAAAGGCCGTCATCGGCGGTGTTTCACTCGGCGCCATTACCAGCCTGACCTTTGCCACGCAGCATCCCGAACGGGTCAAAGCCCTGTTTCTGGAAATGCCGGTGATGGAGCGCGCCACCCCGGCAGCCGCACTCATGCTGGTGCCGGTTCTGGCCATGGTGCGCTACGCCGCGCCGATCCCACGCCTGCTGGCAAGAACGGTGCGCAAGTTACCGCGCCCGCAGAGCAATCTGGTTCAGATTCTGTACAACGGCGTGACTCAGGAACCCGAAGACATCGCCAGCATCATTCATGGCGTGCTGGTCGGCCCGGTGGTGCCCCCGCGTCGCCAGCGTCGCAAGCTGGATATGCCGACCTTGATCATTGCGCACGGTGGCGACTGGCTGCACAACATCGAGGATGCCCAGGTACTGGAGCACGAACTGCCCAATGCGCAGCTGCATATTGCCCGCTCGGTGCTGGAACTGCGCACCAAGCCGCAACGCCTGATGCCCAGAATTCTGGCGTTTCTTGAGCAGACCGAGCCGCCGGCCAGCGTCGGGCAGGGCGGCTAGAGCCAGATTCAACGCACACGCCTCGCTAGAGGATTGCTTGAACCCTCTGGCCCCATGCCTTCAAAGCATCGATGATCGGCTTTTGATCCGGCTCGACCGGCAGTGTTTCGAGCATTTCAAAATAGCTGTTCAGATCAAGCCCACCATCGGCTGCGTACTCCAGCCTCCGGCTGAGGAATCGCGCCCACTCATCGCGCTCCGGCTGGTTGAGTGAATCGGGAAAATGGCGCGCGCGGAAGCGAAACAGCAACTCATGCAAACGCCGGTCTTCGAATGGCAGATCCATGCCGACGAAATCCTCAGCGCTGGATGCCAGCACCTGATCGCACAGGCGCCGATCGGCCGGCGCCACAAAGCCGCCATACAGATTCTGTTCCGGATCGCTCAGCGCATCAAACTCATTGTGGGCAAACACCTCGACCAGGGTCGGAGCCAGTTCGGCCAAACGCTGATGGATCATCTTCCAATGCGTGCGGCACTCATCCAGATTGAGCTGCAGACGCTCCGCCTGGGCTTCGCTCAAGGTTTTGACCGGCGCCAGTACCGGGCAGCGATTGACGTGCACAGCCTTGATCGCCGCCCGCTCAACATCTTCCGGCAGATCCGCGCGGGGGGTAAAAATACGTTCGGCCAGGTCCTGAGCATCCAGGTCCAGCCAGGAGCTGGGGTCGGCACGCAGATCGCACACCAAGACCGCATTCTTGTTGCGCGGATGCGCCACCAGCGGCATGACCAGCGACAGGCAGCCGTACTCGGCAGCAAAGCGCGAGGACACATGCACAACCGGCTCATAGGTCGCCATATTCAACATCGCGCGGGCGCTCTGCTTGTCGCGATTGGCAACCACGAAGTCGTACAGCCGCGGCTGACGGGTGCGAATCAGGCGCGCCAGGGCAATGGTGGCGTGAACATCCGACAAGGCATCGTGGGCGCGCTGCTGCTCCAGGTCATTGGCCGAGGCCAACTCTTCCAGGCGGAAGCTCGGCGCACCGTTATCACGGCGCGGCCAGTTGATGCCTTCGGGGCGCAGCGCATAGGTCAGGCGTACCATGTCGATGATGTCCCAGCGCGAGCAATCGTTCTGCCATTCGCGTGCATACGGGTCGTGAAAGTTGCGCCACGCCGTATGCCGGGTGACTTCATCATCAAAACGCAGACTGTTGTAGCCCACGCCGCAGGTGCCAGGGCGGCCAAGTTGCTCCAGCACCCGGTGAATGAACGCCGGCTCCGGCAGGCCCTGCGCCTCGGCTTGCTGGGGCGTGATGCCCGTGAGCAGGCAGGCCTGTGGATGCGGCAAGCAGTCGAGGGTCGGCTGACAGAACTCGACCACCTCGGTTTCCAGCACGTTCAGCTCCATATCGGTGCGGATGCCTGCAAACTGCGATGGTCGATCGAATCGGGGATTAACCCCGAAGGTTTCATAGTCGTGCCAGAAATAGGTCGGGGTGGTCATTGGTTCATGCTGGCCAGTCCAGCGCCCAGCTTACACCCTGGCCTGCTATGGTTTGAGGCGTGAGCACACAGGACACACGTTTTGCGATTCCCCCGGCGCCGCTGCCAGGTCTGAGCAAATCAGAGTACAAGCAGCGCGTTGTTGCCGTGCGCGCAAAATTGCTCAAACTGCAGTTCCGCTTGCGTCAGGCTGATTTCCCGCTCTTGCTGGTGTTTGGCGGCGTTGATGGCGGCGGCAAACACGAAACCATCAATCTGCTGCACGAATGGCTGGATCCGCGCTATCTCAAGACCATGGCCTATGTCGCGCCCAGCGAAGAAGAACGGGAGCGACCGCGCATGTGGCGCTACTGGCGCGATTTGCCGGTGCGCGGTCAGATCGGCCTGGTCCTGTCGGGCTGGTATACCCAGCCACTGCTCGATTACGTCAATCATCGCAGTGATGAGCAGCGCTTTGACCACCAGCTCCTGCAGGTGCGCGGTTTTGAGCAGATGCTGGCCGATGATGGCGCAGTCATACTCAAATTCTGGATGCACCTGTCCGCCGAACAGCAGCACAAGCGCCTGCGCAAACTGGCCGATGACCCGCTGACCATTTGGCAAATCAAGCCGCAGGACTGGAAGCACCTGCACATGTATCAGCGTTTCATCGACGCCTCGCAGCATCTGCTGGAGCAAACTCACAGCACTCAAACGCCATGGCAACTCATCGATGGCAGCCAGGCGCGCGAACGCCACCTGCAAGTTGCCGAATGCCTGGCGCAGCGCCTGCAGCAAGCGCTGGACGGCCAACCCAGCAAGGCCAGAAAGCCGCGCTTCCGCCCCACCACCAAACGCCGGCTCGACAGCGTTGACCTCAGCCAGCAGCTCGACAAACCGGCTTACCTGGAGCGCCTCAAAACCGCCCAAAGCCAACTGTTGCGCCTGCACCAGATGGGCCTGCACACCCAGCGCTCAACCGTGGTGGTGTGTGAAGGCTGGGATGCCGCGGGCAAGGGTGGGGCGATTCGCCGCATGGTGCGACCGCTGGATGCACGACATTACAAGCTCATTCCGGTGGCCGCACCAAGCGACGAAGAAAGTGATCGCCACTACCTGTGGCGCTTCTGGCGACATCTGCCGCGCGCCGGCCATCTGTGCGTGCTCGACCGCAGCTGGTTCGGCCGGGTGCTGGTCGAGAGAGTCGAAGGGCTGGCCACGAGCAGTGAATGGCAGCGGTCCTTCAAGGAAATACAGCTGTTCGAACAAAGTCTTGTCGAGTCCGGCACCCGCCTGATCAAGTTCTGGCTGCACATCAGCGACGAGGAACAGCTGGCGCGCTTTCAGGCACGTGAGGCCGATCCGCTCAAACGCTGGAAGCTGACCGACGAGGACTGGCGCAATCGCGCCAAACGGGCCGAATACAGCCAGGCGGTTGAGGACGTACTGGCCCGCACCAGCACCAGCCAGGCCCCCTGGGTGGTGGTTGCAGCCAATGACAAGCGGCATGCCCGCGTGCGTGTGATTGAAGCCTTGTGCCAGCACATGTTGCGTTACTGAGGGCGACGCACGCGTTACCATTGCAGCATGCACTATCAATTGCGCAATGCCGATGGCAGCCACTCCTTCTGGACTCCCGGAAAGGTCGTGTGCGTGGCCAAGAATTACGCCGATCATGCTGCAGAGATGCAATCTGCCGTGCCCGGCCAGCCGACCTTTTTCGTCAAGCCCAACACCAGCCTGTGTGACTTTGCCGGGCCGCTGGTGTTTCCCACCGATCGCGGTGCGGTACACCACGAAATCGAACTGGGTCTGGTCATAGGCCAGCGATTGAGCCGGCCCGACCGCATTCCCGACAATGCCGTGGCCGGGTATGTGCTGGCCATAGATCTGACCCTGCGTGACCTGCAGACCACGCTGCGTCAGCAAGGCTATCCCTGGGATGCGAGCAAAGGTTTCGCCAACGCCTGCCCGATCACGCCGCTGCTCGCCAGCGGACTGATTACAGATGCTCAGGCCACCGATATTGAATTTCGGGTCAATGGCCAGACCCGTCAGAGCGGCAACACCCGCGACATGGTCTATCCGATCACGCGCCTGCTGGCCGATGCGGCGTCGATCTTTGTGCTTGAGCCTGGCGACCTGCTGCTGACCGGCACGCCGGTAGGTGTCGGACCACTACAACCCGGCGACCAATATGAAGGCGTGATCAACGGTGAAGTGTTCCCCGGGCAGGTGACCGCATGACTTCACCGCCTTGTCATGGTGATGTGCTGGACTATGATGGGCAGCGCGGCTACGGGCGCATTCGCGATCAGGACGGCGTGGAGTTTTTTGTGCATTTTCGCGACATCATCGACGAAGTTAAGCTGAATATTGGCGACAAAGTTCAGTTTCAGCCAACCCTCAGTCGCAAGGGCAACATTGCCCGTCAGGTGAGCCGGCTGTGAGCGCCTTGCGTCTGGCGGTACTCACGGTGTCCGACAGCCGAGATCTGGCCAGTGATAAATCCGGCGCCTGGCTGGCGGCGGCGCTGCAGGATGATGGTCATGCCCTGGTCACCCGCCAGATCGTGCCGGATGACAAATACATGATCCGGGCTCAGCTTTCGGCCTGGATAGCCGACCCCACGGTGGATGGCGTGCTGCTGACCGGCGGCACCGGCATCACCGGACGCGACATCACACCCGAAGCGGTCACACCGCTGCTGGACAAGACCCTGGACGGATTTGGCGAACTGTTTCGCCAGCTGTCCTTCGCCGACATCGGTGCATCGACCATACAATCGCGCGCACTCGGCGGCGTAGCCAATGCCACACTGGTGTTCTGCCTGCCCGGATCCAGCGGTGCAGTGCGCCTGGGCTGGCAACAGATCTTGCAAGCCCAGCTGAACATTCGCACCAAGCCGTGCAATTTCGCGATGCTGTTGCCACGGCTGGGCGAACATGCGCAGCGCTGATACGGACACCAAGAACATGATGCGTCAGACCAAGATCGTCGCGACCCTGGGCCCGGCCACCGACTCGCCCGAAGCCCTGCGCGCACTGGTTCACGCCGGCGTGGATGTAGTCCGGCTGAATTTTTCACATGGCAGCGCGGCCGATCACAGCGCCCGGGTCAAAGCGATCCGCGAGGCAGCGACGGCAGAAAAACGCGATGTGGGCATCCTCGCTGACCTGCAAGGACCCAAGATTCGTATCGAACGCTTTGCTGACGGCCCGATCACCCTGCGAGATGGCCAGGACTTCACCCTCGATACGGCTCATCCTGTCGACGCCGGCACCGCCGATATCGTCGGTGTCAGCTACACCAAGCTGCCCACGGATGTACGCCCCGGCGACGTGCTATTGCTCAACGATGGCCTGTTGCGGCTTGTTGTGCGCAAGATTCAGGGCAGTGCGGTCAAATGCGAGGTCGAGCAGGGCGGTGAACTGTCCGACCGCAAAGGCCTGAACAAGCTGGGCGGCGGTCTGTCTGCCGCGGCCCTGACCGACAAGGACCGCGCCGACATCAAAACCGCGGTCGAACTCGGCGTGGATTTTCTGGCGGTGTCGTTTCCTCGTTCCGGCGACGACATGAAGAAAGCCCGCTGGCTGGCCGAAGCCGCCGGCGGTCAACCGCAAATGGTGGCCAAGATTGAACGTGCCGAAGCGGTCGACAATCTGGCCGAGATCATGCGCGAATCCGATGTCGTGATGGTCGCGCGTGGCGATCTGGGCGTGGAAATCGGCGAGCCGGCCCTGCCGGGTGTGCAGAAGACCATCATCAAGGAAGCGCGCGAACATAACCGCCTGGTCATCACCGCCACCCAGATGATGGAGTCGATGATCGTCAATCCGATTCCCACTCGGGCCGAGGTGCTGGATGTGGCCAACGCCGTGATGGATGGCACTGATGCGGTCATGCTGTCGGCCGAAACCGCCGCCGGCAAGTACCCGGTGGGCGCTGTCGAGGCCATGGCGCGTATCTGTGTCGGCGCCGAACGCTTTGATCCGCCAAGCCGTTCGCTCAAAGCCCTGGACCGGCATTTCGAGCGGATTGATGAAGCGATTGCCATGAGTGCGGTGTACGCCGCACGCCACACCCGCGCGCAGGCGCTGATTGCGCTCACCGAGTCGGGCATGACCGCCGTGTGGATGTCGCGCATGGACACACGCATTCCGATATTCGCCATGACCCAGCTGGAATCGACCCGTCGGCGCATGGCCATGGTCCGCGGGGTCTATCCGATCGAATTTACGCCCTCCAACCTGGATGGGGTTACCGCCGGGCGTGAAGCCACTCAATGCTTGCTAGAGCTCGGCCTGATTGGCCGTGGTGACCGCGTTCTGGTCACCAAAGGTGATTTTTCCGGACCTGGCGGAACCAATTCCATGAAGGTTCTGCACGCTGGCGATTGAACCACTTAGTGCATTGCAACATACGCTGGCGTATGTGATACACTTTTGCTGTTTTACGCGCCCCACAGGCTCAATCCACATCGATTGGCAGGGGCAGGTAAGGGCCGCATCGATATAATGCGGCGACCCGTCAACATCAATCGATTTAGAGCCGACTGTTTTGCCAGTCGCGCTGGGAGCAAACGATGACTGTCGAACGCGATGTCATGGAATTTGATGTGCTGATCGTAGGCGCCGGCCCTGCCGGTCTGGCCACCGCGATCCGCCTCAAGCAACTGGACCCGGAACGCAACGTTTGCCTGCTGGAAAAAGGCCCCATCGTGGGCGCCCACAGTCTGGCCGGCGCGGTCATCGAACCAGAAGCCCTGGATCGGTTGCTGCCCAACTGGAAGGACACCCCGCCGGAAGTCTGCGTGCCGGTGGCCAAGGATGAAGTTCACATGATGACGGCCACCGGGAGCATCAAATTCCCGATCGTGCCGCCGCAGATGAACAATCATGGCAACTACATCATTTCGCTCGGCGCGCTGACCGTAATGCTGGCCGAACAGGCTGAAGCCCTGGGCGTGGAAATCTATCCTGGCTTCCCGGCCCGCGAGCCGCTGTACAACGACGCTGGCGAAGTGATCGGCGTGCGCACCGGCGACATGGGCGTGGATCTGAACGGCAATCCCAAAGATTCCTACACCCCGGGCATGGATCTGCATGCCAAGATCACCGTGTTCGCCGAAGGCTGCCGCGGTTCCTGCTCCAAGGAATTGATCCGCAAGTTCGAGCTCGACAAGGACGCTGATCCGCAAACCTACGGTATCGGCATCAAGGAACTGTGGTCAGTACCCGAAGGCCAATGCCAGGAAGGTCTGGTCATGCACACCATGGGCTGGCCGCTGGATTCCAAGACCTACGGTGGCAGCTTTGTCTATCACCTCAATGACAACAAGATCGCGATCGGCTTTGTTGTGGGCCTGGATTACGAAGATCCCGATCTTGAGCCGTTCGAGAAATTTCAGGATTTCAAGAACCACCCCAAGATCAAATCGATGCTGGAAGGCGGCGAGATCGTCTCCTACGGCGCCCGCGCCATCGTAGAAGGCGGCTGGCAGTCCCTGCCCAAGATGGAAATGCCCGGCGCCATGCTGATCGGCGACGCCGCCGGCACCCTCAACGTGCCCAAGATCAAGGGTGTGCATCAGGCCCTGAAGTCGGGCATGGAAGCGGCCGAGCACATCTTTGCCGAGAACAAACCGGCAGGCTACGACGCACGCATTCGCCAGGGCGAAGTGGGCAAGGAACTCAAGAAGGTGCGTAACTTGCGCCCATCGTTCCACTTTGGCCTGTGGCTTGGTGTGCTGATTTCGGCCATCGAAACCGTAACCATGGGCCTGCTGCCGTGGACGCTGAAGAATCATGCCGACCACTCGGCGCTCAAGAAGCGTGACCCGAGCAAGCCCAAGCCCGCCAAGAAAGAACGCGCGCTGCCGCCGCGTGATCGGCTGTCGGCAGTTTATTTTGCCGCGACCGAGCATGACGAGGACCAACCGGTGCATCTGAAAGTGGCCGACACCAATATCTGTGTCACCCAGTGCGCCGAAGAGTATGACAACCCCTGCACCCGCTTCTGCCCGGCCGGGGTTTACGAAATGGTCGATGACGCCGAAGGCAAGCGGTTGCAGATCAATGCAGCCAACTGTGTTCACTGCAAGACCTGCGACATCAAGGACCCGTACCAGATCATCAACTGGGTAACCCCGGAAGGTGGCTCGGGCCCGAATTACCAGTTGATGTAGGCGGAATCCGCCAACCCCCGTATCATTCCGGACCCGGAAGATTTAATGGGCCGGCTTAATGCCGGCAAATTGGAGTTATTTGAATGAAAGCACTTGTACCCATCAAGCGCGTCGTGGACTACAACGTCCGCATTCGCGTCAAGGGTGACGGCACCGGCGTCGACCTCAACGGCGTCAAGATGAGCGTCAACCCGTTCGATGAAATCGCCAACGAAGCCGCCCTGAAGCTCAAGGAAGCCGGCGTCATCAGCGAAGTCGTGGTCGTGACCATTGGCACCGCCAAAGCTGAAGATCAGCTGCGCTCGGAACTGGCGCGTGGTGCTGATCGCGGCATCCATGTGGTAACCGACGAAGCCATTCAGCCGCTGCAGGCTGCCCGCATCCTGGCCGAACTGGTCAAGCGCGAAAACGCCGATGTGGTCATCGCCGGCAAGCAGGCGATTGATGATGACAACAACCAGACGCCGCAGATGCTCGCGACCCTGCTCGATTGGCCGCAGGCGACCTTCGCCTCCGACATCAAGATCGAAGGTGGCAAAGCCACGGTGCAGCGTGAAATCGACGCCGGCGCCGAAACCCTGGAAGTGGATCTGCCAGCCGTGATTTCGGCTGACCTGCGCCTGAACGAGCCGCGCTTCATCAAGCTGCCGGACATCATGAAGGCCAAGCGCAAGCCGCTGGACAAGCTGGAACTGTCGGAATTCGACATCGACGTACCGAAACTGGAAGTGGTTTCCACCTCAAACCCGCCGGCACGTGAGCCGGGCCGCATGGTCAAGAGCGTGGATGAACTGGTTGCCGCACTCAAAGACAAGGGGCTCGTGTAATGGCCAAGATTCTGATTGTTGCCGAAACCGTCGGCGGAGAACTGCACCCGACCACCGGCAAGGCCGTGCAATGTGCCAGCCTGATTGGCGGGGACATCGACGTTGCCGTGTTCACCGAAAGCAAAGGCTCGGCAGCTGACGCCGCAGCCAAGCTGGACGGCGTGAGCAAGGTGCTGCAGGTTAGCAACGCTGAAAACGGCGCCATCCGCGCCGCTACGCTGGCCCCGCAGGTTGTGGCACTGGCCGAAGGCTATACCCACGTGCTGGCAGCCAACACCACCACCGGCAAGGACATCATGCCGCGCGTCGCCGCTCTGCTCGGTGTGCCGCAGGTTACCGACATCATGGCGGTTCACGGCGAGCGTGAATTCGATCGCCCGATCTACGCCGGCAACGCGGTCAACCGCGTCAAGGCGCCGGGTGACTTCGTGCTGGTTGGCACCGTGCGTACCGCATCCTTCGCCAACGTGGCTGAAGGCAACAGCGCTGCGATCGAAGAGGCCAGTGTTTCGGCCGAACTGCCGGCGCACACCCGTTTGGTTGGCCAGGAAACCGGTGGCGGTGACCGTCCCGATCTGCAGACCGCTGCCAAAGTGGTTTCCGGTGGTCGTGGCGTCGGCTCGTCCGAGAATTTCGCTGTGATCTTCTCTCTGGCTGACAAGATCGGTGCCGGCTGTGGCGCATCGCGCGCCGCTGTGGACTCCGGTTTCGTGCCCAATGACATGCAGGTCGGTCAGACCGGCAAGATCATTGCCCCGGACCTGTATGTGGCCGTTGGCATTTCGGGTGCGATTCAGCATCTGGCCGGGATCAAGGACGCGGGCACCATCGTGGCCATCAACACCGATGAGAACGCGCCGATCTTTGAAGTGGCCGACCTCGGTCTGGTTGGCGATCTGTTCAAGGTCTGCCCGGAACTCGAAGCCGCGCTGTAAGTCACAGCTGCAGGTTAGACTGTATGGCCCGCGGCGCTGCACAGCGTCGCGGGCTTTTTCTTATCCGCGTAACGCATTAATCAGCAG
>JBFKEC010000014.1:0-22213 GCA_041619315.1 Oceanococcus sp. | reverse complement strand
GCTGACCTGCCTTGGGTTGGGTGCGGCGGTGGCGCGTTTTGCGCAGCCACCGATCGGGCTGGCGCAAATGCTCAACTGGTGGGTGATCAACATCGCGCTGCCGGCGCTGGTGTTGTACCTGGTGCCACGCATAGAGCTGCATCTCGATCTGTGGTTTCTGGTGGTGTCGCAATGGCTGGTGTTCGTCGGCGCCTGGTTGCTATTCGCAGTGCTCGGGCGCCACCTGGGCTGGAGTCGCGGACGCATCGGCGCTTTGGTGCTGGTGTGCGGTCTGGGCAATACCTCGTTCATGGGTTACCCGATGATCGATGCCCTGCGCGGTCAGGATGCGCTGGCTCTGGCTGTTATTGCTGACCAGTTTGGGTGTTTCGTAGCCTTGGCTGTAGGCGGCGCTGTCGTTGCTGCCATGTACTCGGGCAAACCGGCCAATCTGCGCCAGATCGGCGCGCGCATGCTGCATTTTCCGCCGTTCGGGGCGCTACTGGTGGCCCTGCTGGTTGGCTTGCTCGGCGGCTGGCCGCAAGTGGTCGACGGGGTACTTCAGCCGATCGGTCAGACCTTGACACCGCTGGCCCTGTTTTCGGTTGGGCTGCGTTTTCGTCCGCGCATCAATGCAGATCAGGCAGTTCCGGTTGTGATCGGCCTGTCGTGGAAGCTGTTGTTGGCGCCTCTGGTGGTGTTTGGTTTGGGTCTGGCTGCCGGTACTTCCGGCCAGCCCCTGCATGTCGGCGTGTTGGAAGCAGCCATGGCGCCGATGATTTCCGCAGCGATCCTGGCGGATCAGCACCACCTTGATCCGCCCTTGGCCAATTCGGTGCTGGCCTTCGGCATTCTGATTTCATTGCTGAGTGTGCCAGCCTGGCATTTGATGCTGGGCTGAATCAGGGTCGCGCCGCTTGACGCGACCCTGAGCTTTCAGCGGTCGCGCACCGGGTAGTTGAACGCAGCGGCGTGCTGGCCGGTGCCCGAGCGTGCGGGTGGTGGCGGCAGCGGTTCACCGCCCACGATCATGCGTCCGCTGTCGTCAACGTAACGCAGCCACGACACGGTGAGCTGCTTGCCCTTGCCGGGGGCGCGGTAATCACACACGCCATCGGGGAAAGCTTCAGCCAGTTGCTCCCACTGGGCGTCGGTGAAAGGCACCGGGCCGTAGTCATCGTTGCGATCCAGTGGTTTGAGCTGGCAGTCGAAGTTGTCTGCGGTGTCGGTATCGCCGGCGACCGTGCGCGGCGTGCCGTAGGCGTACAGTGGGCGGAGCAGATCGATGCACATCTCGCCGAGTATTGGTTCGCCTGCAGCCAACGCACATTGATCCTGCACGTCGCCAGGGCGATTACGCGAGATCTTGTCGGCCAGCGGGAGATCATCCGTGTCAGCCTCAACATTGCTCAGCCAGCGATCCATGGCATCCAGACCCTTGTACACGTAGGACAGATCGCCAAGCAGGGGCACAGGCCCTCCCCACATCACATGATTGCGCGCACTGCCATGCTCACGTTCGATGCGCCAGCGTATCCACCAGGCATGCACGGCGTCATGGGCAATGCCCGGGTCCGGGCCCACAAAGGTCAGAATCGGCACGGTGTCGAGGTTGTTGGTCATGTTGATCATGCCGCTGCGATAGGCATTGCCAACCGCTGGATGATCGGCTCGGGTGCGCGCTTCCTGCGGCAAGATGTCGACATCCAGGCCGCCGACCTTGACGTTCAGATCGACGAACATCGCTGGGGTGATCAATCCGGCGCGAAGAACGTTGAGTCCGTATTGGACGCCGGTGTTGCCCAGCGGGATACCGGTGAAGCCGTAGCCGACCTGCTTTTCCACGTCCGACCACACCTCTGGTGTGCGCTGTCCCAGGATGTGCGGTATCCACTCGATGATGCCGCAGCGCTGGCCGGTAGGATTGGTTTGCGGATCGTAGGAATTGTCGCCGAAACAAGTGCCGGTGGTCTGGGTTGCAGCCTTGAACAGGCCTTCATCCGCGGCCACCGCATTGACATGGGTCAGATGGCCTTCGATCGGTCCCCACAATACGGGGTTCCAGACCACGCCCGGTGCCCAGCGGCTGGGGTCTTCAAAGTACTTGCGCAGCAGATGCAGGTCGGCGAATTGCAGGCCGGCCGACAGCGAGTCCGGATAGGCGCACATGGTCAACAAGCCCTGATACAGGCCGGGGTATGCGTTGGCAATGGTCAGCTGGGCGATCGAGCCGCCGGAGCAGCCGGTGCCGATGGTGTAACGCAGCGGGCCGTATTGCTCAACGAAGCGTTCCTTGGCCATCATGATCGATTCGGCAGCCAGTGCGACATCGCAGTTATGCCCGGTATTGGCCAGCGCGGTGGACATCACCGCATAGCCTTGGCTCAGAGCATAGATATAGCTGGGTTCAAGCAAAGGGATGTCGCCGAAGGTGCCGGAATAATCGTCCAGCGGGGCGCTGCCTGTGCGGTATTTTGCCCCGCAGTTGCCGCCGTGGGTGATCAGCATCTTGCCGTTCCACTGCGATTGGGGCGCCCACGGTTCCCACGGTTCATCTGGTTTGAACAGGGTCAGAATCTTGTATTCATCGCGATCCTGGTAACCACGTTCCAGACGCACAATAAACGGTACGGTCTGGCCGTCCTGGGTGGTGGTCATGGCCACGTCGTCGGGCGGATTCTCCGGGTCATAGGGCAGCAGTTCGGTGCCGAATTCGGCAACCGGGACCGGATCCAGTGCGTCAACCAAGGCATTGGGGCGATACAGCAAGGTGTATTCGGCTGGCTGGTTGCAGTGAATGTCGGTGGCGCTGTCCTGGCAATGCGTCCGCTTAATCTCCGGGCGCGAGAAAATGGGACCCTGATTGGGATAGTTGCGGATCAGGACTTCATCCTGAGCATTGTCCGTGCTGACCGACAGGCGGTTCTCGCCCACGCTCAGACCCTCAATGCGACCAATCAAACGGCCATCGTCAGTGGTATGAAACGCATCAGAGACGTCGCTGCCATTGAGCAGGGCCTTGGCGCTACCTGATGTGCTGTTTATGGCGATCAGGGCGTCGCCACCACTGATCATGTCGGCGCGATTTGACAGCACTTCGATCAACGGTGTGGTGAGCGCTGGACTGTCCGGGTCCGGGCTGCTGCTAGTGGTGGTGCGGCCCCCGTCGCCGCATCCTGCGAGCAAAACTACAGATAACAGCGCGCACAGCGCTGTTGGGCGTCGCCAACCTGGCATAGGTGTCTCCTCGATGTGCGGCTGCCGGGTGTGTTCCGGTCTGTGTACCGCTAGGCTTGTTTAATAAGTTATATAGCCATCCGCGAGGCGTATTGTGCACTGAGCGCGGCCGAAATGAAATTATCCGGCCGCGATTCAGCGGGGGCGTGGTCTCAGCCCTGTTTGGGTGGGCTGACCAGGCAGCGCCATGCAATCGCAGCCATGATGATCATGACCAGCACAACCCCCCAGTAGAACAGGAAGAAGGCGATCTGATTGGTCAGTGAACCGCCGAACTGCAGGCCACGGCTGTCCGGAAACAATGGATCAAGCGCCGAGGCGATGACGATGGTCCAGCCGACCGAGATCAAGCCCCATGCGATACGGTTGAGAGTTTTGATGCTGAATGGGAATACGGGCAAAACCGCGGCGGCGATCCACAGCCCGAAGCCGTTGACGATGCCCTCCATGTGGGCCATACGCCAGGCATCGTAGGTGCCGGGCAATTGCCAGTCGAGGCGAAGCGGGAACGGCCACAGTGAGACATTGCCCATCAGGAAGAATAGAAACCCGAACCCCAGAACGCCGCCAACAAAGAGCAGCAGTGCGCCATGACCAACCAGGCGGCGTTTGATGACATCCATTTGCAGGTTCATGCCATCACTCCGCACGGACGGTGAACGCGGGTGGTTCTGGCGGCATGTGGTATGTGCTGCTTCATGATGGCTCCTTGGATTGTGAGGGGATTACGGTGCAGTGCTGTCACGCAATGCCGGGGTGGCTTTTTCCAGGCCGTAGATCAGGGTCTGGATCATCGCCGGTAGCAGTTCGTCGAGCTGGCGTCCCATCACGAACTGGCCGGATATTTCCAGTGAAACAAGGCCGTGCGCACCGGCCCATAGCAAGTGGCTGGCGGTCAAGGGATCGCTTGCCAGATGCAGGGCACCGCTGTCGTGAGCGTCCCGCACGTTGCGTGTGCATACATCTAGCGCCGCGTGCTTGGCCGCCAGCAGTTCTTCCATATGTGGGCCGGTTTCTGGCTCGGGCAGGCGAAAAAACATCAGTGCGTAGCGGCGTGGCCGTTGTATGCCGGCACGGATAAAGGCTTCGGCCAGCTGGTTGAGGCGCTGCAGTGGCGGCTTGCGGCTGTCCAACGCCTGCAGCATGGACTGTTCCATCCAGCGAAAAGCCTGGGCGCGCATGGACGTCAGCATGGCGTTTTTACTGGGGAAATAGCGGTAGGGCGTGGAGTAGCTGCACTTGAGCACGGCCGCGATCTTGCGAAAGCTGACCGCCTCCTGGCCGCCGTCCTCATACAACTGCATTGCCGCTTCTAGGATTTCGTCGCGCCGCTGTTCGACCTGATTGTCACTCAGAGATTGTCTGGCCATGATTTATTTGACAGTGTTAAATTGACAGTGTCAATCTTTGCGTGCCGAACCGGCAAGCGATCAACAAAACGAGAGGAGAGGCGATGGTGCCACAACATTTCAGCGCAGCGGAGCGCGCGCAAATTCTGGCCCCGGCAGCATGGCTGTTCGGCCTGGGGCTGGTTATTGGCATGGTGTTTCTGTTCGCCGCAATTGGTCATATTGCTGCCTGGCCGCTGGTGCCTGCGCTGGATATCCAGATGCCCGGATCCGAGGAGGCGTGGCGGCGCACTCATCTGGGCATGCTCATCAATGCGGTGACCATGGTGGCATTTGCGGTTGCCGGTGGCAGCATTCGACTGACCCAGAGCGCCCGGCGCGGATACATTGTGTGCGTGTGGGTGACCGGCTGGGCCAACAGCCTGGGTTTTCTGGTCGGCGCGCTGTTTGGGGTGCGTGGGCTGGAGTTCGGCGGGGCATGGAGCAACAGCCTGAACTATCTGCTGTTTCTGATTGCGGTGCCGAGCGCCTTCGGTCAGGCGTGGCTGCTGTGGCGCGGCGCACGCAATGCAATACAGGAGGCGCAAGCATGAGTCCTGTGAAAATTCTCGCTGGGCTGCTCAAGGGCCTGTTCGTCCAGTCGCCGCGCATGTTGGGTTTTGCCCAGCGCTTTCTGGATGCCTGGAATCAGCATGATGTGGAGGCGGTTTGTGCACTGCTTGGCGAGGGCAGCTATCGTGATCCGCTGTGTCAGGGCGCGCTACGTGCAGAGGCATTCAAGGACCATGTGCAGGCCCTGATTACGGCGTTTCCCAACCTGAGTTTTGAGCTGACCGGTCCGATATCCATTGGCGACCGCAATCTGGTTGCGGGTTATCGCCTGAGCGGTCGCAATGACGGCCCCTTGCCGGGCGACCTGGGCATTGATGAGGTCGCGCCAACCCAGCGCAGTGTGGCGTTGGATGCGACCATGAGTCTGCGCTTTGATGCGCAGGGCCGCGTACAGGTCGACAATCACTTCGCTCTAGATACGCTGGCCGAGCAGCTTGGGTTTTTGTCCTTGCTGATGCCGCGTGAGCAGGGCGACTATCAGTTCGGCGCCTATTACAGACTCAATCGCGGCAATGTTAAACCGCCCGAAGCCATCGGCATGACCTGGCTGCTGGTGCGCGGTGGCAAGGAGCCATTCGATGCCGCCGCCGAGGTTACCAACAATGTCCTGGAAAGCTTTGCCGACAAGCCTGGATTTGTAACCGGCATTATCGGTGCGCGGCCGCCCGATGAGCAGGGCAATGCGTCCGGTTTCACGCTGTCTGCGTGGGAGTCGCTCGAGGCGCTGGAAGAAAACCTGCTGCCCAATGAGGATCACAAGCAGGTTGTACATCGCTTCATGAAAGAGGGTTTTGCCTACGGCACGCATTCACGTGTGTACCAGCTGGTCCGGGCCAAGCCGGTGATGATCGCCTGCACCACCTGCGGCAAGAAGAACAACGCCTACAAACGCAATCCGGTGTGTTCGGCTTGTGGTGATCCGCTGGAAGCGCCGCCTGCGTACTGGTGAGCGTGATCAACTCGGATGGGTATCGACCTTGATATCCGTCTGAGTCATCAGCTTGTGGATCGGGCACTTGTCCGAGATTTCGAGCAGGCGAGTGCGTTCCGCTTCATCCAGTTCGCCATTGAAACTCAAGCTGACATCCAGCCTGTACAGCCCCCTGGATTCGTTGCTGTCATCGCGTGTGATCACCACATCAACGCTGTCCAGAGCCATCTTGCGGCGGCGTGCGTACATCATCACGGTGATGGCTTTGCAGGCGGCGAGTGAGGTATCGAACAGATCATGCGGATCCGGTGCCGAGGCCTCGCCACCCAGGGTGCGGGCGACGTCACTGAACACGCTGTGCTCATCAATGCGGATGTGCTGGCGATACGTGCCCTCAGGGGCTTTGCTTAACTCAATGCTCATGTGTGTGTCATGGACAGGGTGTTTCAGCGTCGCTGTTTTCGGCCTTGGCGTCCAGCGTGGCCAGTGCATGGATCGCTTATGATGGCGGCTTTGCCGGCCGCGCGGCGGGCGATCATCCATACCAACCAGGACTAGCTCACAGCATGACTGCACTGATTTGCGGATCCTTCGCCTACGACAACATCATGGTCTTTCAAGGCCGATTCGCCGATGAAATTCTGCCGGACAAGGTGCACATTCTGAATGTGTCGTTTCTGGTCCCGCAGTTGCGCAAGGAGTTTGGCGGCTGTGCCGGCAATGTGGCCTATACCCTGGACATGCTTGGCGGCTCGGCTTTGCCCATGGGCACAGTGGGCGAGGACTTCGCCCCGTACCGCAAGCGCCTGACCGCTTTGGGCATCGATGATCGGCTGGTTAAAACGGTTGACGGTACGTTTACCGCACAGGCCTATATCGTTACCGATCAGGATGACAATCAGATCACTGCCTTTCACCCTGGGGCCATGAGCGAAGCGCATCAGCAAGTGGTGCCCACCGATCAGGGCATCAGCCTGGGCATGGTTTCGCCGGATGGGCGTGATGGCATGATCGAGCACGCTGCCCAATTCGCCAATGCCGGCATCCCGTTCATCTTCGATCCCGGTCAAGGCATGCCGATGTTTGATGGTGATGACCTCAAACTGTTCATCGAGCAGGCCACATATGTGGCTGTGAATGATTACGAATGCGGCATGTTGTGCGAACGTACCGGTCTCACCCCTGAGCAGGTCGCCGACCGTGTGGATGCGTTGATTGTGACCCGCGGGGGCGAAGGCTCACGCATACTTGCCAACGGCAAGGAATTGCAGATTCCGGTGGTCAAGCCAGCTCAGTTAAGTGATCCGACAGGTTGCGGGGATGCCTACCGCGGCGGGCTGATCTATGGCCTGCAGCAAGGCATGGACTGGGAAACCACAGCGCGCATAGCGGCCCTGTGCGGTTCGATCAAGATTGAACAGTCGGGCACCCAGAACCACAGCTTCACCGCGCAAGCATTTGCCACCCGTTTCGCCAGCGAATTCGGCTACAGCCTGAGCTGATCAGTCCTGCGGCGGTCGTGCATCGAAGCGGTGCACGATCTCCGGCTTGGCGCCAGGTTCGACAAACAGACTGGCCAGAATCTGGCGGCCGTCGTGAACCAGATCCATATGCCCGTGGTTGTTCAGCGTCACGGTGATCTGGTTGACCCCTGGATTGAACAGCTTTGCGGGCAAGTGGACATCCGGTCCGTACAGACGCTGAATCTTGCGACCGTTGACATACAGGTGGGCGTGGCCGTTGAGCATGCCGCTGTGGGCATCGCGGGTTGCGCTCATCATCTGGCGCATGCTCATGGCACCCGGTGGGGGCTCAAGCTTGAATTGTCGGGCATCCAGATGCAGGTTGTAGCCGCTCATGCTGTCGGCTTCAAGGTTCAGCGTCAGTGCCGGGACTGGCGCGTCTTTTGGCACCTTGAGAGGCATGTGCGAATGATCCATCTGGGCATGGGCCGGCATGCACAGCAGCAGCGCGCAAAGTGCAATCAGACGCGTGTTCATGCGCTGAGCCCAAAAAGACGGGTGGCATTTTCGCGCGTGATGGCAGCAACATGCTGTTCACTCTGAGCGCGCGCCTGGGCCACCGTTTTAGCCACCTCGGGTAAGTGCATGGGCTCGTTGCGGCGGGTTTTGGGACGCGGGCGCAGAGTGCGCGGCATCAAATAGGGCGCATCGGTTTCAATCAGCAGGCGCGAGTCCGGAATCTGCTCGACGCACTCGAGCAGGTGGGCGCCGCGCCGTTCATCGCAGATCCAGCCGGTAATGCCCACGTAGACATCCAGGGCGACATAGTCGGCCAGCTCCTCGGCGGTGCCGGTGAAGCAGTGCACAACCACACCCTTCAAATCCACCAGGCGGGGTTTGAGTATGGCCAGAAAGTCATCATGGGCATCACGCTGATGCAGAAACACCGGCATGCCGGTTTCTATGGCCAGATCCAGCTGTGCAGCAAACGCACGCTTCTGATCTTCGGCGGGCGAAAAGTTGCGATGGTAATCAAGGCCGCATTCGCCCAGTGACACGACCCGCGGATGCTGGCTCAGATCCCGAAAGCAGGCTGCCATGTCCGCATTCCAGTCGCAGGCATGATGCGGGTGCAGGCCGGCGGTGGCGAACAACTCGACACCATGATGTGTGCCGCTCATTTCGGCCGCGCCGAGCGCGCTGTCGAGGCAGCTGCCTGTCACGATCAGTTGATTCACGCCAGCGGCGGCGGCGCGTTGCAGCACCTGGTCGCGATCATGATCGAAACTGTCGTGGTGAAGGTTGGCGCCGATATCGGTCAGGTAGGGCAGGGCAGCGGACACGTCGATTCGAAAGCAGTAAAGTATGGAATGGTTAGCGGCCTTTGCCGCCAGATACGTTGCTGCGGCAGTTTAGTGCCGACCGGCGAGATCGTCACGCCCGTCTAAGGATTTATGAATTCACTCAAGCCTGTTCTGATACTGCTGGCCCTGCCCTTTGTGGCCTCGGCAGTGGATACCGTGGTGGTTTCGGACAAGCTGCCGATCAACGTGCGGTCCGGCGTCGGCACCGGGCACGGCATCATCGGTGCGGCTCACAGTGGCGAGCGTCTGCAAGTGCTCGAGCAACAGCCGGGTTACTTCAAAGTGCGCACGCCGCGGGGCAAGGAAGGCTGGGTGCTGGCTCGCTTCGTGCAGGAACAGCCGGTTGCCCGCGATCAGCTTGAGGCCATGCAGACCGAGCGCGATGCCGCCATTGCGGCGCGCGATCAGGCGCAGGCTGAGCTTGAGCAACTGCGCGCTGCCCACGTTGATTTGAGCGCCCGCTATGAGGCGCTGCAGGACGAGGCCGCTGATTTGCGTCAGCAACGCGACGAGATTGCCAATGCGGCCGCCAGCACGCTTGAGATTCAACAACGCAATGCAGAACTGGAGCAGGCGCTGGTTGATGCTCAAAGTCAGGGTCAGAGCTTGCGCGAAGACATGACCAGCCGTCGGTTACGACGCTCCAATATGCTGCTGGGCGCCGGCATACTTCTTTCTGGGCTGCTGCTCGGCCTTATCATTCCCCTGCTGCGTCCGCGCCGCACCAGCGGCTGGTAGTACGCCATGGATATCGCTGAAGTCATCGTCTTGATCTTTTCGCTGGGCGTGCTCGCTCAGTGGCTGGCTTGGCGTGTGCACATTCCGGCCATCGTGCTGTTTGCGGCTGTCGGGCTGTTGATTGGCCCCATCAGTGGGGTGGTCAATCCTTCGCTGGTGCTTGGCGATGTATTTCGTCCGGTGGTTTCATTGTGCGTGGCCGTGATTCTGTTCGAAGGCGGTTTGAATCTTCACTGGCACGAGCTTTCCAGCGCGGCCTCTGGGGTCAAACGGCTGGTCACCGTGGCCGCACTGCTCAGCTTTGTGCTGGGTTCGGTTGCGGCGCATTGGCTGGGCGGTCTGGAACTGCCGGTGGCTATGGTTTTTGGTGCCATCATCGTGGTTACCGGGCCGACCGTGATCATGCCGCTGCTGCGCCAGTCGCATCTCAATCGCCGTACCGCGTCCTATCTCAAGTGGGAAGGCATCATCAACGACCCGATCGGGGCGCTGGCCGCGGTGCTGATTTTCCAGGTGTTCGTATTGAGCGACCAGTCCGGCCATGGCGGCTTGCTGTCCGGACTGCTGATCGCGCTGGGCTCGGGGATTGGCTTTGGCGGTGGCGCAGCCTGGTTGCTGGGGCGCGCGTTCAACAACGGCAGCATACCGGAGTACCTCAAGGCCCCGTGTACCCTGGCCACCGTGCTGGCGGTCTACACCCTGTCCAACAGCATGCAGCACGAAGCCGGGCTTTTGGCCGTGACGGTTATGGGGCTGTGGATGGGCAACATGGACTTGCCGAGCATGGGCGAGATGCGCCGATTCAAGGAATACATCACCTTGATGCTGGTCTCCTCGGTGTTCGTGATGCTGAGTGCCGACATTGACCGCGACATCCTCAACATCCTGGACTGGCATGCGGTTGCGCTGATTCTGGCCTTGATGTTTGTGGTGCGTCCGGCTGCTGTTCTGATTGCCACCCTGTGGACCGACATGCGCTGGTCCGAGCGGCTGCTGGTGGCCTGGATTGCGCCGCGCGGGATCGTCGCGGCCGCCGTAGCCGGGGTGTTTGGGCCGGATCTGGTCACGGCCGGTTATGAGGACGGTGCGTTGCTTGCACCGCTGATGTTTGCGCTGGTGTTTGCCACTGTCATCGGCCATGGCTTCTCGATTGGCTGGCTGGCGCGCAAGCTTGATCTGACCGTGACGCCCAACACCGCGCTGATTGTGGGCGCGTCGCCGTGGACCACCGCACTGGCTCAGACGATCAAGAATGACATGGGCGGCAACATCATTCTGGTCGACAGCTCCTGGCACCGCCTGCGCGAGGCGCGCCTGAACGGCATTCCGGTTCAGTATGGTGAAATTCTGTCCGAGGAACTGCAGCAGGGCCTGGAGATGGGCAGCGTCAACAGCTTGCTGGCAGCGACCAGCAATGACGCCTACAACGCGCTGGTGTGCCGTCATTTTTCCCAGGAACTGGGCCCCGACCGGGTGTTTCAACTGCCCATGTATGCCGCCGAGGAGTCGCACAAGCGACGCAAGGTGGCCAAGCCGCTGACCGGGGTCATGGCGTTTTCCGAAGATTCGCAATACGAAGAGCTGTGGCGCCGCCATTTCCAGGGCTGGAGTTTCAGCAAGACCCGCATTACCAGCACCTATGACTGGGAAACCTTTCTGGCCGATGTCAGCGGGGAATCTATTCCCATTGGTGTGGTCAAGGAGGGCCGGCGCATGCTGTTTCATGCGCCGCTCAGTCCGATCCGGCCCCAGCCTGGTGACACCGTGGTGTATTACGCCCCGCCGGAAAGCAAACCAATCAAGTCGCCGTCGTCCAAAAAGGCCGCCAAGGGTGACAAGGATACAAACAACGATGGACCAGTACCTGCCGAAGCTTGAACCTGGTGAAAGCCGGCGTGGATTGATTCAGGGCCCGGCCGGCGCTCTGGAATATCGCCTCGATATGCCGAGCGTTGCGCCGCGCGCGATTGCGGTGATCTGTCACCCGCATCCACTGTTCCAGGGCAGCATGGATAACAAGGTGGTGTATTCGCTGGCGCGCAGTGCGCAAAGCATTGGTGCGGTCGCCCTGCGCTTTCAGTTTCGTGGCGTGGGGGGGAGCGATGGTCCGCACGACAACGGTATCGGCGAGGCAGAGGACAGTGCGTTTCTGCTCGAGCAGTTGCGCCGCGTGTGGCCGGATTGTCCGGCGCTGCTGATGGGCTTTTCTTTCGGCTCTTACATGGCGCTCAAGGTGGCAGCACAAGATCCCGACCTGGCGGGGCTGGTCGCGATTGCGCCGCCGCTGATGTATGCCGGTGACAGCGCCGTGCCGGAGCCGCTGTGTCCATGGTTGATCGTGCATGGTGACGCCGACGACGTGGTCTCCTATGAGGATACGCATCAGCGCGCGCTGGGCATGAGCCAGGCTCCGGAATTTCACACCATTGAGGGTGTCGGACATTTTTTCCACGGCGAACTGACCCGCCTGCGCGATCTGGTCGAGAACTGGCTGGAAGCGCGATTGTCCGAAAACGGAGCCTGATTTGAGTCTCAAAAAACTGTTCGAACGCGCTTTTGTCAGCGCCCCGTCAGATCACGCGGGTGCGCCCGATGCTCAGTTGGCCGCGACGGTTCTGCTGGTCGAGATTGCCCGTGCCGATCACGATCTGGCTGATAGCGAACGGGCCATGGTCGAGCAAGGGGTTACGCAGGTGTTTGCCCTGAATAAGGCGGCGGCTGGCGAACTGGTGACACATGGCGAGCACGTGCAGGCCACCAGCACTTCGATGCAGCCGTATCTCAGCGCTGTGAATGAACACTGTACGCGCGATCAGAAACGCGCTCTGCTGGAGGCGCTGTGGGCGGTTGCCTGGGCCGATGGCCAGCTTGATGCGCATGAAGAGCACATGCTGCGGCGCATTTCGGATCTGCTGTTTCTTGCCCACGCCGACTTCATTCAGGCCAAGCTGAAGATTACCGGCGCGTAAGCGGGGTTATTTGGGCGGTCGGTAGAACTGCTGCGAGAAGTGCACGGGAAATGCAGCGTGCGGACCTTCAGGGTCGACCTGGAAATCAAAACGCATGGTTTCCAGATGGGAAAAATCAAACGTCGCGATCCAGTAGATGGCGTCTTGCTCGCGCACTTCACGCAGCGCATCGAGGCGTTCCTGGCCAATCAGGTTGCGGATGCGTCCGCTGACCTTTGAGGCCACGCTGACCTGGGGTTGATCGACGTGCTGCAGATTGAGCACCACGATGCCCTGTTTGCGGCTGCGAGTGATGCCGTAGGCCTCAGCCACCTGGGGTGGTAATTGGTAGGTCACCATGGCCATGTAGTGCAGTCTGAACGGGCCGGACTCTATGACCTGCTCCGCCAGGGCAGGGCCAGCCAGCAGGCTGAGCACCAGGGCAAAAACGGCTCTCATTGCGGTTTGTCCAAAAGATACAGGCCAACCTGGCCGGACAGATTGGGCAACCAGCGGCGTGAGCGACCGTTGCGATGCTGGTCGTCGGAGACGCGGCGTTCAAGGATGCGGATGTTGAGTGCCTCGCACAATTCCTCGAAATCCTTGAGCGTGCACAAATGGATATTCTGGGTGTTGTACCAGGTTGCAGGCAGGGCGCGGGTGCGTGGCATTCGCCCTGAGAGCAACAGCTGTAGGCGGAGTGACCAGTGGGCGAAATTGGGGAAGGTCACGATGCCGCGACGGCCGACCCGAAGCATGTCGAGCATGACCTTGTCGGGTTGCTGCATGACCTGCAAAGCCTGGGTCATGACCACGTAGTCGAAGCGTTGATCGTTGAACTCGCTCAGGCCGTTGTCGACGTCGGTATGAATGGCATCCACGCCTTTGGCGATGCACGCCGCAACATTGCCCACATCCAGGTCCAGCCCGTAGCCGCTAACCTTGCGTTCGGTTTGCAGCAGCGACAGCAGGGTGCCATCGCCACAACCCAGATCAAGCACGCGGCTGCCGGGTTCTATCCATTCGGAGATGATCGAGAATTCCGGTTTCATGCACCTGCCTCCTCAGCCACGCCGTTCATGAACTGTCCGAACACCTTGAGATAGTCCGGCACCGGGACGAGGAAGTCGTCATGCCCCAGCGGCGAATCGATACACGCATAGCTGACCGATTTGCCCGCCTGCAGCAGGGCGCGCATCAATTCGCGTGAACGCTGCGGCGAGAAGCGCCAGTCGCGGGTGAAGGCAACCAGCAGAAATCGTGCCTGGGTGCGTTCAAAGGCCGTGGCCAGGTCGCCGTCAAAATCGCGCGCCGGGTCGAAGTAGTCCAGCGCTTTGGTCATCAGCAGGTAGGTGTTGGCATCAAAGCGGTCGATGAAGCTGCGACCCTGATAGCGCAAATAACTTTCAACCTGGAACTCGGCTTCAAACGAAAACTGTGGATTGCCGCTGATCAGGTCACGGCCGAATTTGTCGGCCATGGCGTTATCCGACAAATACGTGATGTGGCCAAGCATGCGCGCCAGCATCAGGCCGCGACTGGGCACAGTGTCATGCTCGGCATAGCGGCCATCATGAAAGTCCGGATCGGTCAGGATGGCCTGCCGGGCGACTTCATTAAAGGCGATGTTCTGGGTCGACAGCCGCGGCGCGGCGGCAATGGCCACCACGTGACGGGTCAGTTCCGGGAAATCGACGCTCCACTGCAGCGCCTGCATGCCGCCCAGGCTGCCGCCAATGACGGCTGCCCAGCACGGAATGTCCAGGGCCTGCATCAGTTGGTGTTGTGAGCGAACCCAGTCACGCACGGTCACGATCGGGAAATCGGGCCCCCACGATTTGCCATTGTCGCCACGAAGCGTGCTCGGGCCGGTTGAGCCGCCGCACCCTCCCAAGTTGTTCAGGCACACCACGAAGAAGCGATTGGTATCGATGGGCTTGCCCGGACCGACACAGGATTCCCACCAGCCGGGTTTGCGCTCATCCTGGTTGTGGTAGCCGGCAGCGTGATGATCGCCCGACAAAGCGTGACAGATCAGCACGGCATTGCTGTGCTCGGCATTCAGTTCGCCATAGGTTTCGATCATCAGATCGAAGCTGTCCAGGCTGCGCCCGCAGTCCAGCGCCAGAGGTTGGTCGAAATGCAGGCTGCGCGGCGTGACCAGGCCAACCGAATCAGCGGGCCAGGGTGTCGAGGAGGTTGCGCTCATCGAAAAATATACGGCAACGGAATCAGCCGGATCAGGACCTGCAGGACGAGTATGACCAGCAGCGGCGACAGATCCAGGCCGCCAACCGGCGGCAGGATGCGGCGCACCGGACGCAGCATCGGCTCGTTGACCGAAAACAGCAGGCTTGAGGCCGGGCTGTGCATGGACGCTCCGAACCAGCTCATCACCGCCTGGACCAAAATCGTGATGGTCAGCAGATTGATGGTCAGGGTCAGCATCTTGAGCAGGGTGATCCAGAAGATGGTCACGATGCCCGCGCCGCGGCCTATGATCAGCAGATCGACCAGTATGTTCAGGCACACCACCGCCACGAGCACGACCAGGGCCGGAATATCCAACTGGCGGTAGCGTGGAATGAGCTGGCGCAGCAGCTGTGTCGGAGGGTTGGTGACCTTCCACACGAACTGGGCCATGGGATTGTAGAAATCAGCCCGCACCCATTGCAGCAATATGCGCAGGATCAGCGTGTAGGCGTACAGGCTGAACAGGGTATTGACTAAAAACAGCCCGGCGTTGTCGATATTGGAAGTCATGCGGGTGCCACGTTGGTATAGCTAACGGTCAGTGTATGGGGGCGCGTGATCAATTTTCACGCGACATTTCGGCGGCGCGTTGGACCACGGCCTGCATGGCATTGTCGACCACGCGTGGGAAATCGCCGTCGGCAAAGGCCTGCAGCGCCTTGGCCGTGGTGCCGCCCGGTGAGGTGACGCGCTCGCGCAGCTCGGCCGGACTGGCTTTGTCATGCAGGGCCAGTTTGGCCGCTCCGAAGGCGGTGTGCAGAACCAGATCACGGGCGACTTTGGAATCCATGCCAAGGCGCTCAGCTGAGGCCTGCATGCATTCCATGAGATGGAAGAAATAAGCCGGTCCACTGCCCGACACGGCAGTCAGACAATCCAGATCGTGGTCGGTTTCAAACCAGCGCACTTCGCCAGCTGCGGCGAGTACGGCGGTGGCCAGTTTGCGCACGGCGCCGGGGTCAGCTGCATCGATGATCGCGCCGGTCATGCCCGCGCGGACCAGCGCAGGGGTGTTGGGCATGGCACGCACGATGGGTGCGCCGGGACCGAGCAAATCGCGGTAGCGCTGCAGTGGGATGCCAGCGGCGATGCTGATGATCAATGGTTTGCGCACGCCCACCGGCTCGCGAATTTCCTCCAGCACCGTGTTCATGATGTTGGGTTTGACGGCGAGAACGATCACATCGGCCTGGGCGGCCAGCACGGTGTTGTCCTGCAAGGCCACGATGCCATGGTCGGAGACCAGCTGATCGCGGCGTTCGCCATTGGGTTCGGTCACCAGTATCCGGTCCGGGTCATGACTGGTTGCGACCAGTCCGCCGATCAGACTGGTTGCCATATTGCCGCCACCAATAAAGCCGATGGTTTTGCTGTGCATATCCGAAATCCTTGTGTGACCGGGGGCTGCGCTTTTACCGCGCGCACGCCATTGGTTATTCTGCCCGCCCATTGTCCCCGATTCAGCGGTTTGATGCCTGACCAAATCCTTGCGCAGTATGCCTCCCGTCTTGCCGATGCCGACGTCTACGAGGTTGCGATCAAAAGCCCGCTGGAGTTTGCCCGCAAACTGAGCGAGCGGCTGGGTCACAGAGTTTGGCTCAAGCGCGAAGATCTTCAGCCGGTATTCTCGTTCAAGCTGCGCGGCGCCTACAACAAACTGCGCTGTCTGAGCGAGCAGGAACGTCAGTGCGGCGTGATTGCGGCCTCGGCCGGTAATCATGCTCAAGGTCTGGCCCTGGCGGCAAAACGCATGGGCTTGCGCGCGGTCATCGTGATGCCCAGCACCACGCCGAGTATCAAGGTGGACAACGTGCGCGCCCACGGCGGTGAGGTTGTGTTGCATGGCGACACCTTCGACGTGGCCAGCGAGCACGCCATGGCCCTGTCGCGTGAACACAAGCTGACCTATGTGCATCCTTACGACGATCCGGACGTGATCGCCGGTCAGGCCACCGTGGGGCGCGAGATACTTGAGCAGTACAGTGAGAAGCCCGACGTCATCTTTGTGCCTGTCGGTGGCGGCGGCCTGATTGCGGGTGTCGCATTGGCGGTCAAGGCGGCGCATCCGGAAATTCGCATCATCGGTGTTGAACCAGAAGATGCAGCCTGTCTCAAGCTCGCCATGGACAGCGGTGAACGTGGCGTACTGGCCCAGGTCGGACTGTTTGCCGATGGCGTGGCTGTGCGTCAGATTGGTCGTCACACCTTCGATGTCTGCCGCGAACTGGTAGACGATGTGGTGACCTGCAATGTCGACGAAATTTGCGCCGCCGTGCGCGACATATTTGAGGACAATCGCTCGGTCGCCGAGCCTGCCGGTGCGTTGGCGCTGGCCGGCCTCAAAAAGTATGCCGAGTCCGATCCGCAGCGCGCCAGTGAAGTGCTGGTGGCGATCGAGAGCGGCGCCAACGTCAACTTCGATCGCTTGCGCCATATCGCAGAGCGGGCCGAACTGGGCGAGCATCGAGAAGCCCTGTTTGCGGTCACCATTCCGGAGCGCCCCGGGAGTTTTCTGGAGTTCTGCGAGCAACTCGGGCGGCGTGCGGTGACCGAGTTCAACTATCGCTATGCCGATAGCAGCAATGCCCACGTGTTTGTTGGCGTCAAGCTGAGCGAGCCCGGCGAACGGCAGGCGCTGGCCGCGGCCTTTGATTCCATCGGTTTTGCAGTGACCGATTTAAGCGAAAGCGAGATGGCCAAGGTCCACGTGCGCTACATGGTGGGAGGGCGCGTGCCCGGGCTGCGGAATGAAATGCTGTTCCGCTTTGAATTTCCGGAACGACCCGGCGCACTGCTGGCGTTTCTCAAGCGCATTGGTACACGCTGGAACATCTCGTTGTTCCACTACCGCAACCATGGCGCGGCTTACGGTCGTGTGCTGGTTGGCATACAGGTGCCAGAGGATGAGCGCAGTGCCTGTCGTGAAGCGCTGGACAGCCTGTCGTATGCCTATTACGAAGAAACCGGTAACCCGGCTTACGAGTTGTTCCTGGGCACCTGATCAGCGTTCAGCCAGAGCTTTTCGAAGGTTTTGACCGACTCCGGCCGGTGGAGCATGAAACCCTGGATCTGATCGCAGCCCAGGGCATGCAGGAAATCCAGCTGGTAGGCGGTCTCGACACCTTCTGCGATCGTGGTCATGCCCAGACTGCGGGCCAGGGCCACAATCGCCGTGCACAGGGCGCGTTGATCGTTGCTGTGTTCCAGATTGCGGACAAAGGCCTGGTCGATCTTCAGGGTGTCGATCGGAAAACGCTGCAAATAGGTCAGTGACGAATAGCCCGTGCCGAAGTCGTCCAGCGACAACTTATGGCCCAGCAGTTTGATCCGCGCCAGCGAGTCGGTGATCAGTTTCATGTCGCTGGCCAATACCGATTCCGTGATCTCGATTTCCAGCTGGGCCGAGGAGTAGTCAAGATTCAAACGGTTGCGTTTGAGCGCGGAAAATATGCGTCCGCTGGTGAAGGTTTCAGCCGACACATTAACCGCGATACTGAGATCCCAGCCGCGTGTTTTCCAGCGCGCCAGCGTGGCGCAAGCCTGGCCGATGACCCATTGATCCAGATCCAGGATCAGATCGGTTTCCTCGGCCAGCGGGACGAACACGCCAGGGGCGATGTTGCCGCGCAGTGGGTGGTTCCAGCGCACCAGTGCCTCGGCCCCGACGATACGCTGGTTCTTGTCGAACTTGCCTTGCAGGTGCAGCTCCAGCGCATCGTCTTTGATGGCCTGGCGCAGGTCGCTTTCCAGGGCCAGACGATCCAGTGCGCGTTCGGTCATGCTGTGTTCGTAGAAGGTGATGCCGGACTGTCCATCGCGGGCAGCATCATGCGCCGCGACGTCAGCGCATTTGATCAGGGTGAGGGCATCCTTGGCGTGCTTGGGATAGCAGGCGATGCCGACACGGACCTGAACACCGACCTTGTGGGTGCCAAATTCAACCGGCCCTGATGCCGCTTCGGCGAGCGTGCGGGCCCAGCGCATGGCCTGCATTTCAGCCGCTTCCATGGGCAGAATGGCAATAAAGGATTCTTCGCCCAGACGCGCCAGCTCGCGTGTGCTGCTGCCACCAGTGTCGCTGTACAAGGCCAGCGAAAGACGTCGGCTGATTGTGCGCATGATGCCGTCGGTGGAGCGAAAGCCCAGACTGCCCTGCAACTGCTTGAACGGGCCGATGCGCACGGCAATGAAGGCCGCAGTGCGCTGCAAGCCAGCACTTTTCTCCAGCAGGTTGGCGGCGCGCATCTCGGCCAGATCGCGATTGGGCAGCCCGGTGACCCGGTCGTAGTAGGCCAGCTGATTGATCTGGGCGTCGCGTTGCACGCTGTGCAAGCGCCAGCGCATGAACAACCACAGCAGCCCCACGAGCACCGCCAGGTAAAGTGCTTTGGCGGGCAGGGTGGCCCATATCGCAGGAGTGACCGTGATCGATAGTGTGCGAGGTTGCTGCGACCACACGCCGTCACTGTTGGCCGCCCTGATCTTGAACACATATTCGCCGGGATCAAGATTGGTGTAGGTGCTGCGGGTGCGTCTGCTGGGTGGAGACCAGTCACTGTCAAAGCCTTCGAGCATGACCGAATACTGATTCAGACTTGGCGCTTTGAAATCCAGCGCGGCATATTCAATGCTCAGGACATAGTCGCGGTGATCCAGGGTGATCGCGTCCAGTGCGGGGTAGGGCGTTGAGCTTGGAATCGGTTGGTTGACGCTTTCCAGCGAAGTGATGACCACGCGCGGTGCCTGGTTGGGCGGTGCTATGGATTCCGGGTGGAAGCTGTTGTAACCGCCATGGCCGCCAAAAAACAGGCGCCCGTCAGGGCTTTGGTGGATCGCGCCAAAGTTGAGCTCCTCACTTTGCAGCCCCTGAGCTTTATGGAATTGGCGCATCTCGCGGGTGTTCGGGTCAAACCGCACCAAGCCGCGATTGGAGCTGACCCACAATTGGCCTCGCGTATCACTGCGCACGCCATTGACGACATTGCTTGGCAGGCCCTGGGCGCGGGTCAGGCGCTGGAAAGCCGGGCGGTCGCTGCGTAGCTGCTCGATGTCCAGATGGACCAGACCGGCGTCGGCGGTGCCAATCCACAGCCGCCCCTGGGCGTCTATGTGTAAACCGTAAATGGTGTCGGCACCGAGGTTGTCCGGCTGGTCCAGGCGCTGGCGAAAGTTTTGTTCAACCTCACCGGCGCTATTCAGGCGATACAGCCCATCACCGTCTGTGCCGACCCAGATCTGACCGAAGCCATCTTCAACGATGGCGGTCGGGCGCGTTTTGTGCAGGCTGGATGCCGGGTCGCGGGGCAGCCGCTCGATGTGCTGTGTGTCGCTGTGCATCCGGCTGATCCCGGCACCAAACGTGCCGATCCAGACATGACCGCGGTGATCCTCATACAAGCTCATGATGCCGTTGGCGCCGAGGCTTTCGTGCGTGTCGGGATCATGCTGAAAATTCGTCAGGCTGTTGTCGTCGGGCCGGTAGATCTGCAGGCCGTTGTCGAAGGTGCCTATCAAAAGCTGATTGCGGCTATCACGCAGCAATGCGGTGACCGGCGACTCGCCGCGATCGGGAAAGCCATCCTCCGGCGTGAAACGTGCACTGACCTGGCCGTCCTGATTGACGCGGAGCAGCGGTGCGCCAAAGCTGCCAATCCAGGTTTGCTGATCTGCAGCGGCAGCAAAAGCCAGGACGACCGCGCCACCGAGTTCGGGCGGTTCATGTCCACCCAGCAACCAGCTGCGCGGATTCCAGCGGTTTACACCACCGACGCGGGTGCCTATCCATAGCAGTTCACTGTGATCCAGCGCCAGCGACATCAGGCGGTCGTCAGCCAGGCTGAAGGGGTCGGCAACGTCATGTTTGAAATGTACGAACCCGGTGCCTTGGGTCTGACGCAGATTGAGCCCGTTCTGGGTCGCCACCCACAGGTTGCCATTGCCATCCTGCAGGATGTCGCGCACCCGGTCGTCACTCAGACTGGACTCGCTGTCCGGGTCGTGTTGATACAGCGTGCGCTGTCCGGCGTCGCTGCTGATGCGTTCCAGACCGTGCTCGAAGTAGCCGACCCACAGATGCCCGGCACGGTCGACAAACAGCGAGGATGCCGCGTGGGGCAGGCTGGGCATCCGGCGCATGCCGCCGCTGCCAGGATCAAGCTGCCACAGGCCATTATCGGTGGCCAGGAGCAGGCGGCCATCGGGGCCTTCGCGCATGTCGTAAACGCCGCCTGGCAATTGTTCGCCATCGCCGCGATACCACTGTTTGAGTTCCCCGCTGGGCGAGATCTGCAGGACCCCGGCGGTGCGTGTGCCTAGCCAGATATCGCCATGCACATCGATCAGCAGGCTGCGTCCGTTGCGGCTGTCGGCATAGCGCGGGTCGGTGATGTCGAGCACGCTGGTGAATTCGCCACTGCTGCGCTGCATGCGCACCAGCCCGCTACCGCGGGTTGCCAGCCACAAGTTGCCATTGCGGTCCTCGGCAATATCCCAGACAAAATCAGCCGGCAGGCTTTGCGCATCGCTGTGGTCACGCTGGTAGCGCACAAAGGCGGTTCCGTCATAGCGGTTCAGCCCGCTTTCTGTTGCGATCCAGATGAAGCCGAAGCTGTCCTGAAAGACGTCGTTGACGGTGTTCTGTGACAGGCCGTCACTTTGATTGAGGCCCTGGAACACCATCACGGGTGTGGCTATTGCCGGGGACGAAAAGATCCCGCACAAGCTCAACAGTGCGACTGCGGCAATCTGCGGCAGGCAAGAGCTGGGGCGGCATTGGAGCATGTGGGCGTTCAGTTGGTAAACAAAATGTAGCGACAGACTAAGCCACCCGGACGCGCGTTGCGTCAAGTCAGGCGGCGGGCCGTAGCGGAACAGACATTGCACGGCTGGAAACACAATCTTTCAGGTGCGTCTGATGAACATGAGCTTACCTTGTCGCGCTGCGGCCATTGCGATGCTTGTTGTGGGCGCGTCCAGCGCCGCTTATGGGCAAGTCCTGGCGCCGCAGCAGGCCCGCTACATTGTCCAGGGTGACAACGTGAGCAACGCCCGTCACTGGGTTGAGCGCGTGGGCGGGGAGGTTGAGACCGAACTGAGCGTGATTCGCGGTGTTGGCGCCCTTCTCAATGAGGCCCAAGTTCAACAACTGCGCACCAGTCCGCCCGCTCTGCGCGTGCAGGCCAACCAGCCGGTCAAGGTTTCGGGTCTGCTTGGCGGCTTGCGCGGAACACTCGGTAGCACCGTGGGCGGTGTGGTTCAGAACACCGAACTGGATGCCGATGAAGGTTTGATTTTGTGGCAGCCCAAGGACACCCACTTCACCACCTGGATTGGTGCGGAT
>JBFKEC010000013.1:0-23432 GCA_041619315.1 Oceanococcus sp. | reverse complement strand
GTCGCGCGCTATGGCCGCGGCCCAGCGGTTTTGCATCCAGGCCACTTCGCGGGCGAAGTCTGCGCTGCGTCCACGCGCATGATCCTTGAGCGAGACCGATTCATGGTGGACCAGTTGCGCGCGCGGTTCCAGGCGGCAGTATAGGCCGTGTTCGCGCAATCGCAAGCAGTAGTCGACATCGTTGAAGGCAACGCTGAGTTCCTTCTGGTTGAGGCCGCCCAGCTGCATGTAAACCTGTTTGGGTGTGACCAGACAGGCGCCAGCCACGGCGCTGACTTCGTGCACATGATCCAATTCGCCAGCGGGGACGCGCTCGGGGGCGACGGTGGCAAAGCGATTGGCGGCCACGCCGCCCGGGCCCATCAGCACGCCGGCGCTTTGTATGCGCCCGTCGGGGTAGAGCAGCATCGCCCCGACCGCGCCGCAGTCGGGTTGGCAGGCCGCATCGACCAGGCGGTCCAGCCAGTCGGACTGGGTGATTTCGATGTCGTTGTTGAGCATGCACAGCAACTCGCCCTGGGCCAGACGCGCCCCGACATTGCACAGCTCGGAGTAGTTGAACGGCTGGTCCCAGCGCTTGACGGTGATGCGCGGGTCGTCGGCCAGGCTGGCCAGATAGGCGAGTGCGCCAGGATCTTCGCTGCCGTTGTCGATCAGGACGATGTCCCAGGCCGGGTAGCGGGTTTGGGTGCGGATGCCTTCGATACAGGTGCGCAGGTAGTCGAGCTGATCGCGGGTCGGAATGATGATGCTGACCTGCGGCTGCTGCGCGCGCGGTGTTTGCGCTGCCGCCTGGCGGGCGAGTCGCTGGCGCTGAACCCCGATGACCGGAATGTGCGTTGGCTGAGCTTGCTCAAGCACATCACGCAGGGTGGCCGGCGGGTTGGCGATCAATTGGGTGGCCAGCGGATGTTGCGGACTCATCATCAGCGCGCCAATGTGCAGTGCACCGCTTCGCGCCCGCGCCGGGCTCCAGTCCGGCTTGAAGTCCAGCGCTTCGGCGTGGTCTTGATCGGCGCTGACCCGATCATCGAAATACAGGGTCGCCGCAGGCTCGCGGTGTAGCCAGTCAAGCCCTATGGCCAATGCGTCCTCATACACGCTGTCGGCCTGCTCCAGCCACAGCAAGGCATCGACGCTGGGCAGTGTGGCGACATCCTGGTGGCTGCACAGAAGCACATCCAGCGTCGCTCCGCCGTTCACCGAGCGAATCAGTTGTGGCGGCTGGCCGGGACCATGCACCAGCGCAACACGGCCTTGGCCATGGCGCGGCAGGGCCGCGGCCAGCCGCCGGTGCTCGTGCCGGCTCAGACGCCCGAACATCTGCCACCATTGCGCCGCATCAAGGGCCGGGGCTATGCCGTTGCGCTGGCGGGCACGTCCGGAGTCGAGAAAATCGATGAGCGGATTGAGGCCGCGATCAGCGACGTCGGGATGGCGTTCGCAGTATTCGTGCAGTGAGAACTCGGCGCAAGGATCAAGGCCGGCCTCGGCGCCCACCGCGACAAAGTGATGCAGCAGGCTGGGGCCGGCAAAATCTTGTACCAGTTCGCGGTAGTGGGCCGGATCAAACCACGCGTTGGGTTTGAAATTGCTGCGTTCGCCTTGCGCCAGATAGTGCGCCAGAACGGTGCCATGCGGTGCCAGGTCGGGATGCTGGCTGCGATACCACTGGGTTTTGATCAGTGGATGTGGGTCTCGACCTTCCGCATCGCCAAAGCGCACATAGTGCTGCAGGGCTGAGGCTTCGAACGCGGCGATGTCGGGGTTGCGGTCGCGGTACCAATGATCGTTGAACAGCGCATTTGGCTGGCGCCCTTCACGATGGCCTGTGGAAAGGTAGTGAAACAGCGGGTTGACCCCGATTGCGGCGACATCCGGGTTGTTGTCCAGATACCAGACGCTGTCGAACAGGGGGTGCGGCTGCAGGGCCTGCTCTGCACCCAGGCGGACAAACTGGCGCAGCGGGTCGCCTTGAGTCAGTTCCGGATGATGGTTGGCGAACCAGTGTTCGTCCCACAATCCGGAGTTGCGGATCAGGGCCATCTGGTGGCGAGTCATGGGGGCCAGGCGCTGACGCAAGCGCAGCAGCCATCGCTGCACCGCGGGGCGGTGCCGCGCTGGTAACTGTTGCAGGATGGCCAGGACCAGGGCACGCAGGCGGGAACGACGTAACATGCCGCTAATTCTACGTTTATCCTTGTTCAATGAGCAGCTCTGATCGATACATTGCCCCCCGCTGGAGCCGCACGTGGTCGCGCTGATTGAGCGTGCGCTGGTGCCTTTGCGGGTGCATTGTCCCGGGCTGTTTGCGTGGCTGCGCCGGGCCTGGTGGTTGTTGCGCTGGCGACGTTTGCCGCCGCGCGCTGGCCATGGTCTGGGCCAGGATCATGCGCGTTACCTTGACGCCATGGACGCAGCCATTGCGCACAGCTTGCGCCAGACGCCGCCGAGCTTGCGCCCTCAGGTATGGGTGCTCGGTGATGCGCAAACCACCAACGAGCAAATTGAGCGCAGTCTGGCGTCACTGCGCGAGCAGGCGTGGCCTGCGCAGCAGATTGGGCTGTGCGGCGTGCAAGCGCGTCCGGGATTGGTGTGCATTGGCAGTGCTGACGAGATCAGCGCGGTGCCCGGCAGCGATGTGGTGGTTGCCGTGCAGGCCGGTTGCGAACTGACGCGCGATGCGTTGGGAGCGCTGGTTCATGGGTTTGAGTGCAGTGATGATCCCGATCTGTGTGTGGTGCCGGACCAGCGCCACGTGCACGCTGAAGGGCAGGCCCTTGTTGTGTGGCAGCCAGGCGGTGTTCGGCCTCCGGCGGTATGGGCCTGGCGCGGTGGTCAGGCTGTGCCGTCGTTATCTGATCCTGCGCGCATGGCTGGGCTGGCCCATCTGCCAGCGGCTGTGGTGAGTGCGCCGCCAGTTGGCGTGGAGGCCGTGCCCGACTCCCCGGACAGCCGCGCAAGTATCAGCGTGATTGTGCCGACCCGTGATGGTGGTGAGGTGCTGGGTGAGTGCCTGCGCGGGGTCCTGGCTGAGCTTGCCGCGCTAAAGGTTGAAGGTGAACTGTTGGTGGTTGATAACGGCAGCCGTGACGCCCGCACGTTGGAGTTGCTGAGCGGTTTCGCCGCGTCCCATCCCGATGTTGTGCGGGTGTTGCGTTATGACCATCCGTTCAATTATTCGGCAATCAACAACTGGGCGGTGGAGCAGGCTTGTGGTGAACAGATATTGCTGCTCAACGATGACATTCAGAGCCGTGAGCCTGGCTGGCTGGCGGCCATGCGCAGCGAACTTGTCCGCCCGCATGTGGCGGCAGTCGGGGCGCGTTTGCTGTATCCCAATGGCTGCATTCAGCATGCTGGTGTCGCGCTAGGGCTGGGCGGCGTGGCCGGACACCCCGGACGCACCCTTAAGCCTGAAGATTCCCGCTGGGCCATGTGGCCGCATGATCAGCGCCGTCAGGTCAGTGCGGTGACCGGAGCCTGTCTTCTGACCACCAGGGCGTTATACTGGGCGGTGGACGGGCTCAATCAGCACGCACTGAGCGTGGCCTTCAACGATGTGGATTTCTGCCTCAAGCTGGGCCAGTCTTGTGGTGCGGTGATTTACACCCCGAGCGCCACATTGATCCACCATGAATCCATGAGTCGCGGGGCCGAAGACAGTGTGGCCAAACAGCGGCGTTTTGCCGAAGAGATCCGATACATGCAGCAGCACTGGCCGGAAATGATCAAAAATGATCCTTTCTACAGTGCTCATTTGAGCCGCGAGTTGGATGATTTGTCGTTTCGCCCGCCCAGCGGCCCCACCTTGCTGACACCCAGGCGCTTGCCGCCATTGATTTCATTTACATCATGAATTCAGGTTCCGACAGCGAAGCGCTGATCCCGCCGTTGCCCGAGCGGCCATTGGGGCGCACCAGCTGGCAGGTGTTCCTCGGGTCCATGCGTGCGTTTTTGCTGCGCGAGATGATGAACCAGTTCGGGCGTTCGCGTCTGGGCTATGTCTGGGCGCTGGCCGAGCCCGCTGCGACGGTTGCCGTGCTGGCAGGTCTGCATGCGGTGATTCGTGGCGGGCACCACGAACTGTATGGTGAAAGCCCGATCGTGTTTTTTGTGTTCGGCGCGGTGCCTTATTTTTTATATGCCAATGTGGTGGCGGCGGCGCAGGGTGTGTGCAACAGCCAGAAAGGCTTGTTTAACTATCGCCAGATCAAGCCGATTGACGTCATTCTTGCGCGCGGTGCAATTGATGGGTTGATGATGCTGGGGGTGGCCGCGGTGTTTCTCGCCGGTTGGTGGTGGCTGGGCCATTCCTTGCCGCTGTCAGATCCGTTGCAGCTGGTTTGCGCCATGTTCTCCCTGTTTGTTCTGGGTTTTAGTGTGGGCCTGGTGTTCGAGGTCTTCGGCACCATCTATCCTGACCTGCGCAAAGTCATTTCCATGCTGACCCGGCCGATGTTCTTTATATCTGGGGTGTTCTTCACCATTGACATGATGCCGACTGGTTTGCGCGCCGTTCTGATCTGGAACCCGGTGCTGCATGGCGTTGACCTGACCCGCGGTGCTGTGCTGCCGGAATATGACTCGCCAGCGAGCTGGTTTTATCTGTGGGGCTTTATTCTGGTCGCACAGTTCATCGGTCTGGCGGCCTATCGCCGCTATTTGTACCGCCTGATCTAAGCGTATGATCCAGGTTCGCAATCTGACCAAGTCCTACCCGCTTGAAGGCTTCTCGCGCTACTTCGTGTTTCGCGGTATCAGTTTTGAGCTGCCCTCGCGTACCCATGTCGGTATTGTTGGGCGCAATGGCGCGGGCAAATCCACGCTGCTTCGCTTGCTTGGTGGCATGGAGCTTCCGGATGCCGGTCAGGTCAGCTCCGATGGTCTGATTTCTCCGCCGCTGGGTTTGTCCAGCGGTTTTGCGCAAAAAATTTCAGGTCGCAACAATGCGCGTTTCATCTGTCGTATTAATGGCGATGACAACCCGGCTGCGCGCGAGCGCGTAGAGTTCATCCGGTCGTTTTCCGAGCTCGGCGATTTTTTCGAGCGGCCGGTGGAAACCTACTCGTCAGGTATGAAGGCGCGGCTGGCCTTCTCGATCAGCATGTCGTTTCGTTACGACTACTACTTGATCGATGAGCTGACCGCAGTAGGTGATCAGAAATTCCGCGCCAAGGCACAGGCGACCTTTGCCGAGAAGAAGGGGCAGGCCAGTATCATCATGGTCAGCCATAACCTTCAGGCGTTGCAGCGCGATTGTGATGTGGGCCTGTATATGAGTCCGCAGGGGCCGCTTTATTTTGATGATATCGGGGAGGCCATCGAGGCCTACAAGAAGGATCAGAACACTCGATGATTGAACGATTTTTCAGTCCGGCCATGCGCTTGCAGCGCTATCTTGCGCTGGTTATTGGTCCTACGCTGCTGGCCTTGATCTATCTCGGGCTGGTCGCATCCGATGGTTATGTCAGCCGGGCTTCCTTCCTGATTGAGCAGGATTCGCCATCGATGTCTGGAGGTGACATGGCGCTGAGTCTGCTCAACCTTGGTGGTGGACCCAGCCGCCAGGATTCGCTGGTGGTCGATGCCTTTCTGCATTCGCGCACCTTGCTTGAGCGCTTGCAGCAAAACCTGGATTTGCGCGCCCACTTCTCAAGCAAGGAACGCGATCTGTTAAGCCGCATGGATGCACAGGCTTCACAGGAAGATTTCCTCGAGGTCTACCGCAAGCATCTGTACACCCTGGTGGATGAGGAGTCACAGATCATGACGATCGAGTTCACCGCCTATGATCCTGACTATGCCCACAAAGTGGTCGCAGAACTGGTCAGCCAGGGCGAACAGTTCGTCAACAAGATCAACCAGAACCTGGCCGAAGAGCAGCTGACCTTTATCACCGCGGAAGTCGACAAGGCGGCTGCGCGCTTGCGTCAGGCCACGGTCGAGATGCTTGCGCTACAGCGCAAGAACGATGTGCTGAACCCGCAGCAGGAAACCGCTGCGGTGGCCCAGATTCTGGCCGGGCTGGAATCCGAACTGACCCGCCAGCAGACCGAGCTCAAGGCGCTGAGTGGATATCTCAACCCGTCCGCGCCGGACATCGTGGCGATCAAGCAGCGCATTGACGCCTTGCAGGCCCAGGTGGCCGAAGAGCGCAAGCGCATGGTTGGAGCTGGACGCGACGAATTCAGCCAGTTGATGCTTGATTATCAGAATGCCGAGGTCAATTTGCGCATTGCCGGCGAATTGTACAAATCGGCCCTGACCAGCCTGGAAACCACTCGCCTTGATGCCGTGCGCAAGGCCAAGTACGTGATGCCGGTCGATCGTGCCAGCGTTCCGGATTCGGCTGAATTGCCGCGGGTTGGTTACTGGACGGTTACGGTATTTGTACTACTGAACCTCATCTATTTCGTCAGCGGATTGATTGTCGCGACCATTCAGGATCACCGGGAATGATCATGTTCAAACGAATTTTGACGTCCGCGCTGCTCGCCACTCTGGTGCTGCCAGCTGCCGCGCAACAAACGACATCTTTTGGTCAGCAACAAGCCGAACCCAGCGCGACGCCGGCGCCGCTTGTTGGCAACACGCCGATTCCGATTACCGGCGCTACGATTCCGCCCAATACCGCCACGACCGGGCGTGCGCCGCCAATTCCTTCGGCGCAGTTTCGCCAGGTCAAGCGTGAAGTCGATGAAAGCGTATTCGGGTCACGCCTGTTTCTCGGCCGTTTTGCCGAGGAATCGTTCCGCGCGTTCAACCCGGATTACGTGGTCAGCGCGGGGGATCTGATTGATCTCAAGCTGTGGGGCGCCTTTGATCTGGTCATGCGACTTGAAGTCGACTCGCAAGGCAATATATTCGTGCCCAAGGTTGGCCCGGTGAAGGTTGGCAGTACGCGCAATGCCAACTTGAATGATGTGCTGCGTCAGCGCATCAAAGAGGTGTTCCGCGAGAATGTCGGCGTGTATGCCGCCCTGGTCAGCGCCGAGCCGGTCAAGGTGTTTGTCAGCGGCGAAGTGCGAGAGCCCGGCTTGTACGGCGCATATGCATCGGATTCACTGCTCCACTTCATAGATCGTGCGGGTGGTATCGACACCGACACCGGCAGCTTTCTGGATATACGCGTGCGGCGTGGCTCGCGCACCTTGGCCCGGATCAATCTTTATGACTTCCTGCGCAACGGTGATCTGCCGCTGTTGCAGTTCCGTGATGGCGACACCATTGTGGTCGGGCCGCGCAAATCCACAGCCGAAGTCTCGGGGCTGGTCCAGCATGAGGCCCAGTTCGAGTTTGATGAGCGCATCCGTTTGTCCGCGCTGCTTGATCTGGCGGGTCTGGATGAGCGCGCCACCCATGTTCAGGTGGTGCGCAATCAAACGCAGGTGCGCGAGTCCGACTATCTGCCGCTGTCGGCCGATCTGGAATCGATCTGGATTGTGTCTGGCGATCAGGTCAGCGTGTTTGCTGATCGCAAGATCGGCACCATCATTACCCAGGTGGAAGGGGAGTATCAGGGCCTGAGCCAGTATGTGATGCCCTATGAGGCGAGCCTGTCAGATCTGATCAACAAGGTTGAGCCGACCCCGCGTTCCAATATGGACGGTCTTCAGCTTTACCGCGCGAGCATTGCCGAGCGCCAGCGTCAGGTGCTTGATGAAATGCTGCAAAAGCTCGAACAGTCCGTGCTCAGCGCGCGTTCGGGCACCCGCGAGGAGGCCGAACTGCGGACCCGTGAGGCAGATTTGGTGCTGCAGTTCATTGAGCGTGCGCGAGATGTAGAGCCCAAGGGGCGCCTGGTTTTGCATGAGGGCTTTGATCCGACGCGGATCGATCTGCAGGATCAGGATGTGCTGCGCATCCCGCGCCTGACCAATACCGTGGCGGTTCAGGGAGAGGTGTTCTTCCCCAGTTCGTTTGTCTGGCAGAAAGGCAAGACGGTCGAGTATTACCTGGAACAAGCCGGCGGCTTGAATCAGCGCGGTGATCGCAATCGCGTGTTCGTGATCCGGCCCAGCGGTGAGATGGTCGAGGCCAAAGGTGGCTGGGGCCGTAGCGTCAAGGTGCTGGCTGGTGATGAAATCATGGTGCTGCCCCAGGTTGATCGCAAAACCTTCCAGTTTTCCAAGGACCTGATTCAGATCATCTACCAGCTCGCTTTATCGACCGGTGTTGTGCTGAGCATCTAGCGGACTTGGCGGCGCCGGCAAAATTCGCGATAAGCCTGTGAGTGCCACAGTCGCCACAGGCTGCGCATATGCCATATCAGATGGCGCCAGTTGCGCAGGGTGGCGCGGCGTGCCGGGTGCACGATCTGGACCTGTTCCAGCAATACGCATTGGCCACCGTGCAACTGCGCGCGCAGACACAGATCGATGTCCTCGGCATACATGAAGTAGCCGGTGTCGAAGCCACCCAGCGCGTGAAAATCACGCCGCCGCATGGCCAAAAACAGGCCAGCCAGCCAGTCCACCTGTGGTGTGGCTGAGCGGGCGATGCGACGGGTGTCGCGCTGGCGCCCCAGCAAATAGCGGCGCAGCAAGCGCGTGGGTGTGAACACTGGGCGGCCATTGTCCTCAAGCTCGCCGTCCGGAGTGATCGCGCGCGGGCTGGCAACCGCACACTCGGGCTGCGCCAGGGCGTTGTCCAGAGCGGCAAAAATCGGGCTGGCGAGGCGTAAGTCCGGGTCGACCATCAGCACATAATCCGAGCGTGCCTCGGCCAGAGCGGCATTGTGGTTGGCCCCGAAACCTGCCGGAACCTTGTTGGTTCGCAGTTCGGTGCGGGCGCTGTACGCCGCAGGCAGGGTTGCGAGCAGGTCCCAGTCTTCGGGCAGATTGCGGGTCACCACGATGCGATAGTCGTGCTCGGCCAATTGAGCGTGCAGATCATTCAGCACGCCGAGTATGGCGCGGCCGTGACCGTGACTGATGAGCGACACCGTCCAGCTTGGCAGCGTGCTCATGGGCGCCCCCGTTGTGCACGCATACCCGAGCGCTTCAGGCCGTGCAGGTTGCCGCGCAGCATGTGTGCCAGTTTGCGTAGCCGTTGGGGTTCGAAGCACAGCGCCTTGATCGCGAGCTTGGCCGCACCCAGCCATTCGTAAGCCAGCCAGCTTGGATAGCGCCGGCCATAGCGGCGGCTGAGCACGATACGGTTGCGATTGATGTAGTAGTGGCGCAGCGCGCTGTGGTGGGTCGGATACGTTTTGATGCCGAGCAATCGGCGCTGTTCCACGTCCCCCAGCGTGTGTTGCAGTTCGGCCTGTGCGGTGGCTACGACCGCATAGCCGCAGCGGCGCAAATACAAGCAGAACTCGGTGTCCACCAGATCGATGAACAGGGTTTCATCGAAGCCGCCCAGACGTTGCCACACCGCGACATTGAGCAGCATGCCGGAGCCGATCGCCAGATCGACCCGTTGAACGTCACGCATTTGATCGGCATAAACAAAACGAAAGCGCCAGCGGCTCCGGGTTTGCGGCCAGCGGCAGCGAATCTGCGGGTGGGCATAGCGGATGGCCGGGACACTGATGGCCGCGTTGGCCTGAACGTGCAGGGCCTGTTGCAGTGCGCTGACCATGCCGGCACCGGGTTGGCTGTCATGGTCAAGCAGCAATGCCTGGCTGGCGCCGAGTGCACTGGCGCGTGCGATGCCGCGGTTCAGTGCGCAGGCGATGCCGCGATTGCGGCCCAATGTGATGAGCTCGATGCGTTGACGCTGGGTCGCGCTTAATGTGTCCAGCGCCAGAGCCTGTGTCGAGCCGTTGTCACACACCACGACGGTATCGACTTGTTGCAGCACGTTGGCCAGGCGCTGGGCCAGGCCGGGCGGCGGATTGTAGGTCACCACCACAGCCACAATCGGGCTGCTGCGCTCAGGCCGCCCGTTCATCGGGCATCAGGATCAGGACGGTTCCGGAGTGTGGGCGTTTTCCGGCAGCTCGAGCATATGCGTGTACAACACCAGATACAGCGCGATGAATGCCAGGCTGCCGGACACCAGCAGCGCGGTATGGCTGAAGCAGAATGTTGCCAGAGCCGCAGGCGCGGCAGCCATCATCAGCAGGCGTGGCGCCGACGAGTGGCGCAGCAGGCCGGGTTGACGGCGGTCACGTGCAAAGAACAAATGGTGTAAATGTTCCACGTCAGGCTGGAACAGGGATTCGTTACGCCGACGCCGGCGGATCATCGAAAACACCGTTTCCCAGGTCGGGTAGATCAGCAGGGTCAGCGCATACCACGGCGACACATCCGGGCTTCCGGCCACGACCAGGGCGGCAACCGCGCCCAGCGAAGCGCCATTGAAGTAGGCTCCGCAGTCACCCAGGAAAATCCGCCCGAACGGGTAGTTCATGAGCAGAAAGCCGAGATTGGCGCCGGCCAGGGTCAGCGCCAGCATGCCCAGAGGGACCTGTCCGGTGTGCATGGCCACGTAGGCCAGCGAGGCATGGCTGAGTGCGGCCACGCCACTGCTCAGTCCGTTCTGTCCGTCGATCAGATTGAAGGCATGGGTCATGCCGGTGACGGCAAAAACAAAAAACATCACGCCGACTGCGCTGTGTCCGAGGACCCAGTCCAGCGGGGCAATGCCGATCTCGAAGATGCCGACACCGCCGTTGGCGACACTGAAAAACAGTGCGGCGAAGGCGGTGCTGAAATAGCGCGCCAGCGGTGGCAGATTGCGGCGAAAGTCTTCATACATGCCCACCGCAGCGACCATCGACAGGCAGGCCCACAGCGACCACAACAGTTTGGCCGAGGCATCGTCTATGAAATTGGACTGCAGGGTCAGGCAGATCAGCCCGGCCACGAACAGCGCGGTGCCTCCCAGCCGAGGAACCTCGCCGTGGTGCAGTTCATGGCAGGCACCATCTTCGCGTTTGCCGCTGATGTGCACGTGCCAGTGTTGGGTTGCGACCAGAACAACACACACCACAAAGGCGATGGCTGCGGCCAGGCAAAAAATCAACGCGGTCATGAATTCAGGGGCCCCCAAAGATGACCCTGCTCCCACAATTTTTATTCGACCGTCAATTATACGCTAAGCCACTAATTTTAAGAAGATAGCGCGGTTTATCGGGTGGTCTGCTCGATGATGAAACGGGGGCGCGCTTTGATTTCGGCATACATTTTTCCGAGGTATTCGCCGATCACCCCCAGGCACAAAATCTGCACGCCGCCCAGAAAGTAGGTTGGCAACACGGTGGAAGCCCAGCCCGGCACGGCGTTGTTGCTGAGTAAGGCAACACCCAGTACCCACGCGCTCATGGCTGAAGTGACGCAGAAAATCGCCAATCCCATGATGCCGATCATGCGCAAAGGCACCATGGAAAACGAGGTGATGCCATCCAGTGCGAAACTGAGCATGCGTTTTAAAGGGTATTTGGACACCCCGGCGTGACGCTCATGGCGCTGGTAATAGACTTTGTCCGAGGAAAAGCCGAGCAGCGGAATAATCCCGCGCAAAAACAGATTGGTTTCTCCGAATTGTTTGAGATGCTCAATCGCGCGACGACTGAGCAGGCGGTAGTCGGCATGGTTGTCGACCACTTCCGCGCCCATCAGCTTCATGAAGCGATAAAACGCCAGGGCGGTATTGCGCTTGAAAGCGGTGTCGCTTTCGCGCCCCTTGCGCACGCCGTAGACCACGTCCTTGCCCTTGGCGAACGCGGAAAGCATGTCGGGGATAACTGCCAGGTCATCCTGCAAATCAGCATCCACGGTAATGATGGCATCACCTTCGGCGTGAAGCAGGCCGGCCAGCAGGGCGCGCTGATGGCCGCAATTGCGTGACAGCTTGATCCCGGCTGTATGGGCGTGGGATGCGGACAATTCCTGAATCAGGGGCCAGGTGCCGTCGCCACTGCCATCATCGACATAGTAGATCAGGCTGTCGCTGCTGATGCGTCCGTCGCCGATCAGGTTTTCGAGAATTTCGACCAGACGCGCGTGGGTTTCGCGCAGCACCTCGGCCTCGTTGTAGCAGGGCACGACCAGAGCGAGCTGTTTCATGATGATCAGGCCTTGTGGGCCGCGTAGGTCCAGCAGCGGTTGGCAGCAAAATTCCAGATCAATACCACAATTGTGGCCAGGATCTGGGCCAGCAGGTAGTGCGCAGACACCACCGAGGTCAATAAGTACATGATTAGCGTGTTCAGCGCCAAGCCTGCAGCGGCGACCAGCGCAAAGCGTGGCAGCGCGCGTTGATGCGGAGCCTGGCTGCTGAAGGTGAAATGATAATTCGCGATGTAATTGAACACGGCGCTCAGGCTGTAGGCCACAGCGGACGCGATAACGGCGGGCACCGCCAGCGATTCAACCTGCGCGATCAGCAGCACATACATCAGTCCGGTGGCGATGCCGCCGACCCCGGCAAAGCGCATGAACTGCTTCAGCATGGCGCACTCACAGCATCCACCAGCCGGGCAGCCAGTGCAGATATTTGAAGTACCAAGACGGCCAGTGAAGTCCGGAGATGGCTGGGAAGAAGGCCGCAAACAGTATGCCTGCGGTGGCCACTGCAGCCCACGGCAGGTAGCGCCCGTGGCGCGCGCTGGCCGGATAGCGGGTCAGTGTGACCCCAAGCAGCAGAATCAGGAATGGCACTACCGGATAGTAGTGGTAGATAAAGCTGGCCCGGGCAATACCGGCCCAGGGCAGATACAGCGCGGTGATGCTGCCCAGCAGCCAGATCTGGTCACGTCTGGGCCAATGCAGGCGGCGGGCAAACATTGCGACCACAGCTGTCAGGCCGCCCCACCAGATCAGCGGATTGCCCATCAGGGTGATCGAACTGCGCAGCGGTGCCTGTGCATCACTGACATATAGCCATAGCGGTTTGAGGATCAGCGGCCAGGTGAAGAAAGCCGACTGAAAGGCGTGCGTGCTCTTGAGCTTGGCGTGGTAGTCGTACATATCGACCTGTGATTTCCACACCTGTCGCGCGCCCTCAAGCGACAGCCAGTCAGGCGGCTGGTGCAGGCAGCGCAGAAACGGGATGTAGCTGATGTAGTAGACCATCAGCGGGATCAGACCAAAAGCCAGTGCTGCGACGGCAACCATGCGCGCCGCCTGTTGCAGGGGTTGCCCTTGCTTGAGCACGGTGAACAGGCTGACGGCAAACAGCACAAACACGCCGAAGCCGAAGTACAGCGCGCTCCATTTTGTCGCGATCGCTGCGCCGAGTGCCGCGCCGGCCAAAAGCAGCGCGGGGCGCATGCGCCAGCCGTCCAGCCAGTGGCGTTGCCGGTTGTGGCAGAAGCACAGCCACAGGCACAGTGCAGACAGCAAGATAAACAGGATCAAAAAGCCGTCGATGGTGGCGTAGCGGCCGAGCGAGAAGCGCGAGAATTCAAACAGGCCGAGCAGGCCGGTAACCCACATGGCCTGGCGCGTTCCGGCCAGCAGCCAGGCGCCCCAGATCAGCGCCAGCAGGGTCAGTGAAGTGGCGATAACGCCGGCCAGGCGCATGCCCCTGGGGGTCATGCCGAAATGATCGATGCCCCAGGAAATCAGCCATTTGCCTAGCGGTGGGTGGGTGGTTTCGTAGATATCCAGCCGATGCAGATATTCGTAGGCGGTACGAGCGTGGTAGATCTCGTCGAATTCGGTGCTGGTCAGATAGCCCTGATCGGGCACCCAGGTCGCAGGCTCATCGATCAATGCGCTGCGCGCACTGCTGCTGACCGCTTGTGGGATCAGGGGTTGGTCGTTGTCGTCGAGCAATCCGATTTCATTGATCCGCAGCGGTCGCTTGATCTCACTGATGTTGAGCCGGAAGACCCGCGCCGGCGGCGTTGACTTGAGGGTTTGCTCATACAGGTCGTGGAAGGTTTTGAGTTCCAGTTCATCACCAACCTTGACCCAGTTGTCCTGGAATTTCAGCTCCAGTGTGGCCTTGCCCTCACCCTCGCCGATGAACACCATCAGGCGCTTGGGGCTAACCGGCTGAGCAAATCGCAGGGTCACCTGTTCCGGCGTTTCGAAGCGCGTGCCGGACACCGGGTAATTGTCACTACCCAGGGCAAAGCAGCCGATCAGCAGCGCCGCCGGCCCGAGGATCACAAAAGGCAGCAGATGGGTCAGTGAAAAGCGCTCGCGCGCAGGGATGTGCTGGGCCAGTGGCGGTGTGTCCCTGTAGGTCTGGCGAATCCACTGGCCGAGGCGGGTGAGCAGGTGCGGCGTTTGCCAGGCCATCAGCGAAAAGACCGTGATCAACAGGTTGTAGGCGGAAATAAATCGCAGCAGGCCGGCATCCTTGGGCGCGATGCTGTCCAGGGTGATGTAGTGGTGGTAGACAAACCCCATATTGGCGAGCACGCCCAGGCTCCACAGCAGCACCATCCATTGCGCTTCGCGGCGTGAAACCACCAGCGCCATCATTGGAATGATGTTAAGGATGTAGCGTTCATGCATGCGTGGCGCGAACATGAAAAAGGCGATCGCAGTCATGGCCCACGCCCAGCCGTAGATTTCACCCCGCTCGGACGGGCTGAGGTCTTTGCGACAGCTCAGCCCACTGCGGATGCCGATGGCCGTCATCAGCCCGCCGGCAATCAGCATGGCCCAGGTCTGGGTCGCAAGGCCCAGCAACGTGCCGCCTTCGCGGGCCCAGTTCCAGCCGAGCAAGGCCCACAGGTTGTACGCGTTGACGGTCAGGTAGTTGTAGGTTTCCGCAGTGCTGAAATACAGCTTGAGGATCCAGTCCGGTTCCTGGCCTATGGCAAATGGTGCGACCACCAGAGCGAAGCTGGCCAGGCCTAGAGCCGCCTGGGTTGCAGTGCTGCGCAAGGGTTGCGAGAACAGTACGGTCAGACCGTAAACGTAAGCGAAGAACAGGGCTTGTGGTTTGAAGGCCACGGCCAGACCGATCAGCAGGCTGGCGGCCCACAGGCGCTGAACGCGCCATTGCATCCAACTGGCGACCAGCAGCAGCGCGAGTATCGACTCAGTTTGCCCCCACAGGGCTGAATCGAAAATGATCGCCGGGTTGAGCCAGTACAGGCTGGCCAAGAAAAGCGGCGCGACCCGGGCGCGTTGCTCGCCCGGAATGGTGCGGGTGGCGCGCAACAGCAGCAGGGCTACGGCCATGTCTGCCAGCAGTGCCGGGGTTTTGATCAGGGCGACGAAATGCCCGCTGCTTTCCAGCCCGAAGCTGCGTACAAATGCCCCGATGGCGCCGAGGACATACATGTACAGCGGCGGATAGTCGGCAAAGTAGCCGTCTTCGTATATCTGCAGCGGCGCGGCGGGGTTGCTGAGCTTGAGGGCCCAAGCCTTGTAGGTGCCGATGTCGTAATGAAACCCGCCATCCCACAGCAGCGGCAGGCGGATCAGAACGCCCAGCCCCAGCCAGGCCAGGATCAGCGTAGTGTCCCGATCCAGGCCTTTGGGCCGGTCCAGGTTGTGTAGACGCTCCCGGGCAAAGAACAAGGCCAGGAAGGGGAGGCCGTACAGCAGAATAAAGGCCTGCGCGCTCATGGGGTCGAGGTCAGAAGGTTACAAAGCCCGCATGATAAACGGATACACCCGCGACTGACGTGAACAGCATGTGCGACCCCGGCCGAAACCGGGTGTGTGCCAGCGCGGGCAAGGTGCGTCGCGATGGCTAGCCCAGTGCGTTCAGTATCCGCACGGTCGGCCCGGCTTTGTTGAGGCTGTAGAAGTGCAGTTCCTCGACGCCGCCATCCTTGAGCTGCTGGCACAGCTGGGTCGTGACCTTATGGCCGAGCTCGAGCAAGGCGTCGTTGTCCTCACCGTCCAGTCCCGCAAGTTGCTGGCGCAGCCAGCGCGGAATGTCCGCTCCGCAGGCATCGGAGAAGCGGGCCAGCTGGGCGTAGTTGGTGATCGGCATGATGCCGGGCACGATCGGGATGGTCACGCCGGCCGCGCGGGCCCGTGAAACAAAGTCGAAATAGCCGTCGGTATTGAAGAAATACTGGGTGATCGCCGCATTGGCGCCGGCCTCGACCTTGCGCACGAAATTGTCCAGATCATCCTGGGCCGAGCGGGCTTGGGGATGCACTTCGGGATAGCCGGCGACAGAGATATGGAAATGTTCGCCGTGTTCTGCGCGAATGAAGGCAACCAGTTCATTGGCGTAGCGAAACTCGCCAGGTGAATGCATGCCGGAGGGAATATCGCCGCGCAACACCACCAGGCGGTTGACGCCAATTGCGCGGTAACGCGCGAGCAGGCTATGGACGCCTTCACGGGTGGCAGAAATACAGCTGATATGCGGGGTCGCATTGTGGCCGTCTTCACTGATCGCCTTGACCGTGTCGAAGGTGCCTTCCAGGGTCGAGCCGCCCGCACCAAAGGTGACGGAGAAGTATTCCGGGTTAAACGCGGCCAGTTTGTGCCAGGTTTGGCGCAAGTTGTCGCGGCCCTTGTCGGTGCGAGGTGGAAAGAATTCGAAGCTGTATTTCATGCTGTTGCGACCTTGGGGCGGGCGAGGGGATGATTCGCGATCGAGGCTGCGCATCGATCGCTCCTACGGCGGTGTTGCCGCGTTGGTGTAGGAGCGATCCGCATAGCGGGTCGCGAAAAATCGCTCCTACAGTGGTGATGCCACGCTGGTGTAGGAGCGATCCGCGTTGCGGGTCGCGAAAACCCGCCGGCTTAGCTTTAGTAGCGGTAGTGGTCCGGTTTGAACGGCCCGGTGACGGGCACGCCAATGTAGCCGGCCTGCTTGTCGCTCAGGGTGGTCAGTTTGACCCCGAGTTTTTGCAAGTGCAGTTCAGCCACTTTCTCATCAAGGTGCTTGGGCAGCACATAAACGTCCTTGCCGTACTCATCACCCTTGGTGAACAGCTCGATCTGGGCCAGCACCTGATTGGTGAAGGAATTGGACATCACGAAGCTGGGGTGGCCGGTGCCACAACCCAGGTTCACCAGCCGGCCTTCAGCCAGCAGGATGATGCGTTTGCCGTCCGGGAAGATCACGTGATCAACCTGTGGCTTGATGTTTTCCCACTGGTACTGATTGAGGCTGGCGCAGTCGATTTCGTTGTCGAAGTGACCGATGTTGCAGACGATGGCCTGGTTCTTCATCGCTTTCATGTGCTCATGGGTGATCACATGGAAGTTGCCGGTGGCGGTGACGAAAATGTCGGCCTGGCTGGCGGCGTCATCCATGGTCACAACGCGGAAGCCTTCCATCGCTGCCTGGAGTGCGCAGATCGGGTCGATCTCGGTCACCCATACGGTGGCGCCCAGGCCGCGCAGGGACTGTGCACAGCCTTTGCCGACGTCACCATAGCCGGCGACTACAGCGATTTTGCCGGCAATCATCACGTCGGTGGCGCGCTTGATGCCGTCAACCAGCGATTCGCGGCAGCCATACAGATTGTCGAATTTGGATTTGGTGACCGAGTCGTTGACGTTGATCGCCGGGAACGGCAGTTCGCCGTCATTGCGCATCTGATACAGGCGCGCAACACCTGTGGTGGTTTCTTCGGTCACACCCTGGATGCTGGCCAGTGTTTTGGCGTAAAACCCGGGGTTGTCGCTCAGGCGCTGCTTGATCGATGCGAACAGCGCTTCTTCTTCTTCACTTTCCGGGTTGTCGAGCACGCTGGCGTCTTTTTCCGCCTTGGCGCCGAGAATCAGCAGCAGGGTCGCGTCGCCGCCATCGTCCAGAATCATGTTGGGCGCGCCGCCATCATCCCACTGCATGATGCGGTGGGTGTATTCCCAGTAGTCGCTCAGTGACTCGCCCTTGTAGGCAAACACCGGCGTGCCGGTCGCTGCGATGGCCGCAGCGGCGTGGTCCTGGGTCGAGAAGATGTTGCACGAGGCCCAGCGCACATCCGCACCCAGCGCCTTGAGACTTTCGATCAGTACCGCGGTCTGGATGGTCATGTGCAGCGAGCCGGCAATGCGTGCGCCCTTGAGCGGCTGGCTGGCGGAAAATTCCTCACGCACCGCCATCAGGCCGGGCATTTCGGTTTCCGCGATGGCGATTTCCTTGCGACCGAAATCGGCCTGGTTCATGTCAGCGACGATGAAATCTTTGTTGAGTTGTTCAGCAGGCGTGCTCATATCTAGTTCCGTTGATGTTCGTTGATTTGGCGTGCGGGGTGGACGCTATTCGCGACCGGCTGCGCTGATCGCTCCTACGGCAATCCATAGGAGTGATGCCTGCGCAGCACGCGTCGCGAGCAGGCCTTAAAGACCGGCGTCCGCGCGCAGCGCGTCCGCCTTGTCCGTCCGTTCCCACGGGAACGCGGTAAAGGTGTCTTTGCCGTAGGTCATTTCCACCGGCTCGCGGCCGAAGTGACCGTACGCTGCGGTGGCCTGATACATCGGGTGCAGCAGGTCGAGCATGCGACTGATCGCATACGGGCGCAGGTCGAAATGCTGGCGAACCAGGGTTTCGATGCGCTGGTCGGGGATCTTGCCGGTGCCAAAGGTGGTGACCGAGATCGACGTCGGCTCGGCCACGCCGATCGCGTAACTGACCTGAATTTCGCATTTGTCAGCGAGACCGGCAGCGACGATGTTCTTGGCCACGTAGCGGCCGGCATAAGCGGCGCTGCGGTCAACCTTGGAGGGGTCCTTGCCGGAGAATGCGCCGCCGCCATGGCGAGCCATGCCGCCATAGGTGTCGACGATGATCTTGCGCCCGGTCAGGCCGCAATCACCCACCGGGCCGCCGATGATGAACTGTCCGGTCGGGTTGATGTGGTATTTGGTTTCACCGCTGAGCAGTTCGCTGGGCAGGACCTGCTTGACGATCAGTTCCATCACCGCTTCACGCAGATCGGACTGGGCAATGTCCGGGTTGTGCTGGGTCGACAGCACCACGGCGTCAATGCCGACAGGCTTGCCATCGCGATAGCGCAGGCTGACCTGGGATTTGGCATCGGGGCGCAACCATGGCAGTTCGCCGGATTTGCGCACTTCGCTCTGGCGTTCGACCAGACGGTGGGCAAACTGCACCGGCGCAGGCATCAGCGCATCGGTTTCATTGCAGGCATAGCCAAACATCAAGCCCTGATCGCCGGCACCCTGATCTTCGGGTTTGGAGCGGTCCACGCCCTGGGCGATGTCCACGCTCTGCTTGCCGATCAGGTTCATCACTGCGCATGTTGCGCCGTCGAAGCCAACATCAGAGGAGGTGTAGCCGATGTCGGTAATGACCTTGCGCACCAGATCTTCCAGATCGACCCAGGCCGAGGTGGTGATTTCACCGGCAACAATGGCCACGCCGGTCTTGACCAGCGTTTCACAGGCCACCCGTGCGTGCTTGTCCTGATCCAGGATTGCGTCCAGCACCGCATCGGAGATCTGGTCGGCAACCTTGTCCGGGTGGCCCTCGGACACCGACTCGGAAGTGAAGAGATAATCTTGGGACATGCGCTTATATCTGTTTATCCGGATAGACAGATAATCATGTCCCGGACGGAACGCGATTGCAAGCGGTTTTTGCCTTGAGGCGCGTTTTCGTAACGCTGATGGGCGTGTGTGACGGCTGCGTCTGCCCTTTGACCTGCGACAGTCGCCGCGCGAGACTGTGCGCCTGATTTGCGTGAATGTTTGCAGCCATGGTTCTGACTCCTTCCAGCATGATGCCTCTGGGCACGGGCGCACCCGATTTCACTTTGCCGGACCCACGGTCTGGTGAAGATGTCAGTCTTGAGTCGATGCGCGGCGAAGTGGCCACACTGGTAATGTTCATCTGCAACCACTGTCCGTACGTCAAACATGTGGCGGCGGAACTGGCGCGACTCGGTCAGGATTACGCCGGTCCCGGTGTCGGCATGATTGCGATCAGTGCCAATGATGCACACAACTATCCCGATGACGGGCCACAGCAAATGGCCGAAACTGCCCGTGACATGGGCTATGAATTTCCCTATCTGTATGACGAAAGTCAGCAGGTCGCGCGGGCCTACGGGGCCGAGTGCACGCCCGACTTCTTTATTTTCGATAGCGCGCTGAAATGCGTCTATCGTGGCCAGTTGGATGATTCGCGCCCGGGCAACGGTGAGCCGGTCAGCGGCGCGGATATTCGCGCTGCCCTCGACGCATTGATAGCCGGTGAGCCGGTCAGCGCAGATCAGAAGCCCAGCGTGGGCTGCAACATCAAGTGGAAGTGAAGCCTTCGACCAGTTGATCGGGCGCAGCGGCGCCGCCAGCCACCAATGTTTTCATCACAAACCTTGGAATATCTGATTTGGCCTGCATTATGACGATTGCATGCCCACCGGTATAAACCATGTTGTGTGAAATTCCCCCCAAGGACGTCCAGGCGACAGCCGATGCCTTTCCCGATCCCGCACTCGATCTCGCGCCCGAGGGCGAACAGGAGATCGTGCTTGCCGGCGGCTGCTTCTGGTGCGTGGAAGCGGTATACGTGCAGTTGGCTGGTGTGGTGTCGGTACAGTCCGGCTACGCCGGAGGCGATCCGGCTCAGGCGGACTACCGCAGCGTGTGCGGCGGACAGACTGGACACGCCGAAGTGGTGCGCCTTCGGTATGATTCCGCGGTGACATCGCTGGGCCAGATTCTCAAAGTATTCTTTGCTGTGGCCCATGATCCGACCCAGCTGAATCGCCAGGGCAATGATCGCGGGACCCAATATCGTTCGGCGATTTTCTATGCCAACGATGAGCAGCAGCAGGTGGCGCGCGCCTACATCGAACAATTGACTGCGAGCCATCATTTTTCTGCTCCGATCGTAACCACGCTGGAGCCGCTCAAGCAGTTTCACCCGGCTGAGGACTACCATCAGAACTATGCCGAGTTGAACCCGCAGCAGGGCTATATTCAGGCGGTCGCCTTGCCCAAGGTCGACAAGCTGCGCAAAACCTTCGCCGACAAGCTCAAGACGTCCTGATCGGGCGGGCGAGCCGCGCCGCACAGGCGCGCCGCAATCCACCGCCAGGCTGTCGCTTGGCGGTGTAGAAAATGCCGTGTGTGGCGGCGCGCAAGTGCCCAGCTTGCTGTAAAACGCCGAATTCAGCGACAATACGTCCCCATTCTGTCGCGCCACTGCGGCATAATTTCAGAGAAATCAATGACTTCCAGAACCACTCTGGCCAATGCAATCCGCGCGCTGGCGATGGATGCTGTGCAGAAAGCCAATTCCGGCCACCCCGGCATGCCCATGGGCATGGCAGACATGGCCGAGGTGCTGTGGAACGATTACCTCAAGCATAATCCGAGCGACCCGTCATGGCCGGACCGTGATCGTTTCGTGGTGTCCAATGGGCACGGCTCGATGCTGCTCTATGCCCTGCTGCATCTGAGTGGCTACGACCTGCCGATGGAGGAGTTGAAAAACTTCCGCCAGATGAATTCCAAAACGCCGGGCCACCCGGAATTTGGTATTACCGCAGGTGTGGAAACCACCACCGGACCTCTGGGTCAGGGCCTGGCCAATGCCGTGGGCATGGCCTTGGGCGAACGCTTGATGGCGGCCGAATTCAACCGCGATGATCTCGACATCGTTGATCACTACACCTATGTGTTCACCGGTGATGGCTGCCTCATGGAAGGCATCAGCCACGAAGTGTGCTCGCTGGCCGGCACCCTGGGGCTGGGCAAGCTCATCGTGCTCTACGATGACAACAACATCTCGATCGACGGCGAAGTGCCGGGCTGGTTTGCTGACGATACCGGCGGACGGTTTGAAGCCTATGGCTGGCAGGTGATCCGCAATGTCGACGGTCACAATGCGGAAGAGGTCAAACTCGCCCTGCAAAGTGCGCGCGAAGATGGCGAGCGTCCGACCCTGATCCAGTGCAAAACCCTGATCGGTTTCGGCAGTCCCAACAAACAGGGCACCGAATCCACCCACGGGGCGCCATTGGGTGATGACGAGATCGCTGCGACCCGCAAACACATCGGCTGGCCGCATGCGCCGTTCGAAATTCCTGCCGACGTCAAAACAGGCTGGGACGCGCGTGAGCGTGGTGCTCAGGCTCAGTCTGCCTGGCAAGGCATGTTCGAGCGTTACACCAAGGCGTATCCGGAACTTGCTGCCGAATTCTCACGGCGTATGGCCGGCGAACTGCCGGACGATTTCAGCGCCAACTGCGATGCCGAACTGCAGCGTATTCAGGACGCCGGCGAAAAAGTTGCCACCCGCAAGGCCTCCTTGCAGGCGCTCAATGTCCTGGGCCCCAAACTGCCCGAGTTGCTCGGTGGTTCGGCCGACCTGACCGGTTCCAATCTGACCCTGTTCAACGGCGCCAAGGGTGTGACGCCGGGTGACGTGTCCGGTCAGTACATCTACTACGGTGTGCGTGAATTCGGCATGTCGGCGATCATGAATGGTCTCGCCCTGCATGGTGGTTTCATCCCCTACGGCGGCACCTTCCTGACCTTCTCCGACTACGCTCGCAATGCGGTGCGTATGGCCGCGCTGATGAACCAGCGCAGCATTTTCGTGTACACCCATGACTCGATTGGTCTGGGTGAAGATGGCCCGACCCACCAGCCGATTGAGCATGTCGCAAGTTTGCGTCTGATTCCCAATCTGGAAACCTGGCGGCCTTGCGATGCGGTGGAAACCTTTGCCGCGTGGCAGCAATCGATTTACCGCAGCAATGGCCCGTCAGCCTTGGCCCTGACCCGTCAGGGTGTGCCACCCAACGAGCGCGAAGCGGATCAGCTTGCTGCGATCGAGCGCGGTGGCTACGTGCTGGTTGCAGGTGGCGAGACGCCGCAGGCAGTGATCATGGCCAGCGGTTCCGAAGTGGAACTGGCGGTGCAGGCAGCCGCCCAGCTGGGTGAGAAAGGTATGCAGGTGCGCGTGGTTTCGGTGCCGTGCATGGATCGCTTCATGGCTCAGGACAAAGCCTGGCGTGACAGCGTGATCCCGCCTGCCGTCAAGCCGCGACTGGCCGTCGAGGCGGGCGTGCCGGACAGCTGGTGGCGTCTGGTTGGCGATGGCGGCGACGTGATTGGCATGACCACCTATGGCGAATCCGCTCCGGCGGGCGAGCTGTTCAAACATTTCGGCTTCACGGTGGACAACGTCGTGAATCGCCTGGAATCCCTGCTCGGCTGAAACCGGGCCACAAGCGATACGAAGGACTCAAGAGATGACAGTTAAAGTCGGTATCAACGGTTTCGGCCGCATCGGCCGCAATGTATTCCGCGCCGCGGTGCAGAATTTCGACGACATCGAGATCGTCGGTATTAACGATCTGCTGGAGCCGGATTATCTGGCCTACATGCTGAGCTACGACTCGGTGCATGGCCGTTTCGACGGGGATGTCTCGATCGAAGGTGGCAACCTGGTGGTCAACGGCAAAACCATCCGCCTGACCGCCGAGCGCGATCCGGCAGCCCTGAAATGGGATGAAATTGGTGCCGAGGTGGTGATCGAATCCACCGGTCTGTTCCTGGCCGCTGACACCGCGGGCAAGCATCTCGAAGCGGGTGCCAAGAAAGTCATCATGTCGGCACCTT
>JBFKEC010000012.1:0-24129 GCA_041619315.1 Oceanococcus sp. | reverse complement strand
GTAATGGCAGGACGACCAGCGCGCAGAACATGTTGATAACGCCCAACGATGCGATCGCCAGTGCTGATTTTGCCGCGGGTGCAGGCCTCAATCGAAAGCAGCTCATCCGGATAGGCGCTGGCGAATGTCGCCATCTTCTGCGACGGCTGCCCAGAGTGGGCGCAGGACGCCTGTGGTCAGTGTGCCCATGGTGGCGTCACGGAGAAATTTGCGACGACTGTAAGCGTGATCGAAGCGCCGGATATGCATGACTTGCGATTCCTGGATTTGGCAATCCTGCCCGCCGGGGTTGGGTAAAAGACCTATCGATGGATAGGTCACGCCCCTATCCCTCGGCCAGTAGCTTATCGCCGCAAGTTCGGGGCGATTTATTTGTCCCTCGATAACGATTACGAAAAACAAAGAAATGTCGGGCGATCTGCGGATCGTTGCGAGGAGACCACAATATGGCAGCGGCAGATCAGGGCAAAAACCTTGGATCCGAACAGGAGTCTGTGCGGTTTCGGTTGGCGGCATGGGTCATTCGTTACCGTGCCGTGATGGCGCTGATGTTTATATTGATCACCGTCGGATTCGCCCTGGGCTTGCCTGGGTTGACGATCAAGACGGTGTTTTCGGACTTGTTGCCTGCGGATGATCCGTTCGTCCAGGTTTACAAAGACCACAACAATTTTGGCAACCCGCTCACCGTGACGGTGATGATCAAGAACACACAGGGTGATATCTACAACCATGACACCTTGTCCAAGGTCTGGAAGTTCACCCGGGATATCGATCTGGTTGAAGGCATCAACCATGACAGTCTGATCTCAATAGCCACGGAAAAAGCGCGTTATGCGGAGGCGACGCCTTACGGTGTCGATATGCGTCCGATCATGGAGGACTCGGTGCCAACCGACCCCGCTGAGATCAAGGATTTTCGCCGCCGAGTAGAGCAAAGTCCTAACGTTCGCAATTTTTATGTGTCGGGTGATGAGAGCGCCACCTTAATAACAGCCGCGTTCCTGGAAAATCTTCTCGATTACGGAGTTGTTTTCCGGGAAGTGCAGGCCCTGGCCGATCAATATCGTGATGAGCACCACGAGATTCATGTCGTGGGCCAGCCGATTCTGACCGGCTGGGTATACAAGTTGCAGCAACAGACGTACACGATTTTCGCCATCACCCTGGCGGCACTGGCGCTGGCACTGGCGCTTTACATGCGGAATGTTGCTGGCACGCTGACCCCGATCATTTGTTCCTCGGCCGCCGCAATCTGGGGTTTCGGCCTGGTCGGCTGGCTCAAGTCTCCAATCGAGCCATTGCTGATGATTGTGCCGCTGCTGCTGATAGCGCGTTCGTTTTCACATTGTGTGCAGTTCTCGGAGCGGTTCTACGAGGTCTATGCCGAAATCGGCAATAAGCAGAAATCTGCCGAAGTGACCATGGCGGCCATGATGGCGCCGTCAATACTCGGTGTTATCACCGACGCGTTGGGCATTTTCTTTATTGCAATTGCGCCAATACCCGCGATGGAGCGCTTTGCTCTGTTTTGCGGTTTTTGGGCTTTGTGTATTGTGCCTACCGGCGTTTTCCTTATCGCCATCGTTCTGTCCTACCTGCCGTCTCCGCGCAATATCGAGCGTATCGTGGCTGACGACAACACCGGGTTTCACGCGCTGCAAAAGCGCGTTCTCGGTCGTATCGCCAAATTGTGCTTCGGGCCGACAGCACGCATCACCACTGTAGTGGTTGTAGTGGTTGGGGCAGGGGCGGTGTACCTGGCGTCGCAAATCAAGATCGGCAATCCGGTTGAGGGCAGCAACCTGCTGTGGCAGGACTCCGAATTCAACACCGGGATTCGGGCAATCAACGCTCATTTTCCGGGGGTGAATACCCTGGAGTTGATTCTCGAGGCCAAGACCCGCGACATCAACAATCGCATTGCACGCACGCCAGAGGTGGTGCAGGCCTCGTTGCAGTTGCAGGCCCTGGTTGAAGCGGATGAAAACATGCCGCCTCGGGCCACCCTGTCGTTTGCCGACTACATGATGGAAGGCAATCGTCTGTTCTCTGGCGGCGACCCCAAGTGGTACCCGCTGGATATGACGACACGCGCCGTTTCGGCGGCGTCCAATGCCATTACCTTTGGGACCAACCCGGTGAATTTTTCACATATCACCGATTTTGAGTTCCAGAACTCGACAGTCTCGCTTTGGTACAAAGACAACAGACAAGAAACCGTAGATGCGGCACTGGCCAGTGCGCAGCGCGCGGTGGATATCGTCGGCGCTGAGCACGAGAATTTTCGTATCCGTCTGGCCAGCGGCAACATCGCCCTGCAGCAGGCCATGAATCTGGTGGTGAACCGCTACCACTGGCTGATACTCGGCCTGTTGAATTGCGCCATCTTTTTCATCTGCTGGTACGCCTACCGCTCGATAGCCGCTGCGATTATCGTCCTGATACCGGTCAATCTGTCCAATTTCCTGCTTACCGCGACCATGCATGTGATGGGCATTGGTCTGGATATCAACTCTGTGATGGTCGCAGTTCTCGGGGTCGGGGTTGGTATCGATTACGGGATATATCTGCTCTCACGGATTTGCGAGGAGTACACCGCGCAGGGGCATGACTGGGGCAAGGCGATTACCGAGTCACTGACCACAACCGGTAAGGCCATTCTGTTCACGGCCACGATCATGTTGATCGGCATCCTGCCGTGGTACGTGCTGTCCGACCTCAAGTTTATGGCCGATATGGGCCTGCTTCTGGTTGCCATCATGTTGATCAATATGGTGCTCGCACTGGTTGTTCTGCCGCTTTTGATCTGGCTGATCAAACCCCGTTTCGCCGCACGCGACGATCTTATGGTCGGCGAGAGCATCGACTTGTCGCAGTTCAAGGACGTCGAAAAAGATCCAGATTTCAGGCGCGGCCAGGCCGCGATGAGTCCGGTCGGTGCGCCGGCATGAACCTGATCCAGCTACGCGCTTAATTCGCAGGAAAGGAGACACACCATGAGAGTTCGCAAATACGATTTCGACTACGGTCGCCGCAAGCTGATGCAGAACGCGGCGCTGGGGTTAGGCGCTGGCGTCCTGGCCCCTCTGGACAAGGTGTTGGCTGCCGAGCAGACCCTGGAAAAGGCCTATCCGGAAGAGCTGCTATCGATAGAAAACTACACCAAGGGCAAGATCAGCACGGGAGACATTATCGATGCTGGCAATGTTGATCTGGTTAAGGAGCTGTTTGACCCGATCGTGTACGACCAGATCAAGAATGTTGGTCGCAAGATCAAGATCAAGGCCACTGAAACCGACTTTCGCAAGTTCTTTCCGCACGAGTACTACGAGCAAACCCTGCGCAACATGGCTGACGGCATCACCGCGCAGTGGGATGCCAAGGGTAATGTGATCAACAACAGGGGAGAGAACTGGCGTGGTGGTCTGCCGTTCCCCAATGCCAAGACCGGTGAAGAATTCCAGGCCAACCTGGCCATGGCCTGGGGGCGTAATGACTACAACCAATATGCAGTCAACGACACCGTATTTAATCCAGATGGTTCGCAGGCCTACAGCTATGACCTGGTCTGGGCTGAATTGCAGGTCCAGGGCCGTAGCGACGGACAGGTGTTCGACAACCGCGACGACTTGCTGCGTATGCAAACCGTACTGTTCACCGCAACCCAGGATGTAGCCGGCAGTTCCTTTCTGTCGACCTGGTATTACGACCAGAACAAGTTTCCTGACCTCTATGGCTATCTGCCGCAGTTCCGCCGTGTGCGTCAGTTCCCAACCAACCAGCGATTTGAGCCCTTGATTCCCGGGGTGACCTGGTTCTTGTCGGATGCGTGGGCGGCTGGTGACCCGATGCGAACCTGGGGTGATTTCAAGGTGTTGGAGCGCAAGCCGATGCTGACCGCGAACAACACCAACTTCCATTCCAAGAACAACTGGGTCAACAGCACCAATGGTGGCCCGAACGGCGACATGTTCTGGGACTACGAATACGAATTGGTGCCGGAGGTGGCGCTGGTTGAATCCACCCCTACGCAGTACCCACGAGCGCCGGTAGGGCGACGCGTGGCGTATGTCGATACCCGCATCAATCTGGCAGGCAGCAGCTTGCGATATGACCGCCAGAACAAACCCTGGGTCAACTTCGAAGGTGGTTATGCCCAGTACGTCGATGGCGACACCATCGTGCCGGGGCCAGATGGCAAAAACCCGGCGTGGTCATGGGTGTTCGTGCACGCATACGACATCCAGAACAAGCGCATGAGCCGTATCAGTCATCAGCAAGAGTGTGCGGGTGGCTATCAGAGTTTGTTTGAGGCAGATCCAGACGACGTGTATAGCCGGTTCTTCACGCAGCAGGCGCTGCAGCGCCTGGGTCAGGTTTGATCGATGGTTGGCATGTTCAAGTCAGCTGAGTGTGCGTGGTCAAGACTGGTTTGTTCAGTCTTTGCCGCGGGGTTACTCGTTCATGGCGCAGCCCAGGCCAAATCAGAGGGGCCGGCGGCTTATTCTGCACGAAGTGAAATGCTGCTCGAAGGTACAGCTCACCAGGCCCTATTCGGCGTGGCGAAAAGCGGCAGCAGTCTCTACGCAGTTGGTGCTGCCGGTCGGGTTTTGCACAGCGACGATGGTGGCAATAACTGGGTTCTGGAGAGCACGCCAGGGCCTGCTGCATTGCTTGGAGTGTCGGCTGCCGGTGATCACGCCGTCGCCGTTGGCCAGATGGGCCTCATTCTGAAGCGCGATCCAGAAGGTGTCTGGAAATCGGTTGAAAGCGGCACTCAAGAACGACTGTTCAACGTATCGGTGAACAGTCGTGGTGTCGGCATTGCCGTCGGTGCGTTTGGCGCCTTGTTGCGGACGGCTGATGGTGGAGCCAGTTGGCAGGTCATCGAGCGTGATTGGAAAGGCGTGTTCCGCGATGGCGACATGCGCCTGGGTGACTTCTTCACGCCCAGCCTCTACGGGGTTCAGATCAACGAAGACAATCACGTATGGGTGGTCGGTGAACTGGCGTTAGCCATGCGCTCACCGGATGGCGGCAAGACTTGGCAAATCACACATGCCGGAGGCAATGACACTGAAGGTGTGGAGCCCACATTGTCAGCCGTGCATGTCCGCAGCGACGGTACGGGGTATGCGGTAGGTCAGGGTGGCTATGTGCTGCGTACCCGCAGCAGTGGTCAGTCGTGGCAGGCATTGAAACGTCCGACCAAGGTGAATCTGCTGGGGGTGACCAGCTCGCGTGATGGCGCGGTGATCATTACCGGCATGCGTGACATGCAGATCAGCCGGGATGACGGACGCACATTCGATCCGGTCTACGGCAACAGCATCTCCACCGGCTGGTTCCACGGCGTCACCACCGGGCCGCATGGCGCGCACGCCGTCACGGTTGGGGTTGGCGGAAAGATTCTGCGCATAACGAACTAATTCAACAGCAGGGGACATCAGGGATGAGAGCGACGTACGGAGCATTGTTGTCAGCCGGCTTGGTCGCAAGCCTGTTGGCAGTCACTTACAGCACCACGGCCGATGCCAGAATTCGTTTCAGCTATGGCGGGTTTTTGCGCCTGGAAGGGGCTTATCACCTTGGTGATGAAAACCCTTACAACCAGGGCGGTAATTACTTCAATGACGTCACGCTAAGACGAACGCCTTATCTGCCGCCGACCTATACGCCGCTGGTATCTGGTGTTGTGACGCCGAACTGGACCTCAATGCCTTTAGGCGTCGTTTATGGCGATGACCTGCGTCGTGGCGACATGATCCCGACCACGGATAACGACTTTAACTACACAATCTTGCGCGGCGAGGTTGAAGGCCAGCTGCGCTTCAATCGCAAGTGGCGCATCGTTGCTCGTTTGCGCGGTATATATGATCCGACCTTGTACGACGAGTTTGATGCAGCCAGTGTCGAGGTCCTGGACAACTATGACCAAGGTGGCATCCAGTCCGGGCCATGGGCCGACCCCGCGTTGTACCAAGCCGAGCCGAATTATTTCGAGTATTCGGTGACTGATGGCAAGGGTGGGTTTGAGAATGGCAATCCGGTGGAGTTCGCCGGTCGCGACTACATGATCGATTTGCCGGCTGCAATTCTTGAATACAACAACCGTGATTTCAGCTTTCGAATCGGTAATCAGCAAATTGCCTGGGGCCAGTCCATATTTTTCAGGGTGTTCGATGTGCCCAATGGTTTGGACTTGCGTCGCCACTCCATACTAGACAGGGCAATGGAGGAGTTTTCGGACAAGCGTGTGCCTATGCTGTCAGCGCGCGTGACCTACCAGGTCAGCAATAACATCTTGTTCGATAGCTATGTGGGCAAATTTCAGCCCACCATTTTCGGTAATCCGAATACGCCCTACAACATCATTCCAACCCAGTTCACAGTGCAGGATCGCTATAAAGCCGGCGGTTACGATGACGATATCGTGGGTGGCTTCCGGATCAAGGGCGATTATGGCCAATGGGGCTTTCAACTGGGTTATGCCCATCGATATGGCACCGAAGGGGTCTTCCGCTGGACTGAAACGGGGGTAGAGCAGCCGCTATATAACGGTGTTGGTCCCAATCTTCTGGGTACGGCGGACATCGTCAATCAGGTGCCTATTCTGGGCCCAGCGCTTGAAAACAATCTGTCCTTCGGCGCCGCAACGATGTTGAGTTACGATCTCAAATCGCCGGTTGGTACCGGCACGTGCCCAGTGGATGAGTACGATCCGGATACGTACGACGCATCGCGTTGTCGTATGTATGACAGTACCGCTGAAGCACTCGCGCATGCGCCTTTTCATGCCGGGGCCGGGGGCGTGTATAGCGCCGAAGAGTGGTTTCGTTACGCAGCTGAAGCGCGCCTGGACGGTATCCTGGGCCTGAATGCCGCGGTCAATGAGTATCCCGGTGCCCAGGATGTCTACGCGTCAGCGTCTGAGACGTTCGAGGAATCAGTCGCACAGCTTGGTACGTTCTTCGTTGCATCCGGCGGCAGTTTGCGTGGCCATATCGCTCGCGAATATTTCCGTGAAGATAACTTCATGGCCGGGGTCAGCTATGTAATTGATTCAGAGATCGATTTCTTCAATCAGTTGATTCTGAATCTGGAGGCCCAGTACACGCCGGAACGCACCTACACCAACCCGTCACTGTCCAGCGACTATATTCGTCAGGACGAATTCATGGTGTCACTGGTGGCGGATAAGTGGCACCGCTTCTTCGACAGCTTTCCCGGCACGTACATCGTGATGCAGGCCCTGCATCGCAATCGCGCTGATCTGGTTGGGCGTCATCTGTCTGGCATGGGTAGCAAGAGCTACGATGAATTGGAAGCAGATGACACGCGAACCACTCGCCCGATCACCCATGGCTCCACCTACTTGGTCCTGGGTTTCTTGCAGCCGTGGCCGAACAAGTTATATGAGCTTGAATTTGCGTCCTTGATTGACACCGAGGGCGGGGCCTTTCTGCAGGCCGGTTTGCGCTGGAACCCCGGGCATGGGGTGACGGTTGAAGGGTTCTACAACCACGTGTCCGATGATCTGTGGGGCAATCGCTATGACAACTTGATGTCGTCTATCGCTTTTGCCGAGGAAGTGACCTTGCGTTTGTCCTACCAGTTCTAGACACCTCATAGAGGCGCTCGAAAGTGGCGATTTCCAGTTGGGCAGGCGTCTTTACACACGCGGGTTCGATTGATGTTTAATCACCGTCGATCAATAGCTGCGCTGCTGATGTTGATCAGCAGCGCAGCGGCGCTTGCCGCTCAAGACCCACTTGGCGATCTGGATCGTGCCCTGGCCGAACGCCAGCGGAATGGCTTGAATGTTGCGATACAGCAGCTTGCCAAGAGTGCCGATCAGCCCGCGATCATTGTCACAAGCGATTTGAAAGCGCCGCTGGTGAGCATGCAAGCGCGCGTGCGCCGATCGCAGGATAGCCAGATCGTGGCAGTGGTGGATTTTGCTCCGATATTCGCCTCGGCACAGTGGCTGGCGCGGTTGCCACAGTTGGCGCCGGGCGATTACCAGGCTGACGTCCTCGTCAGCACGGAAAACGGCAATTTCGAATTGTCCCAGAAGCTCCCCTGGAAAGCTGCCACCGGTATTGTCGAGTGGCAACTTAAGAGCCGTTTGATCGGTTCGCCAGAGATCGACAGCACACACTGGCTGAGGCAGGCCCCAGGATGGTGGGCTACGGCGTTGGATTGGATGGTGCCGGATGGTGCGCGCCAGCGCATTCTTGACGGGAAGCCTCGCCAGCGCCCGGATTACTTGGTCGCGCGTCAGCAGTGTGCGGCGGGTGAAATCCAAGGACTCGCTGGAATGTTGCACAGTCTGCGTGCGGTTCAGCTCGATGCCGATCTGGTAGAAGACTTCCTTGACTGCGTGGCCACGCTGGATCTTCGACTTGTCGCGTATGAAGTGCTGCGCGCTTGGCCTGACGGTCAACTGACAACGCACAGCTGGAGTGTGCTGCTGGGTCTGCTTCGACGCGATATTGCGCATGGACATGCAGAGCGCGCGCTGCAGGTTCTGACCCGGCGTGCGCCTGTCCAGCAGACAGCCAGACAGGAAGCGCAATGGCGGGATCTGGTTTCGCGTGTGCTATTGGTCCGCAGCGAGTCGGCGCTGGCGCTTACCTATCTGCGTGAAGGCCCGCACTTGCAGGCAGAGCAAGCTTTGGTCGGCGATCCAGAACTGCAGTTGCTGTTTCAGACCATGCGCCTGAATCTGGCTGTCTCTCTGATGCAGCTTGGACGCACTGATGAAGCGCTCAACTTACTTGATCAGGTCGGTCGTTTGACGCCAAGTTCAAGCGTGGTTGCAGCACTTCGCGACCGGGCCAATTTATTGCTGGGCTGGCAGTTTCTGAATCAAGCGCAGGGTTTGACTGCACAGGCGGTATTTAATCGAGTTGATTTGAACGGTCATGCTGCGGCCGCTGCATTGTTGGGGCGTGGTTACGCGTTGCTGGCGCCGCCGGGCACAGCTCAACTTCGCCAACAAACCGTGCAGCAACCCGTTGCCCTGCTCAACAGTTCGGCGACCACACTGGCGGCCAAATTTCGCGGCGGATTTATATCCTGTGAACAGTATCAGGTCGCTATGGGCGACGATGCAGTGTGCGCGCGTCCACGTGCTTTCGAACAGTTCGAGGACATCTACAGTGAAGCGGAACGGCAGCAACGGGCCTTGCAAAGCTGGGTGCTGGCATCGCAGCGTGGTGGTGCGGATCTGGCGACGCAGGAAGCGCGCTTGCACGCCGCTGCGGCATTGATTTCTATCGGCCAGCATCGGCCTGCTCAACAGATACTTGAGCGTGCAGTTCGACTGCTTGAACAGCGGCAGGAGGTCGCGTCCGCACAGCACAACAAATGGCTGCAAGAGCAGGTTTTATCGGCGCCTATTGATGCCGCTGAAGCTGCAAGCCGGCTGGCTGACGCGACGGGTGGTACTGCACTCGTGGCGGAGGCATTGGCGCACTGGCTTGCGACCGAACGCACGCAGGCGGTCTTCGCCTTGCGGGCCAAAGCGCATGCCTTGCAGTGGCCGGAGCTAGTGGTGCAAGCCAACCAGTTGCTACTGACCTCGCTGAACCAGATAAACGACAGTTTGAGCATCGAGCAGGCGCGCATGGAAACGGAAATGCGACTGCATTTGGCCAGGCTCTATCATCTCGGTGCTCTGGGTGGCTGATATCGGCCATGACCTAACCATGGTTAGGCGAGTTTGGCGGTTGTGCTGACCAACAATGAATGACACCTGGAACATATAAATAAGGAGACAAGCATGGGCCGACTGAAAGATAAGGTGTGCCTGATTACCGGAGCAGCATCGGGCATCGGGCTGGCCACGGCGCAACGCTTTGTGGCCGAAGGTGCGCGAGTTTTACTGACTGACATCAATCTGCAGGCGGTGACCGATGCGGCGCGTGCGCTTGGCGACAATGCAGCGGCGGTGAGGCAAGACGTAGTCGATGATGCGCAATGGACCGAGGTGCTGGATCAGTTGATTCAGCGCTGGGGTCGGCTGGATGTCCTGGTCAACAGTGCAGGGATTGGTTTGCCTGGAACCATTGAGACGCAAACGGATGAGGAGTGGGATCGCACCATCGCGATCAATCTTACCGCCGTCATGAAAGGGACGCGTAAGGGGATCGCCGCGATGAAATCCTCAGGTGGAGGCTCGATTATCAATGTGGCCAGCATCGAAGGCATCCTTGGGGAGCCGATGGTTATGGCATACAACGCCTCCAAGGGTGGTGTGCGGATATTCTCCAAGTCTGCGGCTAAATTGTGCGCGCAGGAGGGGTACAACATCCGTGTGAATTGCATGTGCCCGGGGTTCGTGGAAACCGCTATGGTGCGTGATGCCGTGGCCAGCATGGCACCAGACGTGGCGACGGCCTTTAGCGCCAAAGTCCTGGCCTCGATTCCACTGGGCCGAATGGCGCAACCTCAGGAAATCGCCAACGGGATACTGTTTCTGGCGTCTGATGAATCCAGTTTCATGACCGGGGCGGATTTGATCATTGATGGTGGGCACACCGCATAAACGCGGGGATTAGACCAGGCTCAATTCCTTAGCCGCAGCCAATGCGCCTGAACGGGTGCGTACGCCAAGCTTGCCGTAGATGTTGTGCAGGTGCCATTTGAGGGTGCCTTCCGAGACGAAGATGGCCTCGGCAATTTCGCGATTGCTGAGGTCTGACTGCAGGCGACCGAGAATTTGCAATTCGCGCGGAGTGAGCGGCTCGACCAAACTGGAGTTGCCTTCGCTGGTCTGGGGCCGGGCATTTTGACTGGTTTCGTTTTGAAGTCGCTTGAGCAGGGCGGCTGCAGCCTGTTGGTGCTCGTTGAGTCTGACCCTGGCCAGTAGTTTGGCAATGGGTTCGCCCTCATCGCGAAACACCCTGAAGTAGCCGCGAGGGGCGGCTATCATCAGGGCCTGGGTCACGACCTCGACGGCGTGGTCAGCATCACCTGCCTGCTGCAAGGCCATAGCCTGCAGCATCATTAACTCCAGCTGACGATGTGGCAGCCCTTTGCTTAGACAGTGCTCAATGCCGGCATTGAGCATCTTGGCAACTTCGCCCGGGTGCTCATGCAATTGGCAGCGCGCCACAGTGCGGTAACTTTTCTCTTCGCGTAAATCGGCATTGGCGCCGTCTGGCATGACGTCAAGTCGGTAACGTGCGGCCAGTTCACGGGCTTTGTCGAGTTGGCCATCACGCGCATACCAGGTGATTTCTTCTGCGACCAGACTCATCGCCGGGCGCGGCAGGTTGAGGCGCTCGCTGATGGCGCGACCCTGTTGCAAAGTAGACAGGCCTTGGCGGGTGTCTCCGCGCCAGCGTTGAAAACGCCCCTGAGTCAGGTAGCGCACAATGTGGTGGTCAGCCTGGATGTAGTTGTCGTCTTCCGACAAGCCCATTTCCAGATGGGTTTCGGCTTTCTGCATTTCGCCGAATTCGTAGTAGACCATCGCCAGTACGCCGTGCAGATAGCTGCTGTTGAGCCAGTCCGCTCGTCCGGCTCGGCGATCAAGCGTTTCCAAAGCCTCAATTGCGGTCTGGCGTGCAGCATGAAAATCGCCACGTTTAAGCAGCACATAGCAGCGCACACAATAGAACCAGGAGAAGACATAGTAGCCTTCGGTCTTGCTCGGGACCCAGCGCATGACGTCGTTGGACACAGCCATTGCTGTGTCGAGCTCGCCAAAGCATTTGTAAGCGAACGTCAGCACATTGGAGATCCCGCCACGTTGGTCGGCGGGTGCGTCGGGCCAGCGTTCCAGCCAGGTTCTCGACTCGCGCAGCGCGCCTTCGCGATCGTCCATCAATGCATATAGATAACTGCGCTGACCGCCAATTGCGCATTCCAGTTCATCGATGACTTGATGGTTGGGTTGGGCCCCTTGTGCGAGGCGATCACGCAGAGCTTCCAGGTGCTGGATCTGGGCCTCGGTGTCTTGATGGCGGCCAAAAAATGTCAGCGCAAATGCGTAATTGATGCGTATGTTGGGGTAGCGGTCTGCCCATTGCTGCGGCAGCCGTTGCATCCAGTCCATGATGGAATGCAGATAGCCTTGGCGAAAGACCAGATCTTCGACATGCCTGGCCAGCCAGGCGCCGGCAACATCCCAGGCCTGAGCCCGAATTGCGCATTGAATGGCTTCGTAGTGCAGGTCCTGGGCGTAGAAGTGGTGCGCTCCGCGTAGAAGGGTTTCACTGGCCTTTTCCGGATTCTCCTGCTGGCCGCGTTCGCATAGAAAATCACGAATCAGTTGGTGATAGCGGAACCAGCGACCTTCACCGTCCATGCGGCTGAGAAAGAAGTTGCCACGATGCAGTTCGTCCAGCAGTTGTTGAGTTTTGCTTAGCCCGGTGACCTGCTGGGCCAGTTCCGCATTGATGCGGCGAAACTGGGCGGTGGCGAATAGAAATTCCCGAGTGTCCTGGTCGAGCTGTTCCAGCAACACTTCGCCCAGATACTCCATGACGTTTTGTTCGTTGCCGGTGAAATCTTCAATCAGGGAGCGCGGATCGCTGGCACTTTCGAGCAGCATGCCGGCAAGCTCTAGCCCGGCAGGCCAGCCTTCGGTGCGCATCATGAGCATGTGCAGATTGGCATCATTCAGCGCGCTGATGCCGCGGCTGGTGAAAAAAGCTCGGGCCTCGTCCATGGTGAACTTCAAATCACTCTCACCAAGCTCGACCAGCTTGCGTCGGACCCGCAGTCGGCTGAGGGGTAAGGACGCCAATGAACGCCCAGCCAAAACCAACTGCAGCTGCTCGGGAGCATAGTGGGCAAGCCAATGCACGCTATCCAGAACATTCTTGTCGTCTATTACATGAATGTCATCGAGAAACAGGCAGACCCGCACGTCGAGAGTTGCAAGATGTGCAGCCAGGCGCTCCAGCGTAATCAGCTGTTGATCGTCGTTGCGGAACTCAGGTGACCAGTTGCGAGGCTCACTCTCCAGGGCACGGCTCAAGGCGCCGCGCAAATAGCGCATGAAGCGAGCCGGGTCATTGTCGTTTTCGTCAAGACTGAGCCACCCCGTTCGAATCCCCTGCTCGGCCAGGCTCTGCTGCCAGGTGGCCAAGATGGTTGATTTGCCATAGCCAGCGGGTGCGCTGACACCAGCCACCGTGGCCCTCGCTTCTATAAACGTGTCTGGAACATTCAGTCGACTGCGTTCAATCAGCTGGGCCGCGCTAATTGCAGGATTGAACTTCGACTCCAGAAGTGGCGTTTGGGGCTGGATTGACGACATGAGATGCAACTAGGGGTTCAATCGAATCACGGGGGGTTGAGTTTTTCATTCTGCACTGTTTAGCACTCAGTCGGGGGCAAAGTCTGGGGGTAGGGGCGCAAAACCTTCCGATCGATAGGGCCATGCATGGGGGGTTGGTCGCGATAGTAGCTGCCACACGAACGCGGCCTACCGCGTCGCCAGAGCCGATTTCAAGGAGACATGCAACCATGACCAGCAACCCCCCAGAATTCCCCAAAATGTCCCGCCAGGCACCGGCTCACGGTTGGCCGCAAAATCCCAAGTGCAAAATCGACGAGTTCGGAATCCAGCCGCCGCTTGATGATGTCACTCGGGAGTTTCAACCTCAGCTGCGCAAGTTTGCGCTGGAGGTCATGCGTCCGATTGGTCAGCGTCTGGATCGACTTGCGGCCGATCAGATCATTGCGGAAGGTTCAGAATTTTGGACGTTCCACAGCCGTTATCGGGAGTTGGGGGTCGAGCTAGGCATGTTGGCTCAGATGGAGCCCGAGGCGCGTGCAAATTTGTTCTGCGTGCTGCTTGAAGAGCTGGGTTATGGCGATGGTGGCTTGGCGATTTCGGTTGCTGCCGGCATGTTGCCGAGTTATCTCTCCATGCTGTTTGGAAATCAATTCCTGATGGAGCGTTTCCCGGAAACTGAGCTGGGTTGCTGGGGTATCACCGAACCCGATCATGGCTCTGATTCGATCGATCCTCAGGGCATGGTGCGTCATCCGGGAGCCAAATATGGCAAGCCCAATACGGTTGCTCGTTTTTACAAGGACAAGATCATTCTTAATGGGCAGAAATCTGCCTGGGTGTCCAACGGAAGTTGTGCCAAGCACTGCATCCTGTATTGCGCAGCAGACTTCGGCGATGGCCCTAGCGTAGAGGGCGGTTGCGTGTTGGTTATTCCGCTTGATTTGCCGGGTATAAGTCGAGGCAAGCCGCTGGAGAAACTCGGTCAGCGGGGCGATCCGCAAGGCGAGATTTTCTTCAACGACGTGGAAGTGTCACTGGATTATGTGCTCGCCGGTCCAGAGGACTACTTGCGTGCGGTGTACTGCATTCACTCCGAAGCAAACGCACTGATGGGGGCCATCTGGACTGGGGCGGCGCGCTCTGCCTATCACCTGGCTCATGCCTATGCGCATGAGCGTAAGCAGGGCGGCGTGCCGATATATCAGCACCAGTTGGTGTCTTACAAACTGTTCCATATGTTCCGCAATGTCGAGGCGGCATCCAGCCTGACTCGACGCGTTGTGCACTACAACATGACCAGCGATGTGCCGGCCTTGCAGGCCGCGATGTGTGCCAAGACGCTGGGCACTCAGACCGCATTTGATGTGTCCAGCGAAGCGCTGGGTATTTTCGGTGGGAATGGGCTGACCCATGAATACCCGGTGGAAAAAATCATGCGGGATGCGCGTGCTTCATTGATCGAGGATGGCACCAACGATGTGCTGGCGATCAAGGGTGGCTACTACCTGATGGATCCGGATCTGCTCTAAACACAGATCTTCCTGTGGGGTGTGCGGTGTTCGTACGCCCCCGTTTTCTCAAGGATTCATCATGAAAATGAACGCTTACGTGGCGGGCGTGGGCATGACCCGCTTTGGCAAGTATCTCGATCGCGGACTGAAGTCGCTGGGCGAGGAAGCCATTGGCGCAGCGCTGTCTGATGCCGGGCTCGACAAGGCCGATATACAGGCTGCCTATATGGGCAATGGCGGCGCCGCATTGGTGACGGGCCAGGTGTTGATCCCCGGGCAGTGCGTATTGCGGGGCATGGGTATTGGCGACATACCTGTGGTCAATGTCGAGAATGCCTGTGCCACCTCCGCAACGGCATTCCAGCAGGCCGCGGCCATGGTGAGCGCTGGTGCCTACGATGTTGTTCTGGTCTGCGGCACAGAAAAACTCTACAGCGAAAACAAGCACGCCACATTCTCGGTTTTTCAGGGTGCCGTGGATACCGAGGACATGGACGGCGTGATGCGGCAGTTGGCAGAAAACGCCAAGGCGACCGGTTCAACAGCGGACATTGAAGGTGCTGGAAGTACACGTTCCATGTTCATGGACATTTATGCATCGATGGCGCGCACCCACATGCAGACCTATGGCTCTACCCAGCGCCATTTCGCCATGGTCTCAGCCAAGAATTCTTTTCACGGCAGCCTCAATCCCAAGGCGCAGTACCAGGAACAATTGACGGTTGACGAGGTGCTGGCGGCGCGTCCAGTCGTTGACCCATTGACCCTGCCAATGTGCTCGCCAATTGGTGATGGCGCCGCAGCAGTTGTTGTGGTTTCCGAGCGCAAGGCCAGACAGCTCGGTTTGGCGAGAATGGTCAAGGTGCTGTCGTCGGTCCTGGCCTCCGGCCACGATGACCCGGGCAAACCCGACGTTCCGGAAATGGCCGCGAAGCAGGTTTACGACGAGACCGGGCTTGGCCCTGAGGCGCTTAGTGTGGTCGAGCTGCATGACGCGTCCGCACCGGCCGAGGTGATCTATTACGAACTGCTTGGGCTGTGTGACAAGGGTGAGTCAGTGCGCCTTGTTGAAGACGGTGACACGCGTCTGGGCGGGAGGCTACCGGTTAATCCATCTGGTGGCCTGCTGCGTAAAGGGCACCCCATTGGTGCTTCCGGTGCTGGGCAGATCGTGGAACTGGTTACTCAGTTACGCGGTGAAGCTGGTCCCCGTCAGGTTGAAGGCGCGCGCCTTGCGCTGGCCGAAAACGGTGGAGGCTTCATCGGAAATGATGTCGCCGCAATTGTAATTTCCATGCTGCAGAAGGTTTAAGTCATGAGCATCGACGAACTGACACTGGCCGGAGTGGTCCGGGCCAAAGCCGATCGACACGACCCGCTGCCAGTGCTCACCATTGAAGGTGGCGGCAAGCGACCAGACGAAACCCGCAGCTTTGGCCAACTTTGGCACAACGGTCAGGCACTGGCCCGCGGGCTGCAATCGCTGGGCCTGAAGCGCGGAGAGAAATTTGCCTTGCTGATGGCAAACCATGTGGAATTCGTCGACGCCATGGTGGCGGGCGGCATTCTTGATGCCATGTTTGTGCCGATCGATCCGCGCACCAAGGGCGAGAAACTGTCCTACATGCTGAAGGCAGCGGGTTGTGTTGGCGTCATTGCTGCGGACTACGCGCTCGACAATCTTCAGGCCGTGCGAGAGGGGCTGGACGATTTGCGCTGGGTGGTCGGTATGGCGAGCGACGAATGCGAAAAGAGCCTTGCATCATATGGCGACGTCAGTCCGCTGCAATCGATTATGGATTTCGACGGCGCAGAGTTGCCTATCGCGATTGAAGATCCGCAGGGGGCCATGCAGCTGATCTACACCTCCGGCACAACGGGGGATCCGAAAGGCATCATCATGACCCACGCGCGATTCTGTGGAACGGCAGCCGCGGCCGGTCAGCTGTTCAAGTACACCACAGAAGACCGGCCGTATTCTGGGCTGTCGCTGACCCATGCCAATGCCCAGCTCGTCACCCTGGCTGCGACTTTGATGCTGGATATGCACTGTGTGCTTTCGCGGCGTTTTACCAAAAGTCGTTTGTGGGACATCACGCGTAAGTACGGTTGCACCACATTTACCCTGCTTGGCGGCATGACAACGGCGATATACGCCGAACCTCACAAGCCGGATGACGCCGACAATCCGGTGCGTTTCATTGTGTCTGCAGGCATGCCCAAGGCCATTTGGGAGAATTTCGAGCAGCGTTTCGATGTCCGCATCCTGGAATTCTACGGGGCCGCTGAAGGTGGTCTGGTGGTCAATCCCGTGGGTGTCGGGCCGGTCGGTAGCGTGGGCAAAGTTGCCCCCATCCTGCAGTACAAGATTGTCGATGAAAACGACAACGAAGTTGCACAAGGCGCCTCTGGCGAACTGCTGATGCGTCACGCCGATGGTTCGCCGTTCGTGGTCGAGTACCACGGCAAACCCGAAGCCTCAGCAGCGAAATGTGCTGGCGGCTGGTTGCGCATGGGCGATGTGCTGCACGAAGACGAAAATGGCTGGCTTTACTTTGAATACCGCAAAGGTGGCGGCATCCGCCGCAACGGTGATTTTGTCAATCCGGCGTTTGTGGAAAAAGTTATTGCCGAGCAAGACGGGGTGGACGACGTGTTCGTCTATGGGGTGCCTGCGGCATCCGGTGCTCCCGGCGAGAAAGATGTCGTGGCTGCGGTGGTTCCTGGTCACACAGACGTGGATCCGCAAAAGCTATTCAGCGCTTGCCGCGAGCAGCTCGAAGCCAATTTTGTGCCGCGCTATATCCAGTTCTTGGATGCCATTCCTAAGACCGCATCGGAGAAGCCCCAGGAACGTTTCTGCGTTGAGGCATTTGAACGTAACAAGGCGCAGGTTTTCAGCGAAAAGCGCCGCTAGATTCTGAAATTACAGCAGGAGGAGATGCATATGAGTACCCAATACGAAATCGTGCTATACGGCGCCAGTGGTTACACCGGTAAATTGACCGCCTGGAAACTGGCTGAAGCGGGCATTCCATTTATAGCGGCGGGGCGCAGTCAAGCCAATCTCGAAAAGGAATTGGCCTTGGTGCCAGAGCTCAAAGGCCACGATTACAAAGTGGTGGAAGTCACGAACACCAAAGACGCGCTGAGCCAGCTGTTTGCCGGTAAGAAAGCGGTGCTCAATATCGTGGGCCCGTTCATGCAGCTGGGACGGCCCGTCGTTGAAGCGGCACTGGAGGCGGGCTGCCATTACTTTGATACCACCGGTGAAATGGATTGGGTCAAGATGCTGCGAGAGGAATTCGGAGCAAAGTTCAAGGCCAAGGATCTGATTTTGTGCCCGGCCTGCTCCTACATGTGGGCCGAGGGCAACATTGCTGCAGAGGTCGCGCTGGAATCGCCAGGTATCGATACATTGGACATTGTGTACTGTGCCGATTCAGCGGTGTCCCAAGCATCCACCGCGTCATTCCTGCGGATGTGTACCAAGCCACAGTACAAGCTGGTCCACAACCAGTTGGAAATGTGGCCTTATGCCAAGGGATTTAGCGTCAACGTGCCGGGTGAAGTGCAGAGCCTGATGGCACTTCCTTGGAGTGGCGGTGGCGAGCCGATCTGGTACGAAACCGATGAGCGCGTACGTAACTGTTCGGTACTGGTTTCGTTCCGCAACCAGGAAATGTTTGGCGCGGTTATTGGCCTGCTTGAACGCTTTGAAGAAGAAGTCCGTCATTTGCCAGAAGACCAGCATGAGCCCACTACAAATGAATGGGCAGATGGCCTGACCCCGGAAGAGCCGAGCCGTGAAGATCCGGCACTGAACCGCTGCACGATTGCTTGCTATGGGCGCGGGGATACCGAATCCGTAACCGTCGTTATTCGTGGCAATTGCCCGTATATCCAGACGGGTGCGCTGCAGGCCGACGCCGCAAACCGGGTACTTCTTGGCCATATTCTTGAAACTGGCTTCGTGTCTCCAGCGCAGGCCTTTGGCGGTCGCAATCTGCTCGCCACATTGGCCTCGCAGGGGCATCTGTCGTGGCGGGTTGTCAGTTCCTGAGCGACGTCAGGTGGCCGCTTCAGATCAAGAGTGGCTTCAAGTGGTTACGCGAACTGATTGATGATTTCGTGCCGTATGCGAGGCCCTTGTCATTGCCCGCCCATGGGTTGCAAATCCTTCGCAGGACAAGCGCACAAATCTGGTCGTTTCTTCCCCCTTTACGACGGGTTCTTGTCCAACCAAACCTGCCCCCCTTGCAGGTGCGGCACTTACTGGCGGTCACCTGATGGGCTGGCCGCCTTTTTTAATTCGACTTGATTGAGCATTCGAGGAAAAGAAATGAACGGTCACGCAAAGGTTTTGTTTGTAATCGCAGCGTTGTTTAACTTCGCTGTTGGCTTGTCCTGGCTGGTCGGCTTTGATCTGGTCCAACAATGGATGCAACTGGCGCCAGCTGAGGGCAGCAACCGCATGATTTGGAATCTCTGTGCGGTACTGGTTTTGACCTTCGGCTATGCCTATTACATGGTCAGTCGCGATCCCGTGAAGTACCGGCAGTATGCGGTGTTGGGCACGATCGGAAAGCTCGCCGTTGTTGCCGTTGTCCTGCCCGTGATCATCCAGGGCGGACAGGGCTACATTCTGGGCTGGGTGGCTATGGGGGATCTGGTCTTCGCGCTACTGTTTGCGCACTTTCTCAGATCATATCCCGTCGGGAGCCGTGCATGAGCGTACAACGCTGGATGATTTACGGCTGCTACGGCTATACCGGCGAGTTGATTGTGCTGGAAGCCTTGGCCAAGGGGCATAGACCAATTCTGGCCGGCAGGAACTCGAATCGAACCCAGCGCCTGGCCGAGTCTCATGGCCTGCCATGGCGAGCGTTCGATGTAGAGAATGCAGCGGCTCATCTCGACGATGTCGATGTCCTGATCAACTGCGCAGGACCATTTTCTGAAACCGCAGCGCCGATGATGCAGGCTTGCCTGTTAAGTAAGACACACTACCTTGATATCACGGGAGAAATCCCGGTATTCCAGCATGCAAAAAGTCTCAATGAGCAGGCGTCAAAGCTTGGGCTGGTGTTGTGCCCGGGCTTGGGTTTCGACATCGTGCCTACCGATATGTTGGCGGCAAACCTGGCGCATGCCTTACCAGATGCAAGCGAGCTTGAGCTGGCGTTCGATTTCGGGGCGCTACCTAGTCAGGGGACGGCGCGTACGGCGGTCAAGGCTATTCCCGCCGGGGGCATGGTGCGGCGTGGGGGTGTGCTCACTTCGGTACCGCTGGGTTACCGCATTCGCAAGGTCGCGTTTCCGCGCGGGACCCAGTCAGCGGTGAGTTTCCCATGGGGCGACGTGTTCACCGCTCAACATTCCACCGGTATCGGCAACACCATCGTGTATTTCGCCATGCCGGCGGTGTTGTGCTGGTCACAAAAACTGACCCATCCACTGCGCGGGTTGCTCGGCACCCGACCAATGCAGAAGGCTTTGCTCAAGTTGGTCGGCTGGTTGTTGCCGACCGGCCCGTCGCAGGCCACTCGAACTCACGCCGGGACCCAGTTCTGGGGACGCGTGGTGAATAGCCAAGGGCGCGAAGTGAGCGCCACGCTGACCGCGCCGAGCGTATATCTCATGACTGCGCAATGTGTGGTGGCCGCAGCTGAACACTTTGATTCGCCCCTCGCTGCTGCGGGTTATCACACTGCCTCAACACTGCTTGGGCGTGAGTTTCTGCAGGGTCGAGATGGCTACAACATGCACATCAACGCATAGAACCATCAACACAGGAGACATGCATGTCACGCAAGAACGTCACTGTATTCGCCGCCTCAGGCACGGCCGGCCGTGCCTGCGTCAATGAGTTGCTTGAGCAGGATCTGTTCAACGTCAAAGTGCTGCGACGCAAGCCCGGGCAGCAGGAGAAATCGTCCTCTGGCGTACTTCTGGGGATGGCTGAAAAGCAGCCGCTGTGGGATGAATGGACGCGTCGCGGGGTTGACGTGCGCGAAGCCGATGTCACTGATCATTCCGAGCTAATACCCGCACTTGAAGGGACCGATTACCTGGTGTCGTGCGTGCCGCTGTTCGCCACTGAATCGCAGTATCCGCTGATCTGGGCGGCCAAAATGGCTGGCGTGGAGCGTTTTGTTCCGTCCGAGTTCGGTTATATCTATGAGTGGGAACAGTTCTGGCCGACGCCCAGCGTGCACCGCACTATGGCGGCGCAAAAAGCCTTCATCCGCAGAGTGATTGAGCTTGCTGGTTTGGACTACACCATTATTCCTGCCGGCCTTTGGCCGGAGTACTACATGGTTGAGCCGGTCGGCGTTATGGGGGATGGAGAACGCAAGTTCTCGTGGTCCTGTGGTCAGGACGTGGGGCGCATCATTCCGCATGTGCTGGCCCATCCAGCCTCGCGCAATGCGGTGTGCCCGGTTGCCGCGACCGCATATTGTTCCTGGAACGAATTACTCGATGCGCGAGAAGCTGCGTTGGGTCGCAAAGTGGCGCGCAACTACCTTGGTCTTGAGGATTGGCGAGCAGCCCATGCGGCCGAGAGCAATCCGCTGATCAAGGCGATCATGGCGATCGGGTTGGCTGCCACTGAATGCCCCGAGGGCATGCCTTTGTGGGCGAACTGGAATGCACTGCATCTGCCTGACTTTAAAGGCACGCCACTGGACCAGGCTTTCGTCGAGGTTATTGAGCCGATGGCGGCCATTATGCAGGCGTCTCTCAACGGCTAAATCCCTATCGGCGGTTAGGTGTCTGATTGCGCATGCAGGGCCACACTCAACCGCAGGGTTCGCGCGTTGACGAGTGGGCGCGGCGCCGCTGACAGCACATAAGGAGAAAAGAATGCTGCAGGAATATCAGTTGGACGGGAAAGTTGCGCTGGTCACAGGTGCCGGCCGGGGCATTGGTGCGGCCTGCGCAGAGGCACTGGCCCAGGCTGGCGCTGCCGTCATGCTCACCGACATCGATCTGGAAGCCTGTCAGGCCGTGGTTACGCGTTTGCGTGAGCAGGGCTGTCACGCTGACTGCATGGAGCAGGATGTGATAGACGAGGCGACCTGGGAAGAGGTGGTTTCGCAGACTATTGATCGACTTGGTGGCTTTGATGTGCTCGTCAACAACGCCGGTATTCTGACCGGAGCGCTGATCGAGACCGACACGCTGGAGCAAGTCCGGCGCATCAATTCGGTCAATATCGATTCCATATTTCTGGGCATGAAGTACGCAGCCCGGGCGATGAAGCCCGATGGCCCGGCCGGGCGCGGTGGTTCCATTATTAATATGTCCTCGGTGGCCGGCCTGTTCGGAACCCTGGCGCACAGCGCCTACGGATCAACCAAGGGGGCCGTGCGTTCGTATAGCAAGCACGCGGCTGCCGAATTCGGCAGCCTTGGCTATGCGATACGCGTGAATTCGGTGCACCCCGGTCTGATCGAAACCCCCATGGGCGATCACCTGCTGGAAACCTGGATTGATCTGGGCATCGTGCCGAATGAGGCGGCCGCACGTGAGACCATCCACAGTATGACCTCGGTGGGGCGCTTGGGGACTCCGCGTGAAGTGGCTTTGGCGGTGGTCTTTCTGGCCTCTGACGCATCCAGTTACGTCACCGGCAGCGAGCTGGTGGTGGATGGGGGCATGTCGGGCCGCTGAACAACGATCGGCCCGTGCCGATCTCAATTGTTGTTGAGTATCTCGCTTGGCGCCAGGCCAAAGCTTTTGCGAAACGAGCTGGAAAAATGCGCGGAGCTGGAGAAGCCGTTGGCGTGCGCCGCATCGGTCATGCTGTGATGACCGAAGGCGGCATCGCCAGCGGTTTTCAGTACACGCATCCACAAGCGGTACTGGCGCAGGCGCAGGCCGGTTTGCGAGGCGAAAAGATGCTGCAAGCGAGATTCGGATAGCGCCACACTTTTTGCCACGGCGCTGACCGGTTGATTCTCGAACAGCCTGGCATCGACCTGCTCGGCTGCGGCGAGCACGCGCGGATCAAGCGCGGTGCTTTCAGTTGTTTGTGGGCGCCACAACGCATCATCCGCCGTGATTGTGGCGCCCTGATTCAGGGTCTGTATCCAGTGCGCGGCGTCGCGGTGGTGAGCGACCGGCTCCGCTTGGGGGTGTTCAGTGGCGCTCATGACCGGGTCCAGCAAGACCACGCCCACACGTGTGTCCGGCGCGTGAAGAATGTGCAGGGTGTTGGCTGCGATCACCGCGCTGCGTGCGTGATGGATGTGCCTGTTATTGGCGAGTTGAACCTGCAGCGGTCCATCCAGGCCGAACAGCCAGGTTTCACAACAATGCGCATGCCACTGCGTTTGTGGCAGGTGGCCGATATAGAGCAGCGTGCGACCGGCGACCTGAATTTGGTTGGGTAGCAGGATCTTGAAAGTTCCCAAGTTCGAATGCGACCAATATTAGCGTCGTCCTGACAACGGAGAAAGCAGTGAACTCAGCGTGTGATGACCAGCACCAGACCCGGCGAGTGGCGGCGATACAGATGCACGCAGCGGTCGGTGATGCAGCGCCTAACATCGCGCACGCAGAGCGGCGGATCGAAGAGGCGTTCGAGGCCGGCGCGCAGATTGTTGCATTGCCCGAGTTCTTTACCGGTGCAATCGCACCGCGGGCGCAGACTGCAGGCTGCGTGCTGCCTGCGCGTAACCCGGCGATTGACATGATGAGCCGTTTGGCGGCGCGATATGGCGGCTGGGTTGGTGGCTCAATGCTGGTGGAGCAGTCGGGGGATATCTACAACCGCTATGTCTTGGTTGGGCCCAAAGGGCAGATGTACGCTCACGACAAGGATCTGCCAACCATGTGGGAGCGCGCGTTCTACCGCGGTGGCAGCGACGATGGGGTGTGGCAGACTGAGCTCGGAACTGTCGGTGCGGCGGTGTGCTGGGAGCTGATCCGCAGCCAGACGGTGAAACGGATGCGTGGGCGCGTTGAGCTGGCGATGACGGGAACCCACTGGTGGACCTTGCCGCACAACTGGCCTGGCGCTATGCGCCGCATGCTGGCCTCGATTGGCCAGTACAACCGCTATTTGAGCGAGCAGGCCCCGGTCGAGTTTGCGCGACGCTTGGGTGCGCCGGTGGTGCAGGCATCGCATTGTGGACAGATCGGTGGACAATTTCGTCTCGGATTGGGTCTGCGTGTGCCTTATGAGACCGAGTATGTCGGCGCGACGCAGATCGTCGACAGCCGTGGTCGGGTGCTGGCCAGTCGCAACGTGATGGAGGGGCCGGGCACGGTCTATGCCGACGTTGAGCTAGGGGCGCAGGCGCCGGTTTCCGACGATGCACTGGAGCGGTTCTGGATACCGCAGTTGCC
>JBFKEC010000011.1:0-25894 GCA_041619315.1 Oceanococcus sp. | reverse complement strand
GGATGGTGTTGGCGACCACCAGTATGACGGTGAGTCCCAGCATGATGCCCATGATCTGGACCAGCCGGGTGCCAAATTCAAGCAGTGCAGCCAGCCGTTCCAGCCATTCGGCGTCGGCTTGCGCAATGTCGATTTCGCTGCGTGCATCTTGCCGGGCTAAAAAGGCCTCAAGTTCGCCCGCCTCGATGCCGGGCTTGGGCCACAGTACGATCACGGCCGGCAGGGGGTTGTCCTCAAGCAGGTCGAGCGCGCGGCCGAAGCCGGAATACTCGCGAAACTCTTCAAGGGTCTGGCTGGGCGTCAGATAATCGCCGCGTTCAACCAAAGGATCGCGCTTGAGTTCGGCCAGCAGTTGCTCGCCTTGCTGCGGGCTGATGCGCGAGCTGAGATACAGGGTCAAGCTGAACTGACGTTGCCAGTCATGGCTGGCCAGGGTGGCGTTCTGGGTCAACACCCACAGCGTGGTGGGCAAGGACAGTGCGCAGCCCATCATCAGAATGGTCAGCAGGCTGGACAGGCCGTTGACACGCAGTCGTGCCAGGCTGTCGCGTGCGACATGCGCGTGGGCTTGAAGCCAGCCGCTGAAGCTCAGGGTATGCCCGGGATTCATGCGTCAGCCTCGAGTTGGCCATGAGCAAGCACGATGCGGCGCTTGTTCAGGCGTGTGATCAGGTCGATGTCGTGGGTCGCGATCATCAGACTGACGCCCAGTTCATTGAAGCGCCCGAACAGGCCCATGATGTCTTCGGACAATTCCGGATCAAGATTGCCGGTCGGTTCGTCGGCAAGAATCAGGCGCGGTCGCACCACCAGCGCGCGGGCGATGCCGACACGTTGCTGTTCTCCGCCAGACAGTTGCACCGGCGCCTTGGCTTCCATCCCGAGCAGGCCCACGGTATCCAGCGCAGCGCGCACCCGTTTGCCCAGATCGCGCGGGCTGAAGCCCTGGATCAGCAGCGGCAGTGCAACGTTGTCGAACACGCTGCGATCGTGCAGCAGCTGTACGTTCTGGAAAATCAGACCGATGTTTTGCCGGTAATAGGGAATATGCCCGCGTGGCAGCCGGCCGATGTCCGTGCCATTGACCACAATGCGCCCCTGGCTGGGGCGTTCGATCAGGGCAATGAGCTTGAGCAGCGTGCTTTTCCCGGCGCCGGAGTGACCGGTGAGAAAGGCCATTTCTCCTTCGCCCAGGGTGAGATCAATGCTGTCCAGGGCGACCTGACCGTCGGCGTACAATTTGCTGACACCCTGCAATTCGAGCATGGTCAGTCGCCGTTGTCGCCAAGCAGGGCGCTGACAAATTCGTGCGCATCAAAAACGCCCAGATCCTCAGCCTTTTCCCCAACCCCGACATAGCGAATGGGCAGGGCCAGTTTCTTGGCGATGGCAAAGATGGCGCCGCCCTTGGCGGTACCGTCGAGCTTGGTCAGCGTGATGCCGGTCAAACCGACCGCTTCGTGGAATTCCAGAGCTTGTTTAAGCGCATTGTGGCCGGCTGTTGCATCCACCACGATCATCATTTCGTGCGGCGCGAACTGGTCATGCTTCTGCATCACCCGCTTGATCTTGCGCAGCTCTTCCATCAGGCCGCCCTGAGTGTGCAGTCGTCCAGCCGTGTCGGCGATCAGCACATCCACGTTGCGCGCCTTGGCTGCGGTGTAGGCGTCGAATATGACCGAGGCCGGGTCGGCATTCTGGCCCTGTCCGATGATCGGAATGTCGACTTTTTCTGCCCAGGTTTCCAGTTGCGCCACAGCGCCGGCACGGTAGGTGTCACCCGCCGCGAACATGACCGACAAACCCTGTTGTTTGAGGCGTGCCCCGATCTTGCCCATGGTCGTGGTTTTGCCCACGCCGTTGACACCCACCGCCATGATCACAAACGGGCGGATGAATTCGGGGATGTCCAAGGGGATGCTGCTGGGGGAAAGCAGATCGACCAGGCTCTGGTGTAAAGCCTTGCGCAACTGATCCGGACGTTTGATGCGGCCACTGTTGATCGCCGCGCGGAGCTTTTCGCACACCTCGCTGGCGGCTTCGATGCCGAGGTCGGCCTGAATAAGCAGGTCCTCGAAATTCTCAAGTGCGTCCTCGTCGATCTTGTCGCCGGGCAGCAGATTGGCCAGATCGTAGGTCAGCCAGGAATCGCCCCGGTTGATCTGCGCTCGCATGCGGCCAATGAAGCCAGTCGAAGTCCCTTGCTCGCTCATTCTTATGCAGTGGCGGAAAAGCGGGCAGTTTACGCACTGTCCACGGCTATTTCAGCTTTTCACCGTTGTGCGGCTCCACGCGGTACAGCGGAACATGCCGCTGCGCGCGCTGGATGTGCCAGTCGTTGGACAGGTTTTGCGCCAGCCAACTCGCTGCATGTGCTTCGCGATCGGTGACCGGGACATGCAATAGACCCGCCCAGTGGCGCATCGACAGATGGCCAGCCTGACCCAGCCAGCGCCGGGGGCCGTCCGGCCACAAGCGCACGATCAGCGTTTCGCCGGTGTTGAGCTTGCGGGTGTAGCGCAAAACCGGACGTTGACCGGCGAGCCATTGCGGCGCTGGTGGGCGCTGTTCGGCTTCGGGCAGGAGCCAGTTGATGTACAGCCTGGGCGAAGGTTGTGGGTCCGGCAGCCAGCCATTGGCCAGCAGGCTGTCGCGAATCTGCGGCAAGGTGCCGCGCCATAGCAGGTTGATCCGCGCCGGTGAGCGTTCTGGATCGTTCCAGCTCAGATGTTGCGGCACGCCCGGTGCCGGGCGTACAAGAGTGACCCCGATGATGAGCAGCAGGCCCGCCAGACCTAGCGTTGGGCTCAGCGGCGGCGGCCGGGAGCCGCGCATGTGGCGACGGTAGCCCAGTGTCAGCAGGCTTGCCCATGCCAGGCACACCAACACGGCAAGCACGCCCTGGCTGAAACTGATCTGGCCCAGCATCAGGCGGGCCAACAGCATCAGGCCGCAAATGAATCCCACGGCCAGATACAGACTGATGCGCACGCCGGCGCTGCGCCGGGTCGTCAGCAGGCCAGCCAGACTGAACCATAGGCTGAGGCTGGCGGTGGTCCAGGTTGGCGAGTTGAGCAGGGTGTCGGGGCCAATCAACAGGCCGGCTCCGCCTGGCAATGTCAGACCGAGTAGACCGCCGCCGAGCAGGCCCGCTGACCAGTGCGCAGCGAGGCGCGACTGACGTTGACTGGCGAACAAAAGCAACATGCTGATGCCCAGCAGCAGGGTCACCCATTGATGGGCCAGCGCATTGATATGTTCGGCGATGGGATGAACCGAACTGGTGAGCAAAGCGGCCAGCGTGTCATAAGCCACATCGTCCAAGAGCGGTGGTGCGGTGTCGCGCAAGCCACCCCACCAGAGCATGCCGATCAGCCAGGTCAGGCTGCCGAGCACCGCCAGACTGATCAATAGTACGGGCGTTTCCGGTTGTGCCGGGTCGGCCAGCGCCGGGCCCAGGCGGCGCAGGCGGCGGTGCTTGTGAGACCAGTCCATGGCTTGAATCAGCCACGGTTCGGCGTGATCCTGGAACAACCTCACCATGTGCGTCACCAGCCACCAAACCAGCCAGATCAGGCCGAAGATCAATGCGGCGAGCAAACCCAGGCGGGTGGTGACTTCGGCGGCCAGGCTGATGGTCGCGCCGACCAGCACGCCGGGCAGGGCATAGGCCGGTGCCCACAACAGGGCCGCAAGCAGGTCGATGGCAACAAAATGTGCGGGGCGCATGGCCGAGGCGCCGGCAATGGCCGGGACTAGCGGGCGCAGCGGGCCCACCAAGCGGCCCAGGATGATGCTTTTGCCACCATGGCGAGCAAAGAAACGCTGGCCTCGGGCGATGGCGCCGGGCATGCGCAGGCGCGCAGCGATATCCGGCAGGTTATGGCGATAACGCCAGCCCAGATAGAAACTCAGGCAGTCCCCCAGCCACGCGCCCAGCGCCGCGACCAGCATGACCGGGGTCAAAGGAATTTCCGCTGCGACCGCGATGGCGCCAGCCGAAAACATCAACAGCGATCCCGGGATCAGCATGCCGATCAGAAACAGGCCTTCGACCGCTGCGGCCAGGGCCAGAATCAAGGCGGCTTCGACCGGGTGTGTTTGTATCCAGCCCAGTCCTGAAATTAGCCATGGCGGGCCTTCGAGCGCCGCCTGCAGATTCATGCGTTGAACTGATCCTGTATCGCAACAAAGCTGTCTGCCGCTGCGGCCAGTGTGGCGTCGATTTCCGCCTCGCCGTGGGCCAGCGAGACAAACCCGGCCTCGAAAGCCGATGGCGCCAGATACACGCCACGCTCGAGCATGGCGTGGAAGAAGCGCTGGTACAGTGCGACATCGCCGCGCTTGACTTCATCCAGGTTGCGCGGTGCCGACGGTTGTCCCGGGAAGATGCCGAACATGCCGCCGAGGCTGACCACCGGACAGTTCAGGCCGGCTTTTTCAGCGGCCGCAGAGAAACCGGCGACCAGGCGTTGGGTGGTCGCAGCCAGCTGGGCATGCGGTTGATGGTCACGCAGATAGCGCAAGGTGGCCAGGCCAGCCTGCATGGCCAGCGGGTTTCCCGAGAGCGTCCCGGCCTGATACACCGCGCCTACCGGCGCGAGTGCGTTCATGTATTCACGTTTTCCACCGATCGCACCAACCGGCAAACCACCGCCGATGATTTTGCCCAGCGTGGTCAGGTCGGGTGTGATGCCGAAATGGGTCTGCGCCCCACCCAGCGCTACGCGAAAACCGGTCATGACCTCATCAAAGATGAGCAGGGCACCGTGGGCGTCACACACGGCGCGCAGGGTCGCAAGAAAATCACCCTGCGGCAGCACGCAGTTCATGTTGCCTGCCACAGGCTCTACGATGATGGCGGCGATGTCTTGGCCGCGCTCGGCGAAAAGCGCTTCAACTGCGGCGCTATCGTTGTAGTCCACGGTCAGGGTGTGTTTGGCCACATCGGCGGGCACGCCGGGGGAACTGGGTACGCCCAGCGTCAGTGCGCCGGACCCGGCATTGACCAGCAAGCTGTCGGCGTGGCCGTGGTAGCAGCCAGAAAACTTCACGATGGCATCGCGGCCGGTAATGCCGCGCGCCAGGCGCAAGGCGGTCATGGTTGCTTCGGTGCCGGAATTCACCATGCGCACGCTGTCCATGGCGGGCAGCAATTCGCACACCAGTTCGGCCATCTCGATCTCGCCCGCGGTGGGTGCGCCAAAGCTGACGCCGCGGGTCAGCTGATCTTGCAGGGCTTCGAGCACGGCCGGATGTTGATGACCAAGAATCATCGGGCCCCAGGATCCGACATAGTCGATGTAGCGATTGCCGTCCTCGTCGGTCATCCAGGCGCCCTGTGCAGAGCGGATGAAGCGCGGGGTGCCGCCGACACCCGCAAACGCCCGAACCGGCGAATTCACGCCTCCGGGAATGTGTTCGGCCGCGCGCGAGAAGAGTTGGTCAGATTGGCTCATGAGATCAGATGCAGGATTAAAGTGAACGCTGCGCCAGTGCAGCATTCGCTATTGTCGCAAGTTTGTGGGTGGCTGCGCACGGATCGGACTGGCGCAATATGCCGCCGGCGACACATATGAGGTCGGCGCCAGCCTGTATGACACTGGCCGCATTGTGGCTGTCGATACCGCCTATGGCGCAGATTGGCGTGGGCAGCGTGCTGCGTGCAGCACGCAAGGTGTTCAGGGTCGCCGGCGTCGCCTGTGGCTTGGTCTGTGATGCGAACAGGCGCCCGAACGACACGTAGTCGGCGCCGAGACCACACATGCGTTGTGCGCGCTCAAGATCGTTGTAGCACGAGCTGCCAATCAAGGCCTGTGCACCCAGCTGTGTCCGCGCATCACTGATCTGGGTGTCGCTGCTGCCGACATGGACACCAGCGGCACCAATCCGGGCGCACAGGCTCACATCGTCGTTGATCAGCAATGGCAGCTGCGCACTGTGGCACCACTCAAGCAGGGTCGCGGCATGGGCCAATCGGCTTGCCGAATCGAGCGTCTTGGCGCGGTACTGAACCAGCGTTATGCCGGCGCTCAGACAGGGCCGCAGTTGCGCCTGCCAGTGTTCAAACGGCAGTACCGATTCATCGGCCAGCAAGTACACACCGCCGGTGAGCATCATCGTGGTATCCGTGGAAGGTGCACGCCGTCATCAAATGTCCAGGCCTGGCGCAGGCTGAGCTCAACCGCGCGCAAGGATTCGGTGATGGCCTGCTGCAAGCTGTAGTCGCGCCCCAGATAGCCTGCTATTGCGCTGGCGAGCATGCAGCCGCTGCCGCGAAAACGGCCTTCAAGTAGCGGGCTGTCCCAGTAGGTAGCCTGGCCTTGCCCGTACAGTTCATGACGAATGCGCTTTGCGCCTTGCTGTTGCGCCTGATCGGTGGCTGTGACCAGAACGGCGCAGGGGGCGGATGCCGGACTGTCCGTACCGAACAAAGCTGCGGCTTCGTCATGGTTGGGTGTGATCAATTGAACATGCGCGAGCAGGTGCTGGATGGCGCCATCATCCGACAGCGCACCACCACTGCTGCTGTGCCGTACCGGGTCGAGCACCGCGGGCACGCCCAGGGCGCAGATCAGTTCGGCCACCCAGATGGCTTGCTCGAGGTTGGCTAATGCGCCGATCTTGATGGCATGGATCGGCAGGCTGCCATGCAGGGCTCGCCATTGCTGGTGCAACTGCTCCAGCGGCGCTGCGCTGGCGCCTGCCCATCGCGTCCGTCCCTGGCAGGTATGCAGCGTGATCAGGGCGCACGCGTGTCCGCCCAGTGCTTCGATCATGCGTGCGTCGGCGAGCACCCCGGCACCCCCGCTGGGATCGAATCCGCCGATGCACAGCACACTGCTTCCACGTAGGGCGTCAGGCGCAAAATCTTTGGCCCAATTTGGTGCGGAATTCAGCAAAACAACGGCCTGCCGAGGTTTGTTGTTATGCACAAAATTGGAACGTTTCCAATCACGTTGAAAATTCTCTGTCAAGCCGCTGTCATGATCTGGTGCAATATCGTAAGTCTTTGTTTTTAATGCAACAAGTCAAACTGGTTACGAATTGATCAGGGGTGAAGAAATGGCCGTGTTTGTGTGCTTTTGGGTCTTTGCAGCGGCACAATTCACAGAGTTATCCACAGGCCCTGTGCATGACTTGGAAATCCTATGTATTTCTCTGGGCTTAGCTATCAAAGTTGAGAATTCACCTGCGCTGAAAATGGCCTCATCACGCTCAGCTGTCCGCGCGTTTTTCCAGCTCTGGCAGGAGGAAGTTCTGAGGGTGGCGCGGTTTCACATCGCGCAGGAAATGCGCCATTTGTTGAACGTAGCTGTCGAAGTCATCCGAGGCATCCATGCCGGGTCCGAATCCGACACTTTTGGTGGCGTAATCCATGTAGCCAATCACGATCGGAACCTGGGCTTCCTGGGCAATGCGGTGAAACCCGGTTTTCCAGCGTGCGGTCGGCTTGCGTGTACCTTCGGGCGCAATCACTAGCGCAAGGCTTTCATTGTCGCGGTAAGTCTGGGCAACGCTGCCGACAAAATCCTTGGCTTTGGCGCGGTTGACCGAAACACCACCGGCCCAACGCAGAATTTTGCCAGTGACACCACGAAACAACGTGTGTTTGGCGACCCAGCGCAAATCCAGCCCGGCTGCGAGCATGGCTATGAGCAAAATCACGCCGTCCCAGTTGGAGGTGTGTGGGATCGCCACAACCATCAGTTTGGGTTCATTGGGCGGCGATCCGACGACGCGCCAGCCCATCAGGCGCATCAGTGTGCAACCGAGAGCGCGTGAAAACGCATTGCCGCGACGCGGAAAATTGGGGCCGAATTCGGCCTGTACAACGGACCTGCCGGTCATGTGGGGTACCGGGATGCATAGGGGCGCCGATCATCGCCGCTGCTTGGTGTCGGGTCAATTCACAGTGCTGTCAATCTGATCGATTTCGGCGCTGCTGTGCACACGTTTCCACAGCGTACCGCTGCGGACCATGAGCACATCGCAAGCCACGAAATAAAGTGCGGGCAATGTTTGTGCATGAGGCCGCAACGTTTTGAGCAAAGCCGCGTAGCGGGTGAGTTGGGCGTCATAGTGCTGACATTGCTCGGCCAGCCACGCGTCCAATTCGTGATCGGGGGGCGCGTTGGTCTTGTAATCGACAACCCAGCAGCGCTGCTGCTCGTCCTCGAAACAGCGGTCGATGATTGCGCTCACCCATTCGTTATCCTGCCAGCCGGTCAGGGCGTACTCGTTGTGTGCCCAGGCGCGAGGGGCGAGCAGCCACGCGCCCCAGCCTTGCAGGGCCTGAGTGGTCAGCTGCAGCACTTGGGTACAGGTCTGCTCAAGCATCTCGTCGGGCAATCCGCGACGGCTCAGGCCTGCGCGCAGCGGGCCGCGCCAGGTCTCAAGCGTTGGCGCATCGGGCAATTCGGCAAGTTGCGCCGCCCGTTCCAGGCATTCGTGCACCAGCGTGCCGGTCAGGCTGGCGCGCAAACGCTGCCAGTCCAGCCCGGCGCTGACGCGGTCGCGTTGCGCGGCAGCCAGTCGGCTGGGGCTGGTGGTGCGCGTTGGGCGCGGGCGCGCCAGAACGGGGCCAGGTTGCGCTTGTCGTCGCTGTGGCGGCAGGCGCGGATGCAAGACCTCACGCCATAGCGCCACGCGCTCTTCACGATCGCCTCCGAGATCCAGCTCCTCGCCGCTATCCGTGAGCAGCGCGGCAAAATTGCGTTTGTCACCGCGCTGGCGGCTGCACAGGGTGATGTCGAGTTGTTCGCGAGCGCGGGTACACGCGACATAAAACAGGCGCAAAGCCTCAGCCGCGTCATCCTGCTGGGCCTGATTGTTGAGCAGTTTGTAGATGCGTGTTGCGGACGTGTCCTGGCTCAAGGATTCGCGCGGGCGCGGGGCCAGCAACCAGCCGTGTTCTCCGCGCCGGTAGCGGAGCAACGGCGTGTCCGGGCGGCGCAAGCCGGCATTGCAACCGAACAGGACTACGTGATCGAACTCCAGGCCTTTGGAGCGATGCACCGTCATCAACTCGACCCGTGCTGGTGGTGCCTGGCTGAACAGCCGCTTCACCGCATTGGCGAAAGCTGTCTCATCGTCGAGCACGCCGCATGGGCAATGCTCAATCAACAGCGCCTCCAGGCGCAGCAGGTCTGCACTTTCTGAGCCGCTGAGGTCATCACGCAGGCCGAGTTGGCGATGCAGCCAGCTGGCAGCCAGTGGCAGGTTTCCGCGCAGGTCGGTGTGCTGATCGATGTGACTCAGGAGGCCCTGCAGGTGTTTGAGTGGCGCAATCGTTGCCCTGCGCGCACGCTGCGACCACAGCTGGCCGGGCATGGTTGCAGCCAGACTGTCCAGTTCCTGCCAGCTCAGGGCGACGCCAGGGCTGCGGAGCAGGCGCATCCACGCCATATCGTTGGCAGGGTGCAGTAGAGCCTGTACGCACGCCATGAAATCGCGCGCCGCCGGGGTCTGTTCCAGCGGATCAAGGTCCTGCCCCGAAAAGGCAATACCGCGTGTGTCCAGTTCACGCAACAGCGGTTGCAAATGGGCACGACTGCGCGCCAGGACACCGATGGTTCGGGTGTCGCTGCTGGCCAGGCTGGTGGCAATGCGTTCGGCCGCAATACAGGCTTCCTCTTCGGGCGTGTCTGCGGCAAGCACGTCCGCGCCCTGGCCGCCGGTTTTGCGCTGAGCCTGCGAGCGGGCGAAGCTGACCGGGCTGTTGCGTCGAGCAAACAGCGTGTGCATGTGGTTGTTACACCATTCGACCAGCGCGGGGCGACTGCGAAAATTGCTGCTCAGCTGCAGCGGGGTGAGGGCCACCGGTCCCAGTTTGGCCTGCTCGAACACCTGCTGGAACAGCTCGACCCGGGCCTGGCGGAAAAGATAGATCGATTGTTGCGGGTCGCCGACCAGAAACAGACTGCGCCCCTCGTCGGGTTGCCATTCCGCCACCAGTTGCTTGAGCAATTGATGCTGGGCGTCGCTGGTGTCCTGCATCTCGTCGACCAACAGATGCTGGATGCGCGCATGTTGGCGTTCCGCCAGGCCGCTGCGCGGGTCCGCCAGCGCGTCACGCGCGGCGATGGCCAGTTCTGCGTAGTCGGCCTGCTGGCGGGCGGCGAAAATCAGACGCAGTTCACCGCACAGCTGCAACAGCACGTGATTGAGTGCGGCGGCGGTTTCGGCCAGGGCCTGCGGATAACCGGTTGGCAGGCTGGACAGAGCGTGCAGCGCGGCTGCGGCGCGCTCGCCGCGTGCGGAAAAGGTTTCAATCGTGTGCTTGGCATCGGCAGTGGCGCTGTGCCCTTTGAGAAATCCACCGGTGACATTCAGGCCGCGCGCGCTGCGCCAGCCGCCGGTCTTGGTTAGCAGGGTGCCGGCGAGCCACTGCCAATGCTCAAGCTCAGTGCAGTCCGGTGCGGGCCAGTCGCCAAGCGCACGGGCCGGCTGCAGGACGTCGGCACCATCGGCTGCCAGTTGTTGCAGCAGTTGAACCCAGTTGTGGCGAATCTCCGCATCAGGCAGCAGGGCCTGACAATCGGCCAGGGCCTGATCGATGTACTGGTGTATCAGCTGTTCGCCGTATTGCTGATCCTGGCCGCGTGCATCCAGGCAAGCGTTTAGCCACTGTTCACGGGTGGCGAGCATGTCGGCCAGGCTGTCGAGCAACTTGTCGAGGCGGTTCTGGCCCAGCGCCAAAACCTTCTGCAAGGCGTGGCGATCTTCGCTATCCGTACCCGGTTGTTCGAGCCGGGCGAACAGTCTGGTGATGGCCTGGCGGTACAGGGCGGATGGATCATCCAGCGGTTCGGGGACATGCCCCAGGCCGCTGAGCACCGGCATGCGTGAGGCCAGTTCACGGTTGAGCGCATCGATGGTGGTGGCGTTGATGCGTGCCGGGTTGTCGACCAGTTGCCAGTTGCGTTGCGCATCCCGCGCTTGCACCTGTCGCGCCAGAGTCCAGGTCTGACGGGCAAACGCATCCTCGGGTGGGGTTTCGTTGTGGGCCAGCTTGAGCGCCTGGATAAGACGATGCTGGATTTCTGCGGCGGCCTTGCGGGTGAAGGTGATCGCGAGAACGTTTTCCGGCTGTTCGACCGTGCTCAGGGCGTTGAGCATGCGCTGAATCAGCAAGCCGGTCTTGCCCGAGCCGGCTGGCGCGCGCAGAACCACACTGTGATCCAGGCGCAAGGCCTCGCGGCGGGCGGTGGCGTCGTCGGGCGCGGTGCTGAGCTGTTTTTGCGCCGCGTTCATGCGTCGTCATCCTCACAAGTCTGGTCAATCAGCGGCAACAGATCAGCCACCGCATAACGCCGCCGATAATCCTGATTGCTGTCATATTCGACACTGCCCGCACAGAATTCACTGACCAGCTCGGCAAGGCGGGTACGCCAGTCAGCGATGATGCCGTCCCAGTCGACATGGAAGGCTTTTTCGCTGTCGTCGATCAGGCGGCGTCGCCAGTTGAGGCTGGCAATAAAGGCCGGGTGTGTTTCATCGACCTGGGCAAAGCAGATGCCGTCAACGTGAGGAACCTCCAGCTCGCTCAGGCGTTCGCTGGTGGCGTACAGCGGCAACTGGGGTTCGTAGAACTGGTGAGTTTTCCAGTAGCGCTCTTCCAGGTTGCTGCCGGTCTTGTAATCGATCACCAGATAGCGCGGGCCGTGCTCAGTGATGCAGCGGTCAATGCGGTCAATTCGCAGCCTGAAAGTCAGCGGATCGATATGGTCTTCAAGCTCGACCTCACAATGCAGGACTTCGAACGGGTCCGTGCGCCGCTTTTCGTGCTTTAGCCAGTTCATGCAGCTGCGCAGAATGCGATCGGTTTCGGTTGCCTGCAGTTGGCGGCCATAGCGTCCCAGCGGCACAAAGCGGGCAGTGCCGGCTGCAACCCGTGGGCCAAGATCGGCAAGCAGGGCATCGTCGTCCATGCCCAGCAGCACGCTCTGACAGCGGTGATCCTGCCAGAAGGTTTGCAGCACATGGTGGATCCACTGGCCCTGGGCCAGTGGTGAGAGACCTTCCAGTGGCTTTTCCAGAGCACGCAGTTTGAGGCGATGGCGGGCAAAGGCAAAAAAACCACCATACGCCTGAGCCTGCACAATCGAGACGCCACCGGTTTGTGCGCTCTGGCGTTGTGGTGACAAAGCCGGGGCCGGATCGTTCTCAGGCAGGCGGGCGTGTTTGTGGGGCTGTCCGAGTTGCGGTGCTTGCATGTGTTGCCACGGGCCCGGGATCAGCGGTGTGGGGTGAGTTTCGGCGCCCTGGCTGTTGCTCAGTGCGCACCACACTTCGAGATTGCTGTGTTGTTGCTGCAGGGTATCCAGGATCAAACGCGCATCAGCCAGCTGCGTTTCTGCACAGGCTTGTGGCAGGCCAGCGCTGATCTGATCCTCCAGGCGCAGGAATGGATTGGGTCGAGCCGGTGAAGGCCACGCGCGGTCATGCATGTCGACCAGATACAGCGCTGCGGCCGGCTGATCGACGGCATCGAGCAACTCACACACCTGAATCGGCGCTTCGCGGGCGCCTTCGGGTTGGTAGCGCTGGCGTTGAGCAATCTGCTTGAGCCAACTGGTCGCCTCGCTTTGGCTAATGTGGCCAAGTGCGTGGTCGAGTCCGGAAAACTCCAGCAGCACCTGATCAAACTCTTCGCGCAACGGCCACTCTGCGCCACTGGTGTGGTAATCCAGAGCCATCCAGCAGCGCTTCCAGTGAGCCAGCCAGTCGGCAGCGCTGGCCTTGGCGGGTGTGGCCTTCACGGCGTCTACCAGTTGGTGTACGTGAGTGCGCAACCCTTCGGGCCCATCGTCCCGCAAATACCGTTGCAAGCTGGCGATGTCCTGTTGTGCGCCTTGTTCACGCAGGCGCACTTCGAGTACGGCGCAGGCTTCGCGCCAGCGCGCACGGAACAGCAGTGGATGGAGCAGTAGGCCAGACAGGGCTTCGAATCGATTGTCATGGGCGTTCAACTCGACGATGCGTAGCGCCAGATCAACGGCCGGGTGTTGAGCCAGTGATGGACTGCGTTGAAAGCCCCACAACGAAGTATCGCCAGTGCAACCCTCATCCAGCACATCGGTGGCGAAGATGTGCCGCCAGCTACTTTCAATCCTTTGCATCAGTTTGCTGTCGAGCAGGGGCACGGCCACGATCAGCGGCAGGTCTGGCTGTGTACGTAAGGCCTCGGCCAGGCGCTGGCCCAGCGTTAGCCACAGGGCATCCTCATCGGCGCTGGTCAAGCAAGCGGGTTGTGCGCTGTTGGCGCAGCGTTCGCGAACAGCCTGTGTGACGGTGCAGCCATGCGCGCTCAGAGCGTGCAGGATGTGTTGCTGATAGGGCTGAGCGGCACCCGGCAGGGGCAGCCACTCAAGACTGGCGGGTGGACGGATCGATCCATTTTCCAGGCCGCTGATAAACGCCTGCGGCAATTGCCGGGTGGTAATGGCCTGCTGCGCTTTCAGCGTGGTTTCAAGGTGCAGACAGGTGTCGCGGAACAAACGCTGTTCCGCGCTCCATACCGGGCCGTCACATGGGTTGATGTTCCAGCGCGCGGCCAGTTGAGCCGTCTGCATGAACTGGCGGGCCAGAGCGCGCTCGCCGATCAGGGCATCGTCGTGGGCATTGTCCGCGCGTAACTGATGTTCCACCGCTTGTTGCCAAAGGCACAATTCCTGGCTGGGCGAGAGCAGTTGTTCATTTGGCCAGCTGCGTAGCCATTGCTGGCGCACGAACTGATCCAGGCTGATGATCTGCGCTGCCGGCCACACGCTGCTGCCGTGCATGCGAGCCTGCACATTGTGGTTGCGACGGCGCGCACGGGCCTGCGTTTCGCTGGCGGTCAGAGTCAGATCACTGCACATGCGGACAAGCTTAGCAACGCATCAGGCTCAAAACGTGAGTCTGTGTGCCAGGCATAAAAAAACCCCGGCCAGGCCGGGGTTTTTCAGGCGTCTTGGTGACGTCTTAGTTCATGATGCGCAGTTCGACGCGACGGTTGCGTTCGCGACCTTCGGCGGTGTCATTGCTGTCGACCGGCTCGGATTCACCGTAGCCCATTGCACTCATGCGGTCAGCTGCAATGCCTTTGCCTGACAGGTAGTCGACCACAGCTTCGGCGCGTTTCTGCGACAGCTGCTGGTTGTAAGCATCGGCACCTACGCTGTCGGTGTGGCCAGCCACTTCGACCAGCATTTCCGGGTAGCGATTCAGCACTTCAGCCACTTCGTCGAGGATCGTTACGGCATCCGGGCGCAAACGGTTCGAATTGGTTTCGAACGTTACGCCGTTCAGGGCCACGACATCACCCAGCGGGCAGCCTTCGCCATCGACACGAGTGCCGGCTGGTGTGTTCGGGCACTGATCCTTGCCGTCTACGATGCCGTCGCCGTCAGCGTCGCCCAGGCCTTCGCCTGCAACTTCAACAACTTTGACCTTCTCGACGATCTTCTCGACGGTTTTGGGTTCGCCGTACAGCGGAATTTCCAGACCGATCGCGGCGCGATAGTCGTCGTAACCATCCTGGAAGTCGTCGTAGATGTAGCGTACGTCTGCACGCAGCTTGAGGTCGTACTTGTTCAGCGGGCCGGTGACCAGACCGAGGCCGGCGTTGCCGTACCAGTCGTAGTCATCTTCACTGTTCGGGTTGACGTCATTGTAGGTGCCGCCAGCGCCGATCAGCAGGAACGGCGTGAAGCCCTTGCGATCGCCAAACGCGTAGAACAGATCAAGGCCGAGGCCAGGGCGGTAGAAGTCGGTGCCGTTGCCGGTGCCTGTTTCGATGATGTCACCGAACAACGTGACTTCGAAGCCCACGCCGCTGGCGCGCTGTTGACCGATGACAAACTGCACGCCCATCGCATCATCGATGTTGTCCAGATTGCTGCGGTCTTCGTCCATCAGGGAGTAGGTTCCCATAATGTCGATATAGGTGGCCCGGTCCTCGCTGTCCTGTGCGAAGGCTTGACCGCCTACCGCCAGTGCAAGAGCCGTGCCGGCAATCAGTCCTTGTTTACCCATGTTGAAGCTCCCGGTATTAAATTTGGTGAATTGCTTTGAAAAACATGAATCTGGGCATCGAGGAATTGTATCCGCTGTTTCGCCCCATCCGCGCTCGGAATATAGGAGCTTATGAGGGCGGATTTCAACACGCCTAGATGGTCCAGTGACTTCCCCACGGCGTGATTCTACGCGGATTTTGGGCTGTGGGGATATGTCAGTATTGAACTTGGGGCTGTATCTGGCCGCGTTGCAAGCCATGGCCAAGCACAGTTTCGCCCCGTTTCAGGGGGCTTAAAGAATACATGTTGCCGCTCAGGTATGCGTGATAACCAGATATGACGTGATGTGCGCGCTGAAACGGCGCGCCTGGCTCCTGCGCGAGCCCACCTGGCGGCAGGGCCGCCAGGTGGCTGCACAGAGATTTACCAGATCTCTACGCGTTGCTCGGGCGGCAGATACATGGCGTCGCCGCTTTTGACTTCAAACGCGTCGTAGAACGCCGGCACGTTGGACACAATCCCGTTGCAGCGGTATTCACCGGGCGAGTGCGGATCGGTCTTGAGCCGGTTGATCAGTGCATCTTCGCGATACAGGCGACGCCAGATCTGGGCCCATCCGATGAGCAGGCGCTGCACGCCGGTATAACCATCGAGTTTGGGTGCCGGTTTGCCATCCAGCGACAGCTGATAGGCTTTGGCCGCAATCGACAGACCGCCCAGATCACCGATGTTCTCGCCAATGGTCAGTTCGCCATTGACATGGTATCCGGGCAGTGGCGAGTAGCCGTCATACTGCTTGATCAGTTGGCCGGTGCGGGCCTCGAAGTTGTCGCGGTCGGCTTCGGTCCACCAGTTGCGCAAGCGGCCCTGGCCATCAAAGCGACTGCCCTGATCGTCGAAGCCATGGCCGATTTCGTGGCCGATGACAGCGCCGATGCCGCCGTAGTTGACCGCATCATCAGCATCCAGGTTGAAAAATGGAGGCTGCAGAATGGCTGCCGGGAAAACGATCTCGTTGGCCACCGGGTTGTAGTACGCATTGACGGTCTGCGGCGTCATATGCCATTCGGTGGGGTCGACCCGCTTGCCCAGTTTGTTGACATAAAACTGGTTGGTGAACAGGTTGGCGCGCATCACGTTGCCGACCAGATCATCCGGGCGAATGATTAACGCGGAGTAATCCCGCCAGCGGTCCGGGTAGCCAATTTTGGGGGTAAAGCTGGCGAGTTTTTCGAGCGCCTGTTTGCGCGTGTCTTCACCCATCCACTCAAGCTTCTGGATGCTTTGACGGTAGGCTTCAATCAGGTTGTCGATCATTTCAGCCATGCGCAGCTTGGCGCGCGGCGGGAAATGCTGTTCCACGTAAATCTTGCCCAGTGCTTCACCCAGTTTGTCCTCGACCAGGTCAACCCCACGCTTCCAGCGTGGTTTGTTGCTGTCGATGCCGAGTATCGCGCGGCCATGCAGTTGAAAGTGGGCATCCACAAACCCATCGCTTAGATAGGGCGCATAGGCGTCGATCAGGCGCAGGCGGAAGTATTCGCGCCAGGTCTCGAGGCTGGCGCTGCTGACCAGATCACCCAAGGCTTGGAAGTAGCTGGGCTGCTGGATGACAACGCTTTGCAGGTCAGCAACGCCAAAAGTCGCCAGCCAGGCATTGAGGTCGAAGCCCGGGGTGTTGCTGTTGATGTCCTCAACGTCGCGCCGGTTGTAGGTTTTCTGCGCGTCGCGGCTTTCAACCTTGGTCCAGTGCTTTTGGGCAATGCGGGTTTCCAGGGCAAGGATAGCGCCAGCATGCTGGCGGGCATTGATCGTGCCGGCCAGGCTCAGAACGCGGGTGATGTAGTCCTCGTAGGCCTGGCGCGCGGTTTTGAATTTGTCGCTGTCGGACAGGTAGTACTCGCGATCGGGTAGGCCCAGGCCGCCCTGGACCAGATAGGCCGTGTAGTACTCGGGGTTTTTTGCATCGGCATAAATGCCGGTTTCAATCAGACTTGAGGCGCCGATCCATTCCAGCGTGCCCATCAGCGCTGGAATCTGCGCCGTGCTGGAGAGTTTTTCAATTTCAAACAGATACGGCTGCAACGGCGCCAGGCCGGCGGTGTTGGCGCGGGCTTCATCCATGAAGCTGGCATAAAGATCGCCAACTTGCTGGGCTTCACCTTCGCCGTTCTGTGCGGCGGCGCTCTTGATGATTTCCAGCAGTTGCTGCTCGGTGCGGTCGCTCAGTTCAGAGAAGCTGCTGTAATTGGATTTATCCGCCGGAATTTCGACGCGCTTAAGCCACTGGCCGTTAACGTGGCGGTAAAAGTCGTCTTGCGGACGCACGCTGTGGTCAAAGTTGTCCAGCACAATGCCGGATTCAGCGGCCAGGGCCGCCGCTGGCAGCAGCATGGCGATGCACAGAGCTCTAAGGCGCATAGCGAATAATCTCATGTAAAAAAGGAATTAGAGCCCGCCCAGTTGCGCGAGTTCCTCCAGCGCCTCATCGAGATAGTCGAGCAGGCGCTGAGCGCTGGGCAGCGATTTGCGGCAGGCGGTGATGCCGAACTCCATGGAATCGGCATACGACACCATGGTGATATTGAGCGCCTGTCCATCAAGCATTAATGATGCCGGGTACAAGCCGGTCATGCGGCAGCCGTTCCAGTACAACGGCTCGCGTGGACCGGGCACGTTGGAGATCGTGATGTTGTACATCGGTTTGCGATCACCTTTGATCCCGATCAACTGGCCCAGCACCATCGGGCTGGTCAGGGCCAGCGCGTAGCTGATGATCTGTTCGCGGCTGAGTTGGGACAACCGCGCCTTGCCGCGGCGCATAGAGTCCTGAATGCGCGTGAAGCGATCTGCCGGATCGCCCAGATTGGTCGCCAGATTGCACAGCAGAAAGCCGATTGCATTGCCGGTGCTGTTCTCGTCCTTGGGTCGAACCGACACAGGAACAATCGAAATCAGTGGTTTGTCGGGCAGGGCGTGCTGGCTGATCAGGTAGGTTCGCAAAGCGCTCGCGCACATGGCCATCACGACATCGTTGAGGGTGCCGTCCAGGGCCTTGGCGACGGCCTTGATACGGCTGAGCGAGAAGGATTGGGCGGAAAAGCGCCGTGAGCCCGTGATGGCCTGATTGAGGATGCACGGCGGAGCCTGATAGGGCACGACCTCGGCTTCGTGAATGCGGGATTGCTTGTACTGGTCACGCAAAGCCTTGACCACGCCGGTAAGGCCGCTGGCGCCGGGGCCGCCTTTCTGAATGCGTGCGTCCAATACATCGCGGTTGCTGAATTCGCGACTGATGCGCAAATCCTTGCGGCTGCGGGCCCACGGCGGCGGCAGGTCACGCACATGCGCATCTGTGGTGAACGAATTCATGGCCAAATTCATGGCGGCCACGCCATCCACCACCGAGTGATGGATCTTGGTGTAGATCGCGAAGCGATTGCCTTCCAGACCCTCGATCAGATGCGATTCCCACAGCGGGCGATGTCGATCCAGCAAGGTGCTGTGCAGGCGCGAGACCAGAATCAGCAGCTCACGCACGCGTCCCGGGTTGGGTAGGGACGAGTGGCGGAAGTGGTAGTCCAGATCAAACTGGGCATCCTCAATCCATTGAAAGCTGCCGGTGCGGCTGTAGGGCGCGCGCAGGCGCTGATTGAACGGGGCTTTGACCAGCGTGCCGGCGCGGAACTGCTCTGCCATGTCGTTGAGAAAGTCCGCGGGCGCATCCGCTGGATATTCGAACAGTTGCAAGCCGCCGACATGCATCGGGCGCTCACGATTTTCCAACATCAACCAGACCGCATCTGTGAGCGGTAATTTTTTCATAGTCTCCCCCTGGTGTTATGTGGTGGCCTTTTATTTCTGGTATTTGGCCTTCCACTCTTCGTATGACATGCCGTAGATGTGCTCTCTGGCTGTGGCCTTGTCGACCTCGACACCAAGCTGGGCGACTTCTTCGGCGTACCAGCGCGCCAGGCAGTTGCGACAGAAACCGGCCAGATTCATCAGGTCGATATTCTGCACATCCTTGCGTTCGTCAAGGTGTGCAAGCAGGCGTCGGAACGCCGCAGCTTGGATGGCATCCTGTTGTTCGGACATGGTGTGTGTACTCGTATCAGTGAAGGCTTCCGGGCAGCGCCAGCCGGAACACGTCGATATTGGCTTCAAAGCGTTCTCCGGAACTGCGCTGCATGGTGTAGTGGCCTTCCATGGTGCCCACCGGCGTATCCAGCGGACAGCCCGAGCTGTAGCGGAAGCTTTCTTGCGGATGAATGACCGGCTGCAGGCCAACCACGCCTTCGCCAGTGACGTTCTCGACTTCGCCGCGGCCGTTGGTGATGCGCCAGTGGCGGTCGATCAATTGCACAGACTCCTCACCCTCGTTGTGGATCGTTATGTGATAGGCGAACAGGTAGCGTTGGCTATCCGGATCGGATTGCTGGGGCAGGTATTCCGGCTCGACAATGATCCGGATGCCATGGGTGCGTGTATCAGACATGGGCGAATTGTCGCAGAATTGCGCCAGCACACGAATTCCGAGGAGATCATAATGAGTATTCTGGCCACCCCGTTGACCCTGCCTTGTGGGTTGAGCGTGAAAAATCGCATCGTCAAGGCGGCGATGACCGAAGGTCTGGCCGATGCGCAGCAACACGCCAGCGAAGAACTCAATCGCCTCTACGGATGGTGGGCGCAAAGCGGCGCGGCTGTTTTGCTCAGCGGCAATGTGCAGATCGACCATCGGGTGCTGGAACGGCCAGGCAATGTGGTGCTGGAGGATGAATCCGGCTTGCCCCAGTTGGCCAGTTGGGCCGAAAGCGTCAACGCGCACGACAGCCAGCTGTGGATGCAGATTTCGCATGCCGGACGCCAATCTTTCCGCTATATCACCAACCAGCCGATGGGGCCATCGGCCGTGCCGGTGAAAATGATGGGGCAGATTGCCACCCCGCGGGCGCTGCAGGAGCATGAAATCGTCGATTTCATCAGCCGTTGGGCGCGCGCCGCACAGTGGGCCGAACAGTCCGGTTTCAAAGGGGCTCAGGTGCATGCCGCACACGGTTATCTGCTGAGCTCTTTTCTGTCGCCGCTGGCCAATCGCCGGACCGATCAGTGGGGTGGCAGCATCGAGAACCGTGCGCGTTTTCTGATCGAAGCCGTGCGAGCCATTCGTAAAAGCGTGAGCAGTCGTTTTGCGCTGTCGGTGAAACTCAATTCCGCAGATTTTCAGCGCGGCGGCTTTGGCCCTGACGACAGCCGTGCGGTCATCGCCATGCTCAATGACGAAGGCATTGATCTGTTGGAGATTTCTGGCGGCAACTACGAGCAACCCCGCCTGCTTGGCGTGACCACACGCAAGAATGTGGATCAGAGCCAGCTTGAACGCACCAGCCAGCGCGAAGCCTACTTCCTGCGTTATGCCGAGGAAGTGCGCGAACTGGCCAAGATGCCGCTGATGGTTACCGGTGGATTTCGCTCACGCGAAACCATGGAGCAAGCGGTTGAATCCGGGGTTTGTCAGATGATTGGTCTGGGCCGGCCGTTTTGCGTGGCCAACGATTTTGTCCAGCCCCTGCTTGAGGGCGCGCTGGACAGCGTGCCCGCGCCCGAGCAGCAATTGATGCAGCGCAAGGGTTGGTTCAGTCCATTCAGTCCGCTAAAAGCCGTACAGATGACCTTCGTGATGGGGGCTCAGGGTTATTTCTACCGCCAGCTGATTCGCATCGGGCGCGGCTTGCCGGTGGAAGACAAAATCCGCCTGTTGCCCAATTTGATGTGGCATTACCACAACGAATTGCACACCGCCGCCGCCGTCCGGCGGGCACGCAAGTCGCAACAAGGGTGAGTCGGACTCAGTAGTACATGCCGGTTTGCAGGCGCGCCGCTTCGCTCATCATCGACTGATTCCAGGGCGGGTCGAAAACCAGCTCGACATCGGTTTCGTCGATGGTCGGAATCTGTTCGAGCTTATGGCGCACGTCGGCCACCAGCACGTCCCCCATGCCGCATCCGGGCGCGGTCAGCGTCATGCGCACCATGGCTTTGCGCGAATTGTCACCCAGTGGTTCCACTTCGCACTTGTACACCAGACCCAGCTCGACGATGTCAATCGGGATTTCCGGGTCGTAGCAGGTGCGCAGCTGCTCCCACACAATGTCTTCGACCTCGGCGTTGCCGGCATTTTCCGGCAGGCTGATTTTGGGTGGTTGCGGTTTGCCCAAGGCATCGGCGTCCTCGCCGTTGATGCGGAACAAACGACCTTCGATATAGATCGTGAATGAGCCTCCCAACGCTTGGGTGATACCGCATTGGGTGCCGGAAGGGAGGCGGACTTTCTGGCCTTCGGGGACCAGAATGCCGATGACTTCCCGCTTGAGATTGACGATTTCGGTGTCGGCGTTGAGCATGCTGCTGGCTGAGTGGTTTGAATGGCTATTTTATACGTGTCGCTGCGGTTAAACTGCGCTTATGCGTTTATCCAAGCTGATTTTTCCAGGATTGTCTCTCGTTCTGTCAGGACTGTTCGGCAGTGCGCAGGCCGCTTCGTTCTCGGTTGCCGATGGTTTGTCCGACTATGCGCAGATCGTCGAGGTCGACTGCAATTTCGAGTTTCGTCCCGGACGTGAGTTCCAGTTTCCCAGCGCAGATGAAGTGCTTAAGTCATATGGCTTCATTCTGTGGAAAAACAAGCCGTCACTGATTTCGGAGCCGCTGGATTATTCCCTGCATCAGGGCCGGCGCGGCAAACTGACCGGTGATTTCGTGGTGAACGACGGCATCGCCTGGTTTTCCGGTGTGCTGGATGACTGTACCCGGGTCTATGCTGAGGATGCCAGCGCCCACTCCGAGTTGAACCGGCTGGAGCACCTGCTGTTCAACGGCAAGGTGGTGTTTGCGGACACCTATGCGGCAGCGCGCAAGCTGCTCAATCATGATGTGGTCGTGCGTGGTGAAGGACTGGAGCCGCGCCAGCGGCTGTATACGGCGGAGCGTTCGCGCTGGTTTTCTCTGGCTGACCGTCAGGTGCTCAAGGTTGTCGACATCGACATGCACCGCTATGCCCACGCCAAGGGCGTTGGTCCGTTTTTCCTGGTGGTCGAAAATGACCAAGGACAGCGAGGTTTGATCAAGTACAACCCGGAATATCTGGAAGTGCCGCATGGCGTGCTGCCGATCTACAGCGCGCCGCCGGCGCGTCAGTTGAGCGCGGCTCCGCTGCCGGCCCGGGCGCGTTATGTGGGGCCGCGTGTTGAAGGCAATCAGCCGATTCCGGGCGAACACGGATTTGTGTTGTCGATCAATCGTTTTGCGCGCCAGGCCAATGGTCAGGCCGCGCTGCTTGAGATGCAGCAGGCCGGGTTTGATGCCCAGTTGGTGCCGCGCACCGCGCAAAGTGGCACGGTTTACGAGTTGCAGATCGCCGGTTTCCCTTCGCGCCCGCTGGCTGAGTCCATGGCGCGTATCGTGGCCAGCCGGTTTGGCTGGATTCGCAGCCCTGAAGTTCAGGCAGAAATGGCTGCTGCCCCCGCGCCTTCGAACGCGCGCAGTGCGCGATGAGTGGCCCGCAGCCGCAACGAGAGCGGCCCACGTTCGGAATCGCGCTGGGTGGTGGTGCTGCGCGTGGTGCTGCGCACATCGGCGTGCTGCGCGCGCTGCAGGAGCATGACACGCGACCGGATTTCATTACCGGAACGAGTATTGGTGCCCTGGTCGGTGGTCTGTATGCCTTTGGCGTTGATTTGGATGATTTACGCAAGGCCGCGATGGGCTTGCGCTGGGTCGATATGGCCGCGGCGACGTTGTCGCGCTACGGCCTGCTCAGCAACGGTGAAATCGGCAAGCTGGTCGCGCGCTTTGTCGGCGACAAGCGCCTGGAAGATTCGCCCATTCCGTTTGCCGCGCTGGCTACAGACATCCACAGCGGAACGCCTGTGGTGCTTAAGGAAGGGCGTTTGATTGATGCCATCGTCGCATCAACGTCCATCCCCGGTATCTTCGTGCCGGCCCAGCACCAGGGCCGCATGCTGGTTGACGGTGGCTTGGTCGAGAACGTCCCGTTGTCGCCGCTCAAGGCGATGGGCGCAGAGGTGCTGATGGCGGTGGATATCAATGGCGGGCGTCGCTACGACAAACCGCAGAATGTCATCGATGTGATTCTCAATGCGATGGACATAGCGATTGACACCACCACCCAGAGCCAGCTGCGCGACGCTGATGTGGTGATCAGTCTGGACCTGGCTGACTACAGCCGCACCGATGGGCGCGATGTGCGCGAACTGGTTGCCGAGGGCTACCGCGGTGGGGTGCTCGCACTCAAACAGCTGGATACTGAACTGGACAGCCGTCAGCCCAGTTCGTGGCAGGTTCTGGAAAAGAAATTCCGTGAATGGCGTGAGGCGATGTAAAGCCCGCTAGTGGTTTTCAGGCCGCTGCGGTCTGAGCCACCACAACAGCAGGATGCCGCCGCACAGCATGCCCCCAAGGTGGGCGAAATGCGCGATGCCGGGCAAGGTGCCGGTCACCCCGAAGAACAGTTCAGCGCCGCCGTACAACAGCACAAAAACCGGCGCACGCAGATTGACCGGCGGAAACAGTAGCTGGATGCGTGCGCGTGGAAACAGAATGGCAAAGGCCGGCAGCAGGCCAAGTACCCCGCCCGAGGCACCGATGGTGGGCACAATATTGCCGCTGTAATGGGCCACCGCGATTTGCGCCGCAGCGGCGCCGAGCACGCACACCAGGTAAAACAGCGCAAAGCGTGTTGTGCCCAGGGCCTGCTCAACCGGACGGCCGAACATCCACAGTCCAAACATATTGAACAGCAAATGCATCGGGCTGCCATGCAAAAACGCGTAAGTCAGTGGCTGCCATACGGCGAAGTCCGGATAGCGCCAGGGGCCTTCGGTGCTGAATTGCAGCGTGCGCTCGCCCGGTGGCCATAAGGCAAAGTTCGCGAGCAGAAAGTTCTGCCCCGACATTTGCAGCAAGTAGATCACACAACAGGCAGCGACCAGGCCTGCCACCAGCGTGAAGCGGGGCAGTGAAGCGGAGTTATTCACGCTTATTTTGCAGCGCCGCCCTTGAGCGTGATCACTGCGCGCAACAAACGGTTGGACAGATCGCGCCCGGCCTGGTCGGCAATCGCGCGGGCCACCGCGCGGGTGCGATTGTCCATCTGTTCCATATTTTGTTCCAGACGTTGCAGCATGGCTTCGAGACGATCCAGGCGTTCATCAATGGCTTGCAATTTGGTGTCGTCGCTCATATCTGGGGTCTCCACTGCCGGTGCAGCTTGTTCAATTTGTGAAAGTTCGGGTGACACGGCTGCAGGCGCTGCGCTCACATGGCGGGCCAGCAACTGGTTCAGCGCTTCGGTGTCGGGCGGCTTGCTCAATACATCTGTAGCGCCACGGGCGAGCGCGTCATCGACATAGTCCTGGGTGTCATTGGACGTGCACATAATGATCGGGGTGTGCTGATGATTCGGCAGGGCGCGAATCTGTTCCATGGCTTGCAGGCCGTCCATGCCCGGCAGGACATGATCCATGAAGATCACGCCAAATCCCCCTTGGCTGGCGATTTCTACGCCCTCTTCACCGGTCTTGGCCTGCACGATGTTCATGTCGTGCGGAGCAAGACTGCGACTCAGTGCAAAGCGTGCCGACATGGAATCATCCACGATCAAGGCTTCTGTTTTTGACATTGATTGGTTCTCTAACGCGGGGATACAGGGCGCGAGGTGCCGGGATTTGGCAAAATTACCCCACATGCGATCCCGTCAGGATCGACTATCCCACAATTTTTCCGACGCATCGACCCCCGCACTGATCCTGGCGTATGTGGTTGGCGCGGTTGGCAGCGTGACAAGGACTGGCAATGAATGCCGCATTGAAAGATTTGATTGAAGTGCTCGAGATGGAGCGTCTGGAACAACACCTGTTCCGCGGGCAGAGCCGCAATCTCGGTGGGCGCAGTGTTTTCGGCGGCCAGGTGCTGGGCCAGGCACTGGTTGCGGCCAGTCGTACGGTCGAGCACGGTCATGCGCATTCTGTGCATGCTTATTTCGTGCGCCCCGGCGATATGGAGGCGCCGATCGTGTACGACGTGGAACGCATTCGCGATGGGCGCACTTTTGCCGTGCGTCGGGTGCATGCGATTCAGCACGGGCGTCCTATCTTCAGCATGATGGCGTCGTTCCAGCAGCCCGAGCCGGGCTACGAGCATCAGGATCAGATGCCTGATGTGCCACCGCCGGAAGATCTGGAACTGGAGTCGGAACTGCGCAAGCAATGGCTTGTGGACTGCCCGGAGCCGCTCAAGCCGGGTTATCAGCAAGAACTGGCGATCGAGTTCAAACCGGTGGAACCGTGCAACCCGTTTCGCTTGAGCAAATTGCCAGCGCAGCAGCAGATCTGGTTTCGCGCTGCGGGCCCGTTGCCGGACGATCCGTGTCTGCATCAGTCGGTGCTCGCCTATGCGTCGGATTTCAACTTTCTCGGCACGGCCATGCGCCCGCATGCCATGAGCTGGGTTGAGCGCCATGTGGTTGCGGCCACCCTGGATCACGTGATTTGGTTCCATCGCCCTGTGCGCCTGGATGACTGGCTGCTCTACAGCATGCACAGCCCGTCAGCTCAGGGTGCGCGAGGGCTAACCCAGGGGCAGATCTTTAACCGTGATGGGGTTTTGGTTGCGAGTCTGGCGCAGGAAAGTCTGATGCGCGACACCCGACTGAGCGCTAAGCCCTAGTCGCTGTCGCGCGCATCCAGGCTCTGCGCAAGGGCAAGAAACTGGGCGGGCTCAAGGTTTTCCGGGCGCAGTTTAGGGTCCAGGCCGTGAGCTTCCAGCTGCTCGGCGCTGAACAGGCGGCCCAGCGCATTGCGCAGGGTTTT
>JBFKEC010000010.1:0-26400 GCA_041619315.1 Oceanococcus sp. | reverse complement strand
CGCTCATCCACGGCGCGGGACAGGGCCGCAACCACATCGGTGCCGCGCATGTCGGCAAACCACTCCGGATCGATCGAGGCCGGATTGACCCGCCCGGCCACCAGATGGCTGGCAAACAGCAGTGCGCCGTCGGCCATCAGCAGTTCCGCATCCGCGGCCTGACCGGGCTGCACAAACGGCTCCGCGCTCAAACGACGCAATGCAGCCAGATGGTAATCCTCCGCCCGCAGCCCATGAGCACTGGCATGGCCTAGCACCTCAAGCATCTCGCGCCCGGCTTCAGAAAACCCCTCCCCGGCAACCCACACGGGCTGGTACAGCCGCTCAAGATAGAAACGCTTGAGCGCGGTCGTGGCATGCAAGCGCTCGCCCCCTGCACTGAACGCGGCTTGCGGCGCAGGATTGGCTAGGCGCGCGCGCAGGCGCTGATCAAGCCCGGTGTCCGCTGCCTGCACGGACAGGCTCAAAATCACGCCTGTAAGCACCAGTAACGCACGAACCAGCACGTCCATGATCATCTCCTTGTCAGCCATAAGAACTTTAGCACCGGGCACAAAAAAGCCCGGCCAAGCCGGGCTTTTGCAGTCACCTGATGTCTAGTTGCGCTTCATTGCAGCAAAGAAATCACTGTTGGTCTTGGTCTGTTTCATGCGATCCAGCAACAACTCGATCGCTGCAACCTCATCCATCGAATGCAGAAGCTTGCGCAAAATCCACACTCTCTGCAGCTCGGTCGGATCAGTGATGAGCTCTTCGCGACGGGTACCGGAACGGTTGATATTGATCGCCGGGAATGTGCGTTTTTCCGCAATACGACGATCCAGATGCAACTCCATGTTGCCGGTGCCCTTGAACTCTTCGTAGATCACCTCATCCATGCGCGAACCGGTATCAACCAGAGCGGTGGCGATGATGGTCAGACTGCCGCCTTCCTCGATGTTACGGGCAGCCCCGAAGAAGCGCTTGGGCTTCTGCAGCGCATTGGCATCCACACCACCCGACAGCACCTTGCCCGAAGACGGTGCCACGGTGTTGTAGGCGCGAGCGAGACGAGTGATGGAGTCGAGCAGGATGACCACATCACGCTTGTGCTCAACCAGACGCTTAGCCTTTTCAATCACCATTTCGGCCACTTGCACATGGCGCTGAGCGGGCTGATCGAAGGTCGACGACAGCACCTCACCACGCACCGTGCGCTGCATGTCGGTGACTTCCTCGGGACGTTCGTCAATCAGCAGAACGAGCAGGAAGTGATCCGGGTAATTGTTGGCAATGCTCTGCGCGATATTCTGCAGCAGCATGGTCTTACCGGCTTTCGGCGGCGCCACAATCAAGCCACGCTGACCTCCACCGATTGGCGCGCACAGATCAACGATACGCGCGGTGATGTCTTCGGTTGAACCGTTGCCCTGCTCCATCCGAATGCGCTCATTCGGAAACAGCGGCGTGAGATTTTCGAACGGCACCTTGCTGCGCGAATTTTCAGGCGGCTCGAAGTTAATGGAATCAACCTTGAGCAGCGCGAAATAACGCTCACCGGTTTTGGGCGGCCGAATCGACCCGGTGATGGTATCGCCTGTACGCAATGAGAAACGTCGAATCTGGCTGGGCGAAACATAAATGTCGTCCGGGCCGGAATCGTAGGAATCATCGGTGTTACGCAAAAAGCCGTAACCATCGGAAAGGATTTCCAACACCCCGGTGACGTCGATCTGATGACCGACACGGGCAAAGCCTTTCAGCAGCTGGAAGACTAGATCCTGCTTCTTGATGCGAGAAATATTGTCGATTTGCAACTCATGCGCGATGGCCAGCAAATCTTCGCCACGCTTGCGCTTAAGTTCGACAAGATCAATAACCGGCAACTCTTCATTGATGACATAGCGCGGGTCATTGTCACTGCCGCCATTGCCATTTCCATTGCCGTTACCACCGCCACCACCACCGCCACCGCGGCTGTTGCGATTGTTGCGCCGATTACGGCCACGCTGACGATTATTATTATTGTTGTTGCTGTTATTGCTGCGCGTGTTGTTACCACGATCGTTGTCGCCGTCGTTGGTATCGCCGCCACCTTGGCCCTGGTTGCGCTCTTCGCCACCACCCTGCGCATTCGACGCCGCTGCAGGCTCTGCTGCTGCGCTAGCCTTGGCCTTGTCGCTTGCCTTACCACCGGCCTTTTCACCGGCAGCCTTATCAGCAGCTGGGGCGCTGGCTGGCGCTGGCGCCGTACTGGCGGCAGCCGATTCGTCCGCTGCAGCCTTTTTGGGCTTGCGTGGCTTGCGCACGGTTTTGGGTTTGGGCGCATCCGCAGATGCGCTGTCCGATGAAGCGGGGCTATCCGCTACGGGCGCTGCCACCACGTCTTCAGAGGTTTCGTTCGACACCATCAAATCCTGCTTGATTAAATTGTGGAATCCACAAATTGAGCGAGCTGTGCCTTGGACACTGCGCCAACCTGGGTACCAGCAACTTCACCGCCCTTGAACAGCAGCAACGTGGGAATGCCACGCACGCCGAACTGTGCGGTCTTGTCCTGGTTTTCATCGATATTCAGCTTGCCGATTTTCAGCTTGCCTTCATATTCCGGCGCCAGTTCTTCCAGAATCGGCGCGATCATGCGGCAAGGGCCGCACCATTCCGCCCAGAAATCCACCAGGACTGGGACGTCCGAATTGATCACTTCGGCTTCGAAATTTGCGTCTGTGAGTTTGACAATCAGGTCGCTCATTTTGCTTATCCTTGTCAATAAGAATCTTGAATATTCAATAGATTAAGTTCCGCAACATGGATTACGGCTTGACACGGAACTTAGGATTTCCCGACCGGAAAAAGGTCTGAACGGAGTGGGAAAAGGAATCTATTCAGCTCGTTACCCGAACCTTCCGCGCGGAATCACCAACGGACGGAGAAGTACAGTGGTATCGCCTGCTATGATTGCGAATGGCTTCGATCCACATGCTCTGTTTCAAGCACTGGGCGCGGTCATGCAACTGAGGCATGCGCAACGCGATTCGCGTTCCGGCTATTGTCGACCCAAACTTCTATCAAATGCAAGCACTCAAAAATGACTAAACCGACCCATCTCACCGATGTCCGCCTGGACAGTCTCGACCTGCACTCGCAGCTCAAGGCCGGTCTGGCCGAGGTGGGCCTGGAATATTGCACCCCGATCCAGGCGCAAACCCTGCCGCTTGCCCTGGCTGGACGCAATGTCGCGGGCCAGGCTCAGACTGGCACCGGCAAGACCGCGGCCTTCCTGCTGGCGACCCTCAATCGGCTCATGCAAGGTCCGGGCCCCGAAGGACGGCGCGCCAATCAGCCGCGCGCTCTGGTGGTTGCACCGACCCGCGAACTGGCGCAACAAATTGCTGCCGACGCCAAGCCTCTGTGCGAAAAAACCGGCATCACCTACACCGTGGTTTATGGCGGCACCGCCTACAAGACTCAACAGCAGGCCGTAATTGACGGCGTTGACCTGCTGATCGGCACCCCTGGCCGCCTGATCGATTATCACAAGCAGCACAACTACGATCTCAAGGCGCTGGAAGTGGCGGTTCTGGATGAAGCCGATCGCATGTTCGATCTGGGCTTCATCAAGGACATCCGTTTTCTGTTCAACCGCATGCCGCCGCCGGACAAGCGCCTCAATCTGCTGTTTTCGGCCACGCTGTCGCAGAAGGTCATGGAACTGGCCTACGAAAACCTGGGCGAACCGGAATGGATCAAGACAGAAACGGATAGCGTCACCGCAGAGCGCGTGCGCGAACAGCTCTACCATGTCGAAAGCCGCGACAAGATCTGGCTGCTGCTGCATCTGCTCAAGACCCATGAGCCACACCGCACCATGTTGTTCGTAAACACCCGGCGCGCCGCCGAGGATGTCACCGACATGCTGGAACGGGCTGGATACCAGGTTGGCGCCCTGTCCGGTGACGTACCGCAGAACAAGCGCGAACGCTTGCTGCAGGATTTTCGCGAGGACAAGCTTCCGCTGCTGGTCGCCACCGACGTCGCCGCCCGGGGCCTCCACGTGCCGCGCGTCAGCCACGTGATCAACTACGACTTGCCGCAAGATGCCGAGGACTATGTCCACCGCATTGGGCGGACAGCGCGCGCCGGCGAAGATGGCGATGCCATTTCATTCTGCTGCGAACGCTATGTGTATTCCCTGCCCGACATCGAGAAGTATGTCGGCTACAAGCTCAGCGCCGATCATCCCGATCCGGACTGGCTAAAACCGGTCGAACTGGCCCCGAGCAAGCGCAAGAAACGTCCCAGCAGCAACGATCGCGGGGGACGCGGCGGCAGCGGCAGCGGACGTCGCCGCTCCGGTGGCGGTGGTGGTGGCGGCGCACGTCGCCGCTAAGGCCATTCAGTCAGCGCAGCGCACCTAGCGCACGCTCAGTTCCCCAAGGCCGTGCACATGCGGCCAGTCACCAAACGGCTGACGCGGCGGGGTTGAGGTGTCAGGCGCGAGTATGCCGCAGACCTGACTGACACCACCGGCGACGGCACCGCGCAGTACCGCTTCACTGTCATCCACAAACAAGCTGCGCTGCAGGTCGACCTCACAATCCTGCGCAAATGCGCGCCAGAATTCCGCATCTTCCTTGGGTCGCCCCCAGCTGTGCGTGCTATGCATGGCCTCGAAATAATCACGGATCGGGCACTGCTGCTGTTTCAGCGCCAGCGCATCCGGATGGGCATTGGTGACCAGCAGCAGGCGCCGGCCCGATACCTTGACCTGATTCAGAAAGGCTTCTGCACCGGGCAGAAAACGAATCATGTCGCGGCAATCCTGCTTGAGCTGAACAATATCCAGCTCTAAAAGCTCACTCCAATGATCCAGGCAGTACCAGCGCAAACTGCCGCGCAGGCCCATGAAATGCGGCATCAACTGCTCCATGGCCTGCTCCGGGTTGAGCCCTCGTGCCGCGCCCCAGGTGGCCGGCAGGTGTGTCAGCCAGAAGTAATTGTCAAAAGCCAGATCCAGCACCGTCCCATCCATGTCCAGCAACACGGTGTCGATGCGATCCCAGTCAAGCGTGTCATTCATGGCGCTATGGTAGCGGCGTGCGGGCAACCTCGTCTCATCGGACCTGTGCACGCTCGCCAGGTATGAGAAGATCAGCGCCTTTGGCTCAATGATGACGCGCCCTGTTGCGCGCAAAAACCTATGGACTACCCCAAGATCGAAACCCTGCTGACCCTGGCCGAGAGGGCTGGCGATGCCATCATGAAAATCTATGAGGGCGCGATCGAAGTCGAACACAAAGACGACAAATCACCGCTGACCCAGGCCGATCTGGCTGCTCACAAGGTCATCATGGAAGGGTTGTCCTCCCTCACCCCGGACATTCCCGTACTGTCCGAAGAAGGCGGCTTACCGGAATACGGTGTGCGTCAGGGTTGGCACGCATACTGGCTGGTCGATCCGCTCGACGGGACCAAGGAGTTCATCAAGCGTAACGGCGAATTCACCGTCAACATTGCGCTGATTGAAAATGGCAAAGCCATCCGCTCGGTGGTGCTGGCTCCGGCTCTGGGCACCGCCTACTGGGGCAGCAAAAACGGCGCATTCAAACGTGATGAGAATGGCCAGATTGAACAGATTCGCTGCCGCGCACTGCCGCAGACTGACTGGAAGGTCTTGGTCAGCCGCAGCCACCGCGCCCCCGAAGTCGATGCCCTGCTGAGCAAGGTTCCGCCGCACGAGCCGGTGTCGGCTGGCAGTTCACTCAAGTTTTGCCTGATTGCTGAGGGCAGTGCGGATTTCTATCCGCGCCTGGGCCTGACTTCGGAATGGGACACGGCTGCCGGCCAGTGCGTGCTCGAAGCGGCCGGCGGCGCGGTCATCAAGACCGACGGCAAGGCGTTGCTTTACAACACCAAGGAAGAATTGCTGAACCCCCACTTCCTGGCCGTAAGTACGCCCAAGTACGACTGGCTCGCTCTGCTTTAATCGGACCACACGATTGGCTTGCGTTGGCATTCTTGACTCAGGGCTAGGCGGACTGACCGTTTGGTCGGCCATTCGCCAACTGGCGCCGGAACTGCCCTGCATTTACCTCGCCGACCAGGCCAACCTGCCCTACGGCCCACGCACCCACGCGAGCATCCGCAAGCTCTGCACGGCTGCCACTCAAGCCCTGCGCGAGCAGGGCGCCGAGCTGATCGTGGTCGCATGCAACACCGCCTCGGCTGCGGCCCTGGAACATCTGCGCCAGAGCTTTCCGCAGCTTGCGTTTGTGGGCATGGAGCCGGCGGTCAAGCCGGCGGCCCTGCACACGCGCAGCGGGGTGGTGGGGCTGATGGCAACTCGCGGCACCCTGCAAGGGGCTCTGCTGCGCAACACCGCAGTGCGCTTTGCTGGCCATGTCGAGATCGTGGCCAGCGACTGCCCCGGGTTGGCTGAAGCCATAGAATGCGGCGCCGATGACCTGGATGCACGGCTGCACCGCGAGCTTGAGCCGATGTTGGCGCGCGGTGCAGACACTCTGGTTCTGGGCTGCACCCATTACCCACTGGCGCACGACGCCATCCGTCGTGTGGTCGGCCCCGCAATGCACATTATTGATCCAGCCCCTGCCGTCGCCCGTCAGGTGAAACGCCTGTGGAACGGCCCATCCAGCGGCGCACCACATCGATTCGCGTCCAGCGCTCAACCCGCCCGCCTGAGCCAATTTCTGCACCAGCACTTTGACACCGACGCCATCGTGGAGTCGTGGGAGTGGCGCAACGGTGCGCTGGTGGTGCAGGATCACACCGCCCCTGCATCCTCAAACTGAACACAGCCATGTCTCTGAACTGCCTACGCCTTGCCCCTGTTTTCGCCCTGTCTGCGCTCGTCGGCTGCGAAGGTGCGGTCAGTTTCGACATCAGCGCCACCCCGCCTGAGGATGTCGAATCCGCGATTCTGCGCATTCAAACCCTGCGCCTGACCCGTGAAGATGGCACCACGCAGGATATTGATCTGGACGACCTGGAAATTGACGCGGTCAATCTGAGCCGGGGCCGCACACGCGGGCTGATCAGCAGCGAAGAACTGACCACGGGCAGCTATACCCGCGCGACCCTGCTGCTCGAAGCCGAATCGGACACCCTGGATTCGTACCTGGTTTTCAATGACGGCAGTGAAGTGTCGCTGACCCTCAACGCCGGCAGCAGCCTGGCTGCGGCGACCGACTTCAGCATCAAGGAAGATGACGACACCAGCATGACCCTGCACCTGGACTTGCGCAGCTCGCTGCTGCTCGACTCCAGCAGCGCGGGCGACCGGATCATCTATCCGCGCATGCGCCTGATCGAAGATACCGAGGCCGGCACCATCTCGGGTAACGTCGAGGATGAACTGCTCAGCGAAAGCGGCTGTGACGACGACAACGACCCGTCTCTGGGACGGGTGGTGTATGTGTTTTCCGGCGCGGACATCGTGCCCGAAGAGATAGACGGCTCGCTGCCCGATCCACTGACCACCGCACTGGTCAGTCGTGACACTGTGAACGCCGATTATGTCGCGGCCTTTCTGCCGGCCGGCGACTACACCGTGGCACTGACCTGCAACGCTGATCTGGATGATCCGTTGCGCTTCGACGGCATCACCTTTGTGGCGAGCGATACCGCCAGCGTGAGCGCCGGGCAAAGCACAACGCTGAACTTCACCGCCGAATAGCGCAGCACGCGAGCCTTAGCGGCTCGCGCGGCGATTAGTGGATCAACTGGATACGCGAGTCATCAAACGGTGACAGGTCCGGCGCAAGCAGCTGTATGTAACGATCGAAATACAGCAATTGTTTGAGCAGCAAGGCGAATTCCTTGGGAAAACGCACCCCGTGTTTGCGGCCAAGATCGACGATCGACAACATGAAACGTTCAGCCTCGTCGACATCCACGTTTTGCTCCAGAGGCCCTTCGATCATGTTCTGTGCCGATTCAATCAGATCGCGCAGATCGCGAGCCAGATCATTCACATTGATGTCGTCCGGGGTCACGCCAATGGTCAGCATGCATTGCGCCATGAGCAGGTAGTTGCCACTCGCACGGCCCTGCATGAAATCGATCAGGGCCTGCCAGGTTTCCTTGCGGATATGACCGACGATGCCGAAATCAATGAAACCGACGCGGCCATCTTCCAGCACCATGAGATTGCCGGCGTGCACATCGGCATGGAAGAATTGGCAGCGCACCAGTGAATCCATCCAGGTGTTGAGCGCATTGATCAAGGTGAATTCGGGCTGCGGCGAGTACTTGCGAATCGACTCCAGATCCGTAAACGGCACCCCGTAAAAACGCTCCATGGTCAGTACACGACGGGTGGTCGCGTGATGGTAGACCTTGGGCGCGAGCGCAAACTGATTGCCCGAATCGCGCAAAAACTCGCGGAATATCTCGATGTTGTTGGCTTCGGCCAGAAAATCACATTCCTTCAGCATGGTGGCCTGCACATCACCGATGATGTCACCCAACGAGGCCCGATCGGCTCCCGGCACCAGACGTTCGAGCACACGCGCAGAGGCGTACAGCACGTTGAAATCGGTGGCCAGCACGGTCTCGACACCGGGCTTCTGAACCTTGATCACCACATCCTCGCCACTGACCAGGGTGGCGGCATGAACCTGGGCGATTGATGCTGAGGCCAGAGGCTTCTCGTCGATGTGACTGAAGATCTGATCCAGAGGCTGGTCAAATTCGTCCTGCAGGGTCTTGCGGATATATTCGAACGGCAAACACGGCACATCGTCCAGACAACCCTGGAAGGCTTCCACGTATTCGCGCGGAAACAGTGACGGGGCACTGGCCACGAACTGTCCCAGCTTGATGTAGGTAGCTCCGAGCTGCTCGAAGGTCTGGCGCAGCAACACGGGTGCTGGCGGTCGCTGCCCGAGCAGCCAGTTGACCCCGGTGCGACTCACGACCCCGGCCGTCTGACCAAGGCGCAAGCCACTGCTGAGCGCATCACGGACAAGCCTGAGTGATTTATTGCGTTGCAACATTTTCCATCCCGAAAAAGACCGCCACGAAACATTCGGGCGGCCAGAAAGCTGCGCTATTATAGGGCATGCGTCCTTGATGACACATGGCAGCATCCGGAGGAAAATCGTGTATCAATCGATACTGTGCCTGGTGGCCCTGAACGACAACAGTCGCCGGGTGGTCACGCGGGCCAAAGCGCTGGCCGAGCAATTCGGCGCCGAACTGCGACTGCTGCATGTGGTTGAATACGTGCCCTTGACCGGCACCGAAGACGCCATGCTCACGGCACCGATTCCAATCGCCGAAGAACTGGAAAATCAGGCCCGCGCTTTCGTTAGCCAGCTGACCGAAGATTTCGCCCTCAATCCGGCCAGTGCCAGCGTGGTCAATGGCGACCTCACCACCGAGCTGGAAACACGCATACAGCAGGGCGGCGTTGATCTGGTGGTGGTTGGCAACCATTGTCGCAGCGGCCTTTCAGCCCTGTTCAATCACGCTGAGGATACGGTCCTGCACCGCTGTGCCTGCGACATGCTCGCGGTCAGTCTGGACTGAACCGCAGCGTAGCCCACGCCAGTAATCTGGGCGGCTCCTCCTCGGCGGAATAGAGCAAGCTCAAACGCACCGCGCGGGTTACCCCACTGCGATCACGCCATTGCATGTCGTAATCCAGACGCTCGGAGCGGCCCTCGCGTAGCGCCTTGAGTTCAACCTCCAATTGCTTGCGCTGGGCCACCGGTAGCAAATGCATCAATGTCATGCGGCGCAGGCGCTCTCGGTCCTGGCCCAGCCACGTGCGGGCCAGCTCATTGCTGTCATTGATGTAGAGCGTGTCGGAATCGATCTCCAGCCAGGCCACGCCACCATGCTTCTGCAGGTGGGTCAGGCGTAGCACAAGATTGTCACGCTCCTGACGCTCGCTGCGGCTGCGCATCAGCAACAAATACGCGTAGCTGTCATCAAACAACTCGCGCACCTGCAAGTCGACCGGCACGGTGCTCGCGTCCTTGCGCCAGCCGACCACCGCCGGCGGCTGATCATCGCGCCCCTCGACATATTGCTGCAGGCCTATATCTGGTTCATTGAGGAACGGCACCGGCAGCAACTTGGCCAGCGTCATCCCGTTCAATTCATCAGCCGCATAATCAAACATGCGTTGCAAGGGCACATTGCCCCAGCGAATCCGCCCGAACCGGTCGCACACGGCCACACCATCGGCGATGAAATCCAACGTCCGACTTGCGAGCTGAGCCTCACGCTGCAAACTGTTGATGCGCTGGCGCTCACGCGCGATGTCGCGCAGTACCAGAAGAATCACACCCGGCTGCCCATTGTGGCGCTCCAGCGGCAGGCGCTGCACATCCACCCATACCCCTTTGCCGCTGCGCCCTGCCAGTTGCCATTCGTGTCGCGCTGACCCGCGCTGATCACCAAACCAGCTGTCCGGTGCGGGCATGGCCGCGTCAGAGGTATCCGGTCGCAGCACCGACAGCACCGGAAGTTGGCGAGCATCTTTCAACGCCCATCCGGTCAATCGCTGAGCTGCGCCGTTCATGTAAACCACCTGCCCGTCGGCATTGGTCATCAGCAAACCCAACTCCAGACCGCTGAGGCCCTCACCCAAACGCAGGCCCAGGCGCTCGAAGGTGCTCGGCTTGTCGTTGACTTGCGGCGCGATGCGCACGCTTGTGGCCGAAGACACTCTGGATTGCTGAGCCAGCCCCAGCAAGGCACCCAGCGCCAGCATGCTGGTGAGCAGGTACAACCAGCCGGCTGCCGGCAGACCAAGCAGACCGCGCAGTTGATAGACCGTCAGTTCACCCAGTTGTTGACCGCCGTCATCCACGCTCCAGTGGCGGGATCGGGTCAGCACATCGGTGAGCACGCCGCGCACATGCTCGAGCGGCGCCGCGAGCAGCCCCCAGGACGACGGCAAAGGACGCGGCCAACTGGCCACCAGACCACCATCACGGTCATGCAGCAGCACGCGCCAGGCACCATTCGGGCGCTGGTCACGCAACAAATCCACAAAGCCGGTTTGCTCGCCACGGGACAAGCGCAATGCAACGTTGTCGATCAAAGTGGCTGAATAGCCGCGCCCTGAATCCGTCCAGCTGTTAACCATCCCAGTCAGACACAGGCACAGCAAGATCATGGCTGCAGTTGCTGGCAAGCCCGTTCGCATGGTGCTTCTCTCACATTCCCGCGCGCAGTATGACGCCACTGCGCAAACAGCGGAAATCAGTGCGTCGCGATCAACGCCGGTGGCGGCATGTAAACATCGCGCACAACGACCTCGGCTCCGGCCAGATCGATACCCAGCGTGGTCAGCAGAGGATCAAGCAGCAGGTCGTCCACCGGACCGCTGAGCAGTGGATTCAGCGAATCCACCACCAGACCGAGTACGTAGTCCGTCAATAGCGACAATGCTGGCGTCAGCAGAGGTGCTAGCAACCCCCCGAGCGGGAGTCCCGCAACGTCAGCCTCCAGCCGACATACCGCTAACTGGGTCGAGTTCACAACATCACTGAGCGCCCCGCCCAAGGACCCGCCCACGTTGCCACCGCCGGCAGGCAATGTATTTTCTGCAAGATAATCCGGACCAAAGGGCCCGGTAAATTCCAGAAAAGCGGCATCGCTGGGCGCCACAGTAATGGGCTGAGAGGTGTTGAGGCACACCGCCAGGTCCACTTCCACACCCAGAAGAGCGTTGAGCAAAAAGCTTACTGCCCCGAGCGCAGGACCCAGCCCTGGCACTTCGCGCAACAACTCCCCATTGAGTTCCAGCAAAGGATTGTCCAGCCCGTTGTTCACCGCCAGGGTCAGTGCGGAGGTCGCCACACCGATATCCACCTCATGCTGCTTGCGCGAGGCACCCGCGCAACGAATTTCAAGCAACTCGGCACGCGCATCGGCAATACCAACGGCAATATCCAGATTCAGCATGTCGCCCAACAGGGGCAGCCCTAAAGACACATTTGCCTGACCCTGCGAGGTTTGCGCATAAGTTGTGTAATTGAACAATTCGTCCTGCAGTGCCGGCCCGGCCCCGGATTGTGGCGGCTGCCCAAGCACCACCTCAATTTCCGTTTCGACCAAACCCGGGATCGTAATATCCGGCGTAATAGACAACACCGGCTCACCCAATTGAAAAGCCAGCGAACGGACCAGGTCCAGCGCACCAATGGACAGACTGCCGACACCACCGACAAATTCCGACGCGCTCGGCGCACCAATAGCGTCGCCCAGAATAATGTTCTCGTCCGGCACGATGGCAGCTATGGAGTCAATTGCCTCGGCGGCAACGTTTTCACCAGCATCGAACAAGACGTTGGCCACCGCAGAGAGCAAGCCTGGCGCATTGGTCGATTCGGTTAACAATTGCCGCAACGTCCCACCGACCACTTCATCGGCCACATCCAGCAACTCGACAGAAGAACCAACCAGCCCCTGATAGTGGAGCAGGTCCAGTGACAGCGGACTGCCCAGCAGACTCGAGAACAAGGCATTGAGCACAGGTACGTCAGCGGTATCGACACTGAGTAGCGCCGAGCCCACCGCGAACGCGGCCGCGGGCGCCATGGTCGATGAGGCCTTGGCCTGCATCACCGCCCCATCATTGCTGAGGTTCGGCAACGGCATCAACATTTGAGGCAACGGGCGCTGCAGCGCCACCTCGAATGCATAAGCCTGACCACTCTGCTCGACCAGGGTCGGTTGGAAATAGCGAACATTGCCGGCGTCCAGCACCACTTCACCGAGCACGGCACCGCCACCCTGTAGCCAGGTACTCTGTCCTCCCATACGACTGAGCGTGGCCAGCGCGCTGCTATTGGCCATGGCTTGACGGTCCTGATCCGGGGCCAGGCAGCCACCCGCCGCGCGGGCCACATCCAGCGCCGCCAGGTTAGCCATGTTCTGAAGCTGGCGCTTGGCCACGTACAACTGCGCAAGATCGATCGCGAATGCTGCGGCGATCAGCATGCCAATCATCGCCACAGCAGCGAATACGGCCGCTGCACCGCGTTGCCGTGAACGTAAGCTTGTGCGCGCTGGGGACGACATCACAGCATCGCCCTAGCGAACGATCGACTCGGATTCGAACTGTGCGGGCATTTCGATTTCGAAACTCTTGAGGTAACGCTCATAGTTGCGCTTGGCCACCTCACCCTGCAGCGGACGTTCATCGGCCGGCGCCTGAGTGCCGGATTTATGCAGGTCAAGCCACTGCTGGGTCGTGGTACCGACCCGAGGACTTTCAGCGACGGTTGCCGTACAAACCAGGAATAGACTGGCGCTGAGTAGCATCTTGCTTGTCATGCGACTTCTCCTTGGCCGATTCGGCCAGCGGTTGTTCAAATTCGGGGGCACGTTGTGCCATCAGGCGCTGAATCACTCGACTTTCCGCCTGCAGTTGGCGAAAACTGTCGTCGTTGATGCGGAAACTGCGCGCCAGCTTGCGCGCTTCCTGTTGCTGATCTTCAAGCAGAAAACTCAGCACCAGATTGTTCTGGGCCTGCTCATCACCAGACATGAGTTCAGCAGCCGTGGCCAGATGATGACGCGCCTCAACCAGACGGCCGGCCAGCATCAGGGTGTAACCCAGGTCATTGCGAATCTGTGCGTCGGTTGGACGGGCCGACACTGCATTGTTGAAATAGCCCACCGCTTCACGCAGATTGCGCTGGGCCGCAATCAGCCCCAGACCGTGCCAGGCCTGGCCGGCATAGGCTGTAGATGTGAGCGCTCGATAGTTACCTTCGGACGCGCTGATCTCGCCCAGCTGGTACTGGGCTGATGCGCGCAGCAGGCGCAACTGATCTTTATCAGTTTTGCCCTCACGCTCGAGTTCTTCGATATGGGCGAGCGCTGCATAGTTGCGGCCTTTGGCCAGCATGGTGCTGACCAGTTCAGCATGCATGCGCGGTTGTTCCGGACGCTCGCGCAGGGCTGCCTCTTCGGCTGAGTTGGGCACAGCGGCGCAGCCCGAAAGAGTTGCACACAAAAGGCCAAATGCCAGCATTCGCGGTGCTCTCATCATGAGCCCAGCGCCCTGACAATCGACAGAAAGGCAGGCCCGGCCACAAAGATCAGCAAGGCCGGGAAAAAGAACAGCACCATCACCACAGTCATGCGCCCGGAAAGTCCATTGACCTTTTCACGCAAACTCAGCTGACGCCGCTCTTCCACCACCGAAAGCGCCTCCATCAGCGGCTCACGCAACTCACCACCATATCGATCGACCTGACGCAAAACCCCGAGCACTGCGTTGAGCTCGGCCACATCCAGGCCCTTGCCCATGGCATGCAACGCCTCGGCAGGGTCAGCGCCAGCCTCCAGCTGTCGCAGCACAATGCGAATTTCCTGACCGATCACCGGCAACACGCCATGCCCTTCACGGACAAGACTGGCCAGGGCCTGGCGCAGGCTCAAACCGGCATCAAACAGCAGAGCCAGCAGATGAATGAACATGGCGACCTCCGCTTTGACCCGTGCCTGGCGACGTTGGGCGCGCCGACGCAACCAGAAACGTGGTGCCAACAAACAGCCACAGGCGATACCAAAAGCAAAGATGACACCCACGGCGCCTTCCAAGCGACCGAGCAAGACGGCCACGACCACCGCTCCAACCCCAGCCATGGGCAGCAGCGCCTGAGTCGCGAAGTACGCGCCGCGCTGCAGACCAGTGCGCAAACCCGCCTGTATCAGTAGGCGATCAGTCTCGCCATTTTCATCAAACCAGGCGTCAACCCGCTGTCCGGGCTCGGCAAACAAGGCCCACCAGCGATCATCATCATCCCGCTGGGCGCGCAGCACATCGGTTTTAACGCGCTTCGTAGCACGCTGCGTCTCGCGCACGGTGGTCAACCACCAACCGCCCAGAAAGAGTCCGAGCACGCCCAGAGCACAGGCCAGACCAAGCAAGATTGGGCCCGCCATCAGCCTTCCCTCTCGGCAACGCGCAGCATGCGCCAGATCATCAAGACCCCACAGGCCTGCAGGGCCACCGACAGCAGCAGCAATATGCGTCCGGTCGGCTGATTCCACATTTCGACGTAGTAATCCGGATTCTGACTCAGAATGTAGAGGCTCAACCCGATCGGAACAACGGCCAGAACCATAGCTGAAAAGCGTGTCTCCGCAGTCAGTGCGCGCAGCTCGCGCGAGGCCGCATCGCGCTCGCGAATGGCTTGCACCAAACTTTTGAAAATGCGCCGCAAACTGCCCCCGTAGCGACGGTTGACCCGCGCAGCCATGGCCATGACGCCCACATCGTTGACGTCGTGAATCAATGCTGCCTCATCCAGAATGTCTTCGATTGGCGCACCCAGGCGAACCTGGCGGGCAACGCTCAGGAACAGTCCACGTATGGGTTGCTCGGCATCTGCCGTTGCACTGTATAGCGCCTCTTCCAGACTGTTGCCCGCTGAAAGCGCGCGGCCCATATGTTCAACAAAGTCCGGCAATTGCTCGAGTATCTTTGCGCGCCGCTTGCCAATGCGACTCATCAACCACAACCACGCGCCGCAACTGACCAAGGCCAGGCAGGCAAATCCGGGCAGCACGCCAGCACTGACGGTGACCACCACTACCAGTAAGGCCAGCGCCATCATCCAGCGCATCGGCCCGGAGGAGTCCGGGTCGAGTCCGGCACGCTGCAAATGACGCGCGTACCAGCCAGCGTGCTTGCCACCGCCCGCACTTGCGCCGGTGGCTTGTGACTCAGCCGCAGCGCGCACATCGCCCACGATGCGGGCCTGCCAATCAATCTCGACGCGGCCGGCCTGGCGACTGCCCGACCAGAGCAGCAGTGCCGCCACCAGCAGCAGCACGATTGAGAGCATCATGATGACAACCGCCATCACACGCGCTCGAAGGTGTCGCTGGCGAGGACATGCCGGAACAGCGGCACGGTGGTCAGCCTGTCGCCATCCATGCGCAACTCACACACCTCGGTCAAACGTCGACGCCCATCTGGCAGACGCACCAGCTGCACCAGCAGATCCAGCGCACTGCTGATCTGACGCCCGAGTGTGCGTTCATCACCATTGAAACCGGCAAAACCGGCGAGCAGTTCCAGCCGATGTATCGCATCACGCGGAGAGTTGGCATGCAGGGTTGTCATGGACCCCTCATGCCCGGTATTCATAGCCTGCAGCATATCGAGCACCTCATCGCCGCGAACCTCGCCGAGCACAATGCGGTCGGGACGCATACGCAGCGCGTTGCGAACCAGATCGCGGGCATTGATCTCGCCCCCGCCCTCGAAGTTGGCCGGACGAGTTTCCAGCCGGACCACGTGCTCATTTTCCAGCCGCAGTTCGGCAGCGTCTTCAATCGTAATGACCCGCTCGGCGCGTGGGATCCACTGACTCAGCAGGTTCAGGAATGTGGTTTTCCCTGAACCCGTGCCGCCGACCACGATCAGGCTGCGACGATCTGCCACTGCGCCACTGAGAAAGTCGAGTATCTCGCGGCTGACCGAGCCATAGCGGACCAGATCATCCGCGCTCAAGGGATGACGACGAAACTTTCGAATCGACACGCATGGGCCATCCAGCGCCACTGGCGGGATGATGGCATTGACGCGACTGCCATCCGGCAAGCGCGCATCAACCATGGGATTGGATTCATCAATGCGACGGCCGATCGGCGCGAGTATGCGCTGCACGATGCGGGTGACATGGGCATTGTCAGCGAACCGTACCGGGGCCGTTGACAGCTTGCCATCGCGCTCGACAAAGACCCGGTCGGGCCCGTTGACCACGATGTCGGCAATGCTTTCATCGTCTACCAGCGCCTGCAGCGGACCGAAGCCAATCAGTTCATCTTCGACATCCTGGGCCAGGCCGCTGGCCTCGCGGGTATTCACCGGCAGGCGCTGATCGACCACATAGCGACGCACATGCTCATCAACAAACTGGCGTAATTTGCTGCGCGGCCAGTCGGCAATCTGCAGGTCACGCTCCTCGATCTGACCGATCAGGTGGCGATGCAGACGGCTCTTGAGCTGCAAATACTGGTCCGAGAGCCGGAAACCGGTCTGGCTTTCCATATCAACCGAACACCCTCTGCAACAGCCCGCGCCGCTCGTTGTGCTGCCCCAGGGTCTTGATGTCCTGGCGCGTCAGGCGCTTGGCCAGATCACGCATGGCTGTGCAGTAACCATCTTTGGGGGCCAGTTTGTACAGCGCATCACCGGCGTTCATGGCCTGCAGCCGGGTCTGGTAGTTCACCGGCATTTCCGCCCACAGTGGCAACTCGACCAACTGGGCCAGATTCCGCGCATCCAATCCGCGCGCAATGCCGTCGCTATCGACCACCAGACCGAGCCGGTCGAGCGGGCAATCTTCCAGCTGCAACGCCTTGAGCAGATGTTTGTTGGCGCGGCTATTGAGAATGCTGCCGTCACTGATCATGAAGCTGGCGTGGGCACGCGCGAGTATGCCGGCCTGGGTGCGCAACGGAAGGTTGGCCGCAGTGCACAGCACAATGCTGTGAAAGTGGCGTGCCAGCACATCCAGCAACGCCAGAAAGTCCACATCATCGAACTCCAGCGGCTCGACCAGATCTTCCGGCATGGTCAGTACGTTGACTCCGGAAGGATGCTTGGCGAAAGCGGTATCGATCAGGGTCTGATCGCAACGGTGTACATCGGCCACCGCATCAAGCAGCGAATAGGTCTGGGCGATGTTCATGAACACCAGCGACGCACCATGCGGTGTGGCCAGATCAATGACCAGAACACGCTCGCCCGCGCGGCAATTTTCCAGCATGGCCAGAGCCAGATGCTCGGCTGTCCAGGCCAGCGCCGGGCCACCGGTGGCCGAATGTATCGAATACAGCCGACCGTTACGCTCCGAACCGCCCTGCTGGGTGGCGGATTTGCGCATCAGTTTACGCAGGCGCTCGGCAAGCTGTCCGTCATCGCGCCCCATGACAAAGAAATCACGCGCGCCGGCACGCATCGCCTCGATCACAGCTTCGGTTGGGCTGTCTGCGCCTATGGCGACCACCACAACACCGGGCTGGGTGTCGGTCAACTCTTCGAGCAAACCACTCCCAATCTGCGGATCGGCTTCAACAAAAGCTATTTCCAACCGATCGATACCGAGCAGTTGAGCACTCACCGGCTCCGAGGAATCATCCGGGCGTATCCAGTGCAGTTCCACGCTGGCACCCAGCGTTTCCTTGAGCCAGGTGAGATAAACCGGGTCTGACGCGATGACCGCAGCTTGGCTCTTCATCGGCTGTACCCGGTTTTGAAGCGCCCCGTTTCACCAAAGATCAAATCAAAAGAATCCGGCTTGTAACCGTCGTATTCCTCGCCAGGCAAATCCGGCACCTGAGCGCCGGCCTTAAGCGGCTGAACCAGGTGCGGGGTTACCACCATGATCAACTCACGCTCATCCCGGTCATAGCGACTGGACTTGAAGAATGCCCCCAGAATCGGGACCGAGCCAATGAACGGCACCTTGTCGACACTGGTGGTCATGTTGCGACTGATCAGCCCGCTGATCACGAAGCTCTCGCCATCACCTAGCTCGACCATGGTATCCGTGCGCCGCACGGTCAGCGCCGGCACCGACGTGCCGCTGACTTCAACACCTGCCGAGAAGTCCAGCTCGCTGACTTCTGGGGCGACCTTCAATGCAATCCGGTTGGGCCCGAGCACGGTCGGCGTCAACGCCAGGCGCACGCCGAATTCCTTGTATTCAATGCTGATACCGCCAGTGCCACCCTGCGACACCGGAATCGGGAATTCTCCACCGGCCAGGAAGGTTGCCGTTTGCCCGCTCATGGCGACCAGACTGGGCTGCGCGAGTGTCCGGACCAGTCCCTGATTCTCAAGCATGCTCAGATAGCCCAAGACGTTCTTGGTCGCATTACCGAGCACAATATTGAATGCGTTGCTCAGCGGCAAAAACCCGGAGGCGCTGGCCAGCTCGACCGCGCTGGGCACCGCACTGCCATCGGCATTGGTCGACGATGGGGTAAGCGTGGCACTGCTCAAGGTCCCCGGCCGGGTCACCGCGATGGTGCCGTCCAGTCGATTGAGCAGGAAATTAAACCCGAACTGGCGCAGCGTGCTGCGTGACAGCTCAGCAATCTTGATTTCAGTCAGCACCTGCGTGCCGACAGCCACCGTCGAACGGTCGGCAGCCTCGTCGCCAGCTTGCTGAATGGCCCGCCCATGAGCTTCAAGATTGGGCAACTGGCCCGACAGCTCCGTGCTGCTGATACGCGCCTGACCGAGTTCGCCATCCTGCGGTTGCGGACCGCTGAGCGGGTTCTCGATGTCCTTGATCACCAGACGATAGGCCCGAGTCTGCTTGGTTTCCTTGTACCAGACCAAAAGGCTGGTCACGCCCTTGGTCTTGCCGGTCACCAGCAATTCGTTGCGGTTGATCACATTGACATCAGCCACCGCCGGATCACCCACCGCAATACGCGACACGCTGAGACGTTCACGCAGCAACTGATGGGTGCCCTGCTCAACGATCACCACGTCCTTGGGCGCCGTCTGCGCAGCCTGGCCTGTTGTCACGACCAGCCCCAGCACAACAGCGCATAGCATGCGCCCCAGTCCCCAACGCCGGAACATCAAATCAGCGCTCATTATTCAACCACCTTTTGCATGTCACTGCCGCGGAACACCTGCACGGTATAAGCCGGCGGTTTCGGGCGTGACGGTTTTTTCTCAGCCAGCCGGGTCAGTTCCTGCAGGGTAATAGCCTGCTCTGCTGCCAGCCGCTGTGTGTCGGTCTGCGCGGGTGACGGCGTCGCCTCCGGCTCGGCTGGCGGCAACACGGAATCGCCTTCGCTGGTTTCACTCGCGGCCAGCATTTGACGATGCAGTGCCAGACGAAGCTCACCAAGACTGGCACCAAGCATCACCTTGGTGGTCTGCTCGTCCGGAATCGCAACAACCACGGTGCGCGCACGGGTACGCCGCGCATTACGCCCTTCTTCTTCACTCAAACCCTGAGGCCGCTCGATGATACGGTCCTCATAGGCCAGCACCAGCGCGCGAGGCAGCAGGATTCGACTTTGCGGGGGGCCATCGCTGCCGCGCACAAACAGCAGCAGATCGACTTCGTCACCAGGGCGGACAAAACCGCCAACGGCAACAACATCGGAAATTTCCAGCGACATGGCTTTGTGCCCTTCCGGAATCAGACGGGCAAGCACATTGGTGTCGCGGAAGTAACGTGGGGTCACCGGCGCACCGGCATCAATATCGATGAGGGGTTCGCGCCCTATGACGTCTTCAACCCGGCTGAAGTAACGATCCGGAACGACCGAGACCGGCTTCAAGGCCACATCATCAACACCGATGGTCTTGGTTGCGGCCAGCGCCCGCAATGCCACCACCGCCAATGTTGTTTGTTGTTGTTCGGTTTCGCTGACCTGCTGCTGTGCTGCCAGCTCTGCGCGCGCTTGTTCGCGCGCCTGATCGGTCATCGACAAACTCATGCGCCAAGCCAGCACCCCGAGCACGATGGCCAGCACCACTGCGGCCAAAGCCGCATATTTGAGCCCCTGATTTCCCATGCAGTCCTTTCCTTATGCTTCAGCTGGCTGACCGCTGCCGGCCGAACGTCGATGTTATCAGGTCTACTGCTGTCGCCGCCGCGCCTGTACGAGCACAGCGAACGCCCTGCTGTTTTTGCACCCCAGAGGGTCTACGCCTCACCCACCAAAGCTGTCCCAGAACCCACCAGCGTGGTTGGCATCGGTGGCAAGCTGCCAAGCAGCGGAAAGTTCAGCTTGGGAAACAACCCTTCAACCCGGAAGCGCGCGGTGACCGTCACCACATTGGTCGCTTCACACACCCGCACCACGGTACCGACCTGTTCTTCCGAAGGCGGCTGGGTGGAACAACTCACCTCGACCACTGCCGGTGAATTTATGCCCAGATGGCTGCGCTGACTGGTCGACAACCAGGCCAGTGCCTGAGGCAATCGTGCACTGACTTGCGTGGCCACATCGTTGTTGAAGTTGTCGTTACCCACAGGGTTGACCCGGTGGGCGGCCGCCGCCGCTTCCTGAGCGGCATAGGTAATGCTCTCCTGCAGGACAAACAGATAGGAGTACACCACCATGCTGTAGAACAGAATAAACAGCAGCGGGAACACCAAAGCGAACTCGATCGCTGTGGCGCCCCGCTGGGATCTGGCTACATCGTTACGCGCAGCGTCCATGCGTTACTTCGTGCGTTTCGGTTGAGCGGCCTTCAAGTGCCATCAGAACCGAACGTGCATTCCTGGCCGGTGATGCAATCGCCGATCGTGGTAAACGCGTCGGTGAAGCCACCGGACAGCAAAGCGATCGCCCCGATCAGCATGGCCGCGAGCAAACCGGCAATGAGCGCATACTCAATTGCGGTTGCACCCTTCTGGTATCTACCTTGAACTGTCTGCATAAAATTCATGTTCAATCTCCTTAAGATTGATGGTCGCCATCATTGGTCAGCGCGACTGTATTTGCAAGCCGATAAAATGCCGCATAAATCAGCGATTCAGGCAGCGTAAAATACAGTTTTCTCAAACATCTGTGAAAAAACCGTGAACACTTTCGTTGTTGGCGACGTACAAGGCTGCGCAGATGAGCTTGAGCGCTTGCTGGAATGCGTGCGCTTTACACCCGGCCAGGACCACCTGATCCTGCTCGGAGATCTGATCAATCGGGGACCCAAGTCTGTCGATACGCTGCGCTTGGCGCGCAGCCTTGGCCAGGATTGTCAGGCCCTGTTGGGTAACCATGACCTGAGCATTCTGGCCCGCCTGAGCATGGCGGATCATGGACGCCCGCTCAATTCAACCGCGCTGCAAATCGCACAAGCGGCTGACGGCGATAGCCTGCGAGAGTGGTTGCGCCATCTGCCCCTGGCTGTGGATCATCCGCAAGCGCTGATGATTCACGCCGGATTGCCTCCACAATGGAGCCGCGCCGATGCGTTACGTCTGGCCAGCGAGGTCGAAGCCGCCCTCCAAGGCCCCGAGCACGCCGAATTCCTGCGTCAAATGTATGGCGACGAACCCGTTTGCTGGGACGAGCAACTCAGCGGCTATGAACGTTTACGCTTTATCACCAATTGCCTGACCCGCTTGCGCTACTGCACACCCGACGGGCACTTGGCGCTGAACGAGAAAATGGCGCCCGACCAACCCCACCAGGCCAATATCCCTGCGCTGCAGCCATGGTTCGCGCTACCCAACCGGGCCAGCGCTGGGGAGCGCATCCTGTTCGGCCACTGGTCAACCCTGGGCCAGGTTTACTGGCCAGCGCACCGGGTCTGGGGCCTGGATACCGGCTGCGTCTGGGGCGGACGCCTGACCGCCCTGCATCTGGAAACCTGGCGATTGATTCAGGCCCCCAGTGACGGGCACAAAAAACCGGGTGCCAGCAAACGCTGACACCCGGCGATTAACACACGTTAGGCCGACTCTTCAGAACGGTGCGCGTAGGTTTCGTGCTTGACCAAAAAGCGCGCCAATGCCGGCATCACCAGGATGGCGCCGAACATGTTAGCGGTAAACATGAACACCAGCAGCACACCCATATCAGCCTGGAACTGCAGATCGGACAGCAGCCAGGTCGAAACCGATCCACCCAGCGCGATCCCGGTGAAAATCACTGCTTTCCCGGTCTTTTGCAGGGTGTCGTAGAACGCTTCTTCCAGCGTACGCCCACGTCCCAAACCATCAACCAACGTGGAGTAGATGTAGATCCCGTAGTCCACACCAATACCCACTGCAAGGGCCACGACCGGCAAGGTTGCGACCTTCAATCCGATCCCCATCACGGCCATCACCGCATACGCCAGCGACGACACCAGTGACAAGGGCAGAACCACGCACAGCACCCCGCACACACTGCGGAACGACAGCCACATAAACACCAGGATGACCAGGTAAACGTAACCGACAACCTGCAATTCCTGCGACTTAACCACTTCATTGGTCGCGGCCATGACCCCGACATTGCCCGTCGCCAGCGCATAGTTCACATGCTCGGCATGCTCGCTGTTGAAGGATTTGACCCGGTCAACGATACGACTGATGGTTTCAGCCCGATGATCTTCGGTGAAGATCAGTACCGCCATGGCCGAACAATCCGGGTTCAGCAGGCCGGAAGACGTCGGAATCGGTGTGATCGCCTGAACCAGAATGAACTGATTGCGTTGCAACACCTGGAACTTGGGCGTGCCCTCATTGAACTGCCCGTTGACGACCTTGGCGACCTGCGGCAAGGAAATGGTCGAGTTGACCCCTTCGGTATTGGCCATATGCCAGGAAAAGCGGTCAATCTCTTCCATCACTTCGTACTGGATACATGACTCAGGTGGCGCTTCGGCAATCACCTTGAGAATATCCACGCCGATGCTGAAGTTGCTGACGATGGCATGGGAGTCACGGTTGTAACGCGAATCCGGGCGCAGTTCCGGCACCCCTTCCTGAGAATCGCCGACCTGCAAACCACCGTACTGCCACAGCGACCAGCCGAGCAGCAACGCACACACCACCAAAGTGGCAATGGCCGGGACCGGACGGGTGATTTTGGCTAGCAGGCGCCACAATCCTTCACCCGCATGCTCGCGTCGGAGCTGTTTGGCACGGAACGATTCCATATCCTTGATGCTGATATAGGTCAGCCAAATCGGCGCCAACACCTTATTGGTGATGATGATGGCGAGCATGCCAAAGGCCGCGTTGATCGACATCTCACGAATGATGTCGATCGGGATCAGGTAAATGGTCGCAAAACCGGCCACATCGGTAATCAGCGCGGTGGTCCCCGGAATCGCCAGCCGGCGGAATGTTTCCAGTGACGCCTCGAACGGCTCTGCGCCCTTGTCGACCTCTCCAACCCAGGCATTGACGTACTGCACACCGTGGCTGGTGGATACCGACAGAACAAGAAACGGAATCAAGATGGCGAACGGATCGAGTCCGAAACCCGCCACCGTGAGCAAGCCGAACTCCCAGATGACCGCGACCAGCGAGCACACCAGCACCACCATGGAGAGCTTGAACGAGGCGGTGTACAGCCACAGCAGCACAGCCGTCATGAGCAGGGCCAGGGCGAAGAAGAACACCACTTCGGCCGCAGCATCGGTGACATCGCCTATGACCTTGGCGAAACCCACGATGTGGATCTTGATGTTGTCGGTTTCGAATTGCTCGCGAATCTGCTCGAGATTCTTGGCGACTTCGCGGTAGTCCAGCTTTTCACCGGTAACCGGGTCAGTTTCCAGCAGCTCGGCGAACACCATTGCGCCGCTTTGGTCATTGGTTACATAGCGCCCAATGATGCCGGCCTTGCCTACGTTCTGACGAACAAGGTCGTACATCTCATCGGTAGGCGCATATTCGGCGGGAATCACGTTGCCGCCGGCAAACCCGCCCTCGACCACTTCGGTAAAACGCACATCCGGCGTGAACAGCGAACTCACTCGCGAGCGATCAACACCCGGCAGGAAGAACACTTCGTCGGTCACCTGCTTCAGCGCACCGAGAAATTCGCCGTTGTAGATGTTGCCCTCTTCCTGGATCAGTGCAACCAGCACCGTATTACCGCCACCGAAATCGCCCTGATATTGCTTGAGCGTTTTCATGTACGGGTGTTCAAGCGGAATCGATTTATCGAAACCGGCATCGACTTGAGTCTGAGACGCCTTCCAGCCGAAAAATACGGTCAGCGCCAGCAGCACAAGCAACGCGACGATGCGCTGCCCATAGACGATAGGCTCGACAACCTTGAGAATTCTTTCCGTTGCAGTCATGTCAGTCCTGCACCTTGCGGCGCCGCCCCCTTATTGGTTTTTAATCAGTTTTGCGCCGGCTTCGCCCACCACCAGCAAGCCATCCTTGACAGGTTGCACGCTGGCCAGAGACATTCCGGTCGAATTGGGCACACGCTGTGCCGTGCTGACACCATCGGCGGACTTGAAGATCACCCCGTTCACACCGACCATCACCGCCTCGCCACTTGGCAGGGTGGCCGCACCAATCAGTGAATTCTCACTGTCCAGGCTCAGTCGCCGCCAGTTCAGATCGTCGGCATCCGCAGCGGCATAGGCATGCCCGCGCAACCCAACAATCATCACGCCCTTTTCGCCGACCGGAATAACGTCGAACATGGCGCTTTCATAGGGTGAATCCAGGCTTTGCCAGGTCGCGCCGTTGTCGCGCGACATCGCCAGCGTTCCAGCCTCACCGGCAATGAACAGGTAGCCGTTATTGAGCTTCGTGATGGCATTGAAATGCCAGCCATCCTCGGTGATCGGGGTATCCACCGCCTGCCAGGTCATGCCGCCATCGTGGGTCTGGTAGATCAAGGCGTAAGCCCCCACTGCAATCCCGTGCTGTGCATTCAGGAACAGGACGTCAAGAAACGCCTGCTCCAGCTCAGGTTCGAAATTCTGCAGAACCCAGCTGCGACCACCGTCGCGGGTGCGGATGATCACCGCATCATGGCCAACCGCCCAGCCATTCTGGGCATCGGCAAAGGTCACTGCGGTCAGAACCGCACGCGTTGGCGACGGCACCTGAACCCAATGCTCGCCATCCAACGAACCAATCACATGGCCACGCGCACCGACCGCGATCAAACGCTTGCCGGTGTCAGCCACGTCTAGCAGCATCGAATGCCCCGCAGCCAGCGGCATCATTTCAGCTGCCTGCGGTTGTATCTCTTCGGTACTCAATCCCTGAGCCACCGCCACCAACGGCAGCAACATCCCCGCCAGTGCGGAAAGTCGACGTGTTCTCATTCCAGTACTCCGGTGTACCCGGCCGTTGCGACCGGGCCCTGCCATTAGAACGTGTATTGCACGGTGAACGACAACGTATCGCGATCCTTGATCGGATTGTAATCGCCATCTTCAAAGGAGTAGCGCAGCTCGGTCAGCCACTGATTCAGGTAGCTGAAGCGCAGCCCGACCAGACCGCTGAGCTTGCCTTCCTGGAAGTTCTGTCCCAGGCCCGGAGCGATACCGTCAATGTCGTAGAACACGGCGAAGACCGGGAGGAAGTTCCAGCCGTGGAAAAAGTCGTTGTAGGTGATTTGCGATACGAAGCGCACACCGTAAGCAAAGTCGTCACCGAACTGATCCGGATCCTGCGCGGTCGGGTTCTGACGACACGGCTCAGCCTCGGCGCCGTTGATGGAATCGTAGGTCTGACGCTGGCAGCGTGCATCACCATCACCGCCGGTATTGGCACCGTTGGTCAAAGCCGCACTGTCGGCGATGCCGTTGGTGGTGCCGTCCGCACCGGAGCTCGCATGGGTGTTGGTTTCAGCACCCTGGAACTGAACCTCGTTGATGCTCGGCATATCGATGATATGCGTCAAACCAAACTCGGCCAGCATCAAAACCTGATCGGCAAAGAACGGGTTGTTACTGGCCCCAAAGGT
>JBFKEC010000009.1:0-26465 GCA_041619315.1 Oceanococcus sp. | reverse complement strand
TTTTTACGTCTTGGCCTGATGCTGGCCCTGATCACCGCGTTGCTCAGCCTGTGGCTCAGCCCCAGTGCCGGGCGCACGGTCGATTTCCTGACCAAGAAAGCGGCCCAGGATCTCAAGTTTGGCGTGCTCGAGCCGGGCCGATTTCGTGAGCTTCCGAATGATGGCGGGGTGTTCTATATCGAGTCGGTGTCCGATGATCGCAGTGAAATTCGCGGTGTCTTTGCGCGTCTGTTGAGCGAGCGCGGCGAAAGCGTAATTACCGCGCCGCGCGGGGTGCAGCGCACCGATCCCTTGAGCGGCGCGCGCAGCATCGTGCTGCTGGATGGTTATCGTGTTGATGGTGCGGCGGGGCAGGCCGATTTTCGTATCACGCGTTTCAATGAACATGGTGTGACCATCGAGCCGCCGGATTTTGTGTACCGCTCCAGCAAACAGGCAACCAAGTCCAGTTTCGAGCTGCTGGGTTCGAGCGATCCGCGCGATCAGGCCGAGTTGCAATGGCGACTGTCTTCTCCATTGGCCGTGCTGCTGCTGGCCTTGCTCGCGGTGCCGCTGTCACGCATTGATGCGCGCGCCGGGCGCTATAGCAAGGTAGCCATGGGCATCGTGATTTACATCGTCTATTTCAATTTGCTGGGGATTGCGCAGGCCTGGCTGGAGTCGGGCAAGCTGCCGGCCTGGATCGGGCTGTGGTGGGTTCATCTGGTGCTGGCCCTGGCCATTTTGCGTCTGTATGCGGTGCGCGGTGGCTGGATCGAGCGTCTTAAGGTGCAGCGCGCATGAAAATCCTCGATGCACATATCCGCAGTGCCTTGCTCGGCATGTCGCTGGTGGTGGCTTTGGCGTTGACCGGAATCAGTGGGTTCGTCACCCTGGTTGAGGAGCTGGATGACCTCGGGCAGGGCGATTACAGCCTGCAACTGGTGGCGCTGGTGACGCTGCTCAAAATGCCGCAGTTGCTGTATGAAATGTTTCCGCTGGTGGTCCTGCTGGGCACCATACTGGGGCTTGGTGCGCTGGCCGCCGGCGGTGAGCTGGTGGTTATGCAGGCCGCGGGCATTTCGGTCTACCGTGTGGCCTGGTCGGCGGGCAAGGCCGGGTTGGCTCTGGGGCTTTTGGTGCTGGCTATGGGAGAGTTTGTCGTGCCCATGGCCAAGCAAGCTGCCGACACAATTTCGACCACTGCGCGCTACGGCGAGGGGCGGGTCGCCAGTGCCGCTGTGTGGCTGCGTCAGGGTGAGCAGTACATACGCATCGGGCGGCTGCCACAGGATACGGTGGCTGAAGATATCCAGGTTTTGCATGTCAATCAGAATGACAGCCGTCTGATCCAGACCGTGTCGATGGCGCGTGCCGACTTTGCCGATGGTGAATGGCAGGCGGCCGATCTGCGCGAGACCCTGCTTGACTATGGAAGCGTGCGCATTCGCGAGCGCGGCAGTGCCGAATGGGTTGTCGATCTTGACCCGGAAGTGCTCAAGCTGTTTGTGCTCAGAGCCGACAGCCTGTCGCTGCGCGGCTTGTTTCAGTACATCCGCTATCTCGACGGAAACGGACTGGATAACACCGCGCCGCAGTATGCGTTGTGGCGCAAGCTGGCAACGCCCTTGACGGTGATGGTGATGGTCATACTCGCGGTGCCCTTCGTGATCGGGCCGTTGCGCGATACCGGGGCGGGTCAGCGCCTGTTCATCGGGGTCATGTTCGGAATTGCCTTCTATGTGCTCAATGAAGTTGCCGGCAGTCTCGGCCAAGTCTATGACTGGCCCGCCGCGCTGGCGGCACTGACCCCCACCGCCGTGCTGGCTGGCGTGGCGGCCTGGCGCTTGCGTGCTGCCGTCAGTCGCTGAGGTCGATACCCCCTAAATGCGGGGTACCGTTGCTAAACGCCCCGGTGAATAGTTCCGGTCTCGGAGACGTCTCCGCTGACTTTGGAACGAGGGGCAAGCATGAACAAACTGATGGGTGTGGCGCTGGTCATGGCGACGATGAGCGGTTGCATGTTGGACGATGACGGCAAAGTCATTACCGATATGACCAGCAACAGCACACCGCAGCCAAGCGCAGCTGCGACACCGGCACCCAGTGCCAGTGCAACGCCGGGTCCGACGGCAGCGGCCACCCCGGTGGCCACGGCAACACCCAGCGCCACGCCGGCGGCGACGCCCACAGGGCCGGTGGTGACGGCCAGTCCCACACCCTCGCCCAGCAGCAGCCCCACGCCGACCCCCAGCGCGACACCGTCATCCGGTGATGCCAAAGCCTGCTTCAAGCCCGAATTGCTGACGCCGGGTAGCAGTTACAGCTGGACTCTCAAGCGTGATGACGGCAGCGTGACGGTGACCGATGATCGCAGCGTGACCACGGGAAATTTCAACGGTCAGCCGGCGATCAAGACGGTGTCGAACATGACGATGTCGAACGGATCCCCATCGAGCACCGATACCTATCAGAACATGGATGAAGGGGCATGGCGTATCGATGTGCTGGGTACCGAAACCACTTCTCCGGCGACGGTCACGATCACCTTCACGCCCGCCTATGAATTGCGTTTTAACCTGCAGTCAGGCGAGTCCTATACCCAGAACTATCAGCAAGACATCGACAGCTACGGCTACAGAATTGCGCAGCAGGTCTCGATGACCCGCACGTTCCTGGGCATGAAGTCCATAACGGTGCCCGCCGGCTCATTCCAGGCCTGTCATTTCCGCCAGCAGACCAGCATCGATGGCGGTGCTGCTGAAACTGTAGAGACCTGGACTGACAGCGCCAGCGGGCTGCTGGTTCAGCAGCTCAATTCGGATGGCAGTCGCGATCAGTTGACCCAGGGTGAGGTCAACGGTGATCCCGTGCCCTAATGTCAGGGGAAAGGCGCGTTGTCGATGAGCATTGATGTCCGCGCCAACACCACCGAAGGACGCGTCGGATGATTCGCGCCACTTCGGGGATCAAGCCCGCCAGACTGCATCTGGCGGGCTTTTTTGTGGGCTAAAGCCCCATCTGGCGCGCGGCCAGATCGGCCATGACTTCGCTGGCCCCGCCACCGATCGAGAGCACCTTGGTTTCGCGGAAAATACGTTCAACCGTGCAGCCGTGCATGAAGCCTGCGCCGCCGTGAATCTGCACCGCTTCACCGGCAATGTATTCCAGCGTGGCGGTGGCGAAATTCTTGAGCATGCACAGTTCGGCAATTGGGGCTTCGCCGTGGTCAATGCGCCAGGTCAGCTGTTCCAGCAAAGCTTGGGCGGCGAGGTGGCGGCCCTGCATTTCAACCAGCTTGTGGCGTATGACCTGATGCTTGCTCAGGGGTTTGCCGAAGGTTTTGCGCTCTTCGGCATAGCGCCGCGACTCCTCGATACACACGGCTGCCAGTCCGCAGGCCTGGGCTGCCAAGGCCAGTCGCTCATTGTTGAAGTTACGCATGATGCCGAGAAATCCCTGATTCTCAGGCCCGATCAATTGGCTGGCGGGCACCCGGCACTGATCAAAATACAGGGTGGCGGTGTCGGAGCAATGCCAGCCCATTTTGCGCAGCGGCGTGCGTGAAAAACCCTCTGACTGTGCATTGATAGCAAGCAGCGAAATGCCACCGATGCCCGGTGCGCCTGTGCGTACGGCCACGCTGAACCAGTCGGCTTGCATACCCTGGGTGATGAAGGTTTTACTGCCCGTCACGATGTAGTGGTCGCCATCGCGTTCGGCGCGACACGCAAGATTGGCCACATCGGATCCGCCCCCCGGTTCGGTGATGGCCAGCGCGGCGATCTGCTCGCCGGCCAGTACAGGCGGCGCGATCATTTGTTTCAGCGCTTCCGAGCCCAGCGCCAATATCGGTGGCAGACCAATGCCCAGGCTGCCGAGTGCGGCGACGATGCCGCCCGAACCGCTGCGGCACAATTCCTGAACAAAGATCATGGGGTAGAAGCCGTCGTCTACCGGGGTGCCGCCATACGCTTCGGGAAAACCAATGCCGAACAAGCCCAGTTCGGCGCAACGCCGGTACAGTTCACGTGGAATCTGGCCGGCATCCTCCCAAGTTTGAATGTTGGGGGTAATTTCGCTTTCCACAAAGCGGCGAACCTGTTCGCGAAAAGCCTCGTGCTGGGCGGTGTAGTAGGGGCTCTTCATGCTTTTCCTCAAGCTTTACGGAGCCCCATTCAATCACATCTCAGATGGGGTCTGGGCGGTAATGTTTGTTACCCATTAAGTGTCGGGATGTCCTTGAACAAATCCAGGCTCTGCGGGTTGGCCAGTGCGTTGAGGTTTTTCACGGCGTCTCCCTGAATGACGGCGCGGACTGCCAGTTCCGCCAGTTTGCCGGAGCGGGTGCGTGGCAGGTCTGCAACGGCAACAATGCGTGCCGGCACGTGACGGGGGCTGGCGCCACTGCGGATGCGCTGGCGAATGTCGGCCTGCATGGCGTCGTCAAGCGGATGTCCGTCGGCGAGCACTACGAACAGCACCACCCGGACATCGCCTTGCCAGTTTTGGCCCACCGCGAGAGCTTCCAGCACCCCGGGAACCTGCTCGACCTGGCGGTAGATCTCCGCGGTGCCGATGCGCACGCCACCGGGGTTTAGGGTCGCGTCAGATCGGCCATGGATGATCAGCCCGCCTTCGGCGGTTTTTTCCGCGAAGTCACCGTGATGCCATATGCCATCGAAGGTGTCGAAGTAGGCGCTGCGATAGCGTTGCCCATCCGCATCATTCCAGAACCCTATGGGCATGCAGGGAAAGGCTGAGCGGCACACCAGATCACCCTTGACCCCGGTAGCTGCGCTGTGCCCGTCGTCATCGCATACATCCACATCCATGCCCAGACCAGGCCCCTGAATTTGGCCGCTGTAGACGGGGCTCCAGGGATTGCCGAGCACAAAACACGACACGATATCGGTGCCGCCGGAAATGGACTGCACGGCCAGATCGCTTTTGATCTCGCGGTAGATGTATTCGAAGGATTCGGGAACCAGTGGCGAGCCGGTCGATGCCAGGGCGCGCAGATGCTCAAGGCTGTGAGTTTCGCGCGGACACACGCCGTGCGCTTTCAAGGCATCAATGTATTTGGCGGACACGCCGAAAAACGCGGCACGGGTTTCGTCCATGAAATCGAACAAAACAGACGGGCCGGGATGGAACGGAGAGCCGTCAAACAGCAGGACACAGGCCTCGCTGGCCAGTGCGGAGACCAGCCAGTTCCACATCATCCAGCCGCAGGTGGAGTAGTAGAACACCGCATCGCCGGCGTGAATGTCGGCTTGCAGGCGATGTTCTTTTAGGTGCTGCAGCAGAGTGCCGCCAATACCGTGGACTATGCATTTTGGCGCGCCGGTGGTACCGCTGGAGTACAGGATGTACAGCGGATCATTGAAGCCCATGCGGCGGTAATACAGCGGCTGATCCTGGCGGTCCATGAACGCTGACCATGGCTGGAAGCGTGGCGGAACATCATTTCCAAGCATGATGGCTGTGCGCACACTGGGCAGTTTGTCGAGCAGATCCTCAGCCTTTTCGCGGGTGTCGAAACTCTTGCCCCCGTATACGTAGCCGGCGCAGGTCAGCAATACGCTGGGCTCAATCTGGCCAAAGCGATCGAGTACGCCGCCCGGGCCGAAATCCGGCGAACACGATGACCACACCGCGCCCAGGCTGGTTGTGGCCAGCATCGCAATCAGGGTTTCCGGGCGATTGGGCATCATGGCGGCGACGCGCTCGCCCGGCTTCAAGCCGCTTTGCCGCAAATGATCAGCCAGGCTTGCGACCTGGCGACGCAATTCGCCGCGGCTCAGATTGATCCGTTCACCATCCTCGCCCAGGTAGCGCACTGCGATGAGGTCATCGGCGCCGCGCTCAAGCAGGTTTTCTGCGAAATTGAGCTGGGCCTCGGGGAAAAAGCGCGCGCCCGGCATGCTGCTGCCGTCGCGGACCGGCCCGGCGCGCTCGCCGATGACCGCGCAGTCGTCCCACAAGGCGGACCAGAAGTCTTCGGCGTGCTCCACAGACCAGCGATGAACCTGCGCATAGTCGCGCGTTTTCAGGGCCGGATGCTGCGCCGCATGCCGTTCGCAAAACGCGGTCAGGGCCGCGTTTTCAATCCGTTCGGCATCGGGCGTCCAAAGGGGCTGGGTCATGCGTGTCTCATCTGATTTTGATTGTGGCTCGTCATAGTAAGCGTGGTCAGGCTTGATGCAAGTCCTGCAATTGGCGAGGATCACAGGCTGACAAACGGAGCACCAAAACATGAGCACAACCGTCAAGGCTTGGGCAGCGCCCGGCGCAGGGGAACCGTTACAACCACAAGAGATCGATCTGGGCCCATTGCCGGATGATTGGGTTGAGGTCGAAGTCGAATATTGTGGTTTGTGCCATTCCGATTTGTCGATGATCGACAATGAATGGGGCAATAGTCGTTATCCGCTGATCGCCGGGCATGAAATTATCGGCCGGGTGGTGGCTTGCGGGCGTGCGGCGCAGCGCCACAAGCCTGGCGACAGGGTTGGCATTGGCTGGTTCGCGGCGAGTTGCAACCACTGTCAGAGCTGTGTCGGCGGTGATCAGCATCTGTGTCGCAAGAATCAGCCAACCATAGTCGGGCGTGCCGGTGGCTTTGCAGAAAAGGTGCGGGCTCATTGGTTGTGGGCCGAGCCGTTGCCGGCCGATATTGATGCCGCTTCGGCGGGCCCGCTGTTCTGTGGCGGCGCCACGGTGTTCAGTCCGATCGTGGAGTTTGGGGTCAAGCCGACTGACCGTGTGGCGGTTGTCGGGATTGGCGGGCTGGGACATCTTGCCGTGCAATTTCTGCGCGCCTGGGGGTGTGAAGTCACGGCTCTGACATCAAGCGATTCCAAGGCTGATGAAGCGCGTGAGCTGGGGGCTCACAGAGTGTTGAACAGTCGCGATGAAAGCGTCCTCAAAAGTGAGGCAGGGCGCTTTGATTTTGTGCTTGTAACGGTCAATGTGCCGCTCAACTGGGTGGCGTATCTGCAGGCCCTGGCACCGCGCGGGCGCTTGCATTTTGTTGGTGCGGTTCTTGAGCCCGTCAAGGTGCCTGCGTTCAGCCTTATCGGCGGGCAGAAAGCGGTTTCCGGTTCACCCATGGCGCGCCCCAGCGTGGTCACGGACATGCTGGAATTTGCCGCGCGTCACGACATACGTCCCTGGGTTGAAGAATTTCCCATGGCCGAGGTCAACCGCGCCATCACCCACTTGCGTGAGGGCAAGGCGCGCTATCGCGTGGTCCTACGCGCTGACGGGGGCGCGTAGCTGCTGACGCAGGTCATCGGCCAGCAAGGCCAGTGAATCTGCATTCAGAGGCCCCAGCATTGGCGTCAGTGCGTCCAGCTGAGCGCGTCGCAGGCGGGTGTTGTTGCACCACGGCTCGTTGTCATCGATGCGATGGGCCAGATCGTCGGCAAGCCCAATCAGGGCCGCATCCCGACTGATCTGGCCATTTCCCGGGCGCGGGCCGTGATGCTCGGCAACACTGGCGCACAGCCCTTCGGGCAGCTGCCAGTGGGCGAGCAATGCTGCACCCAGGCTTGCGTGATCGTGCTCCCAGGCCTCTCTTTCCAGTTCAAACAATGGCAGGCCGAGTTCGCGCGCATAGGCTTGCATCTGGCGGGTTCGCGCACCTTCGAAACTGAGCAGAACGATCTTTCCGACGTCGTGGAGCAGGGCCGCCGTAAACAGGGTGGCCGGTTCAGGGTGATGGACGCGCTGGCCGAGTATGCGGGCAATGTCGGCGACCCGGGCGGAGTGACGCCACAAGGTTTGTGCAGCGTCGCCGCTGAGCCCGCGAAACACTTTCTCGCTGCTGATCAGCAAGGCCAGCTGGGCAAGCTCCTGACGTCCAATTACAACCAGTGCATGAGCGATGGAATCGACACGGGCGCGCAGGCCAAATCCGCTTGAATTGACCATGGCGAGTATGCGCGTACTGAGACTGGGGTCTTGCTCAACCAGCTGTGTCAGTGCCTGGGTGCTGCTGTTGGGGTCTGTGGTCAGCTTGTAAACCTGCATCGCCACGGCGGGCAGGGTTGGCAGGCGGTCCAGATGTTCACAATGCTGACGTAGTTGTTGCAGCCCGCGTTGACGTTCATCGGCGCCGCGCTGCCAGCTGCGTAGCGCGTTGGCGGCATCGCTGATGTGCGGTGTGCGGGACTCTTCGCTGAGTACCGGCCAATGGTTGAGGATGTCGCAGCGCTGGGCCAGCGGCAAGGTGGCCAAATCGGCCAGTGCCTGACTGCCAGCGTGCAGCATTAACGGCCATTGGCGGCCGGAAAATGGCCGCTGCATGGGGTGCAGTGGCGATTGTGTTGGTGCTCGGCCCGCATCCCGGTGCAGTCGACGTTGCAAGGTGTCGAGCATTTCGCTCAGGTTGACGGCGTCCTGGGGGTAAAGGCCCAGGGCCGTTTGAATCACACTGTCGGGGCGCGCCAACGCCTTGCTCAGGCGCTGGATGTCATCGCGCATGCCCGCTGCTGCAGCGGGCGAGGTGTCGAGCAAAATATCTTGATGATTCAGAACATGTGCGGCGGCGCTGTGCAGGTCGTTGGCATGCATGCTGAGCATGGCCTGGCCCGGTGCCGGCTGTACCCGGATCAGGCCGAATACGCGTGGTTCTTCGTCGTCGTGGGCAACGGCGTATCGTTCTTTGAGCGGGTTATCCACGCTCCAGTCGTGCAGCGACCAGACCGCCTCGATGCTGGTTATGCAGCCGAGGCGCGCCAGTCCGAGCTGGTGCTTTCGCAGACGTTCGCGTTCTGGGTGCTCTGCCAGTTTGAGTGGCGGATGACGCAGGGCGAGTTCGGTGTCTTCAGGCGACAGGTGCAGCAGACGCGAGAGCAATTGATGGATGTGGCGCTGATCAGCATCGCTGGAAAAGCCACGAAAAATCAAAGCCAGACGTGCAGTGAAATGGCCGGGTTCGGTCTGGTTCTGGCGCTGTGCGGTCATGGTCATCGGAGGCCCTTGGGATGGCCCCGATTGTCCGCATGCGAATGTGAAGACGGCGTCAATGACGCCGTCTGTACAGGGCTACTGGCAGGTTTTCAGCGCTTGCTGGAGCTGCGCGATCTGCTGCTGGTACTGTGCTTCCAGCGCCGCTTCACTGCCGGCCGCCATGGCCCGCTCGGTCTGCAACTCACGCTGATGGCTTTCGTTCAGGCTGCGGATCTCGCTGTTCGCACGCGCTAGGGCGTTTTCGAGCTCGGCCACGCGAGCGTTGCCGGTGTCGGAACTGGTGGCCGCATCCTGCTGGCTGCGCAGACGCGCTTCACAGCTGCGAATCCCATCCAACGCCGCGTTGTATTCCTGTTGTAATGCAGCGTACTCGGTCTGCAGGCGCGAGTTGTTCGCCATCCCTTGTTCGCTGCGCGCGGCCAACGCCTGCTGCAATTCGCCATTGCGATCCTGCAGGATTGCGAGTTGGCTGTTGAGCTCTTGATTGGCCTGCTGCAGCGCATTCATTTCGCTGCTGCTGGTGGTTTCGCTAAGCGCCTGTTGCAGGGTCTGGTTGCGCTCCAGCACGTAGGCCAGCTGCTGCTTGGTACGTTGCAGGTCGGCTTGAAGTTGCCGCTGGTTCTCGGCCGCGGCCTGTAGCTGTTCGCCGCGAGCCTGTTCAGCGCCAACGAGGGCGTCTTCGGCATCGCTCAAAGCGGCTTGTGCTTGAGCTTGTTCGGCACGCAAGCGGTTGGCTTCCTGCTGCAAGGCCTGCATGGCGCGAGCCTGGTCCTGAGCCTGGGTGCGCAGTTCGGCAATGCGTTCCTGCAGCACGCGGCGGGCCTGCGAGTCCTTTTCGCGCTGCAGCACGAGCTCTTGCTGAGCCAGATTGATTTCCTGGTCGAGGCGCTTGAGTGCCGCCGTTTGCGTGGCAATGGTGTTCTTGTACTGCTGGTTCTGGGCTTCCAAGGCCGCGACCCGCGTTTCCGCGGCAATAATGCGTTCTGCGCCCACGGGCGCTTGAGCCCAAGTCGTGGTGGCACAAAAAAGGACTGTGATGCCGGCCAGACAAGCCGGCGCAGAAAATCGAAACGTCATTACGCTCCCCACCGCGTACTGGATATACCGCGAATTTACCGTATGCGGCGCCAAGAGACCAGCAAATTCAAGCATGTGCGGGAATTTGTCGAGAAAGTTTAAAAGAAACTTGAATCAATGGTTCCGCTCGCCGCCGAGCAACGATATAATCCGCGCCCCTGCATTACGCGGCCTTCACTCGTGCCGGAGTGGCGGAACTGGTAGACGCGCCGGATTCAAAATCCGGTTCTGGCAACAGAGTGCGAGTTCGATTCTCGCCTCCGGCACCATTTCTTGATTCGTACGTCCTGTGGCGGATCACTGCCGCACTGATTGGCCCTACGCAAACTCCGTGCAACGCAGCGATTTCGCATACACCCTCCCGCCACAATTGATTGCCCAGCAACCCCCGGTTGAGCGGGCTGGCGCGCGCATGCTGCAGCTTGATGGTGAGCGCATTCATGACCGCATGGTGCGTGAATTGCCGAGTTTGATTGAGCCCGACGATTTGGTGATCTTCAACGACACCCGGGTGATTCCTGCGCGCTTGCATGCGCGCAAGCCGACCGGTGGCGCGGTTGAAATCATGATCGAGCGGGTGGTCGACGAAAATAATGTGTGGGCCTTTCTGCGCGCCAGCAAGACTCCAAAAGTCGGTTCATCCATCGAACTTGAAGAGGCCATGATCGAGGTCATGGCGCGCGATGGTCAGCTGTTTCATCTGCGCAACTGTGCGCCGGGCTGGACTGCGCTGATGGACGCGCGAGGTGAAGTGCCATTGCCTCCTTATATACAACGTAGTGCTGACGATGATGATGCACAGCGCTATCAGACCGTGTACGCGCGGCATGCCGGTGCGGTGGCTGCGCCGACTGCCGGCCTGCATTTCGATCAGCCCTTGATTGATGCCATTGCCGCGCGCGGGGCGCAGATCGACTATGTCACCTTGCACGTTGGCGCCGGCACCTTCCAGCCCGTGCGCGCGGATGATCTGAGCGAGCACCGTATGCATGCCGAGCGTTTGCGCGTCAGCGCCGAGCTGGTTGAGCGTGTGGCCGCGACCAAGGCGCAAGGTGGGCGCGTGGTTGCTATTGGCACCACCGTGGTCCGAGCACTGGAAAGCGCGGCCGCTTCCGGACAGTTGTGTGCATTTGACGGTGACAGCCGTCTTTTCATCACGCCGGGCTACCAGTTCCATGTGGTTGATGCGCTGCTGACCAATTTTCATTTGCCGGAATCAACCCTGCTCATGTTGGTGTGTGCTTTCGCCGGGTATGAACCGGTCATGCAGGCCTACCGCCATGCCGTGGACCAGCATTACCGGTTTTTTTCCTACGGCGATGCCATGTGGCTGGAGCGAGCTTGATGAATTTTGAACTGCTGACCCAGGATGGCGGGGCGCGGCGTGGGCGCCTAACCTTCGCGCGTGGTGTGGTCGAGACGCCGATATTCATGCCGGTTGGAACCTACGGCACGGTCAAGAGCATGACCCCGGAGGAGCTGAGCGGCCTGGGGGCCAGCATCATTCTGGGCAATACCTTTCATTTGTGGTTACGGCCGGGTACCGAGGTCATCTCCGCCCACGGTGACCTGCATGATTTCATGCACTGGGACGGGCCGATCCTCACCGATTCCGGTGGTTTTCAGGTGTGGAGCCTGGCTGAACTGCGCAAGCTGACCGAGCAAGGCGTGGAATTTCGTTCACCGGTCAACGGTGACAAGGTATTCCTGAGCCCGGAAATCTCCATACAGATTCAGCAGGCCCTGGGCTCGGACATCATCATGCAGTTTGATGAGTGCACCAACTATCCGGCAACGGTCGAGGAAGCGCGCAGTTCTATGGAGCTGTCGCTGCGCTGGGCGCAGCGCTGCAAGCAGGAGCATGGCGGGCAGGGCGGCGCACTGTTCGGCATTGTTCAGGGCGGCATGCATGACGAGTTGCGCGCCCGTTCGATTGCGGGTCTGGCTGAAATCGGCTTCGATGGTTACGCCATTGGCGGGTTGTCGGTGGGTGAGCCCGAAGAAGATCGCATACGTGTCCTTGATGGCCTGGCCGACAAGATGCCGGCGCAATCACCGCGTTATTTGATGGGGGTGGGTACGCCTCTGGACATGGTTGAGGCGGTGGCGCGTGGCGTTGACATGTTCGATTGCGTGATGCCGACGCGCAACGCGCGCAACGGCCACCTGTTCACCAGTGAAGGGATTATCCGCATTCGCAACGCGCGCCATCGTAATGACACCGCGCCGCTTGATCCGGAATGTGGGTGTTACACCTGCCAGAATTACAGCCGGGCCTATCTCTACCATCTGCAGCGCTGTGGCGAGATTCTCAGTGCCCGGCTGAACACCATTCACAATTTGCACTACTACTTGAATTTGATGGCTCAGATGCGAGAAGCCATTGAACAAGGACGTTTTTCAGCGTTCTACACTGAGTACCGACGCCGGTTCATGGCATAATCCGGCTCTTTTTCGCGACCCCAATGGGATAACAATGGATTGGTTGATATCTTCCGCAATGGCTCAGCAGGCCGGCGCCGCTTCGCAGCCCAGCCTGATGGCGCAGCTGTTCCCCTTGATTGCACTGATCGTGCTGTTCTACTTCATGCTGATTCGTCCGCAGATGAAGCGCAACAAAGAACACAAGTCGATGGTCACGGGCATCAGCAAAGGTGACGAGATCGTGACCAGCGGTGGTCTTGCCGGGCGTGTTACCACGGTGGGCGAGGTCTACATGACGGTAGAGATTGCTGAAGGGACCGAAGTCAAGGTGCAAAAAGCGGCTCTGGCCCAGGTTTTGCCCAAGGGCAGCTTGAAACAGCTCTGATTCGCCCGCATTTCCGACATTCATCTGACGGCGGCGCCTGGGAGCGGTGCGGTCGTCGGTTTTTTCGGTGGGGCCCCAAGGCCTGATCGCAGTTTCATCGCAGGGCGACGTCATATGCAGACCGCCCGCCGGGACGTCACATGAATAAATCTCCCTTGTGGAAAGTGTTGCTGCTGGTCGCTGTTGTGGCCGGTGGTTTCCTGTATGCATTGCCCAACATCTTTGGTGAAGATGCGGCGCTGTTGGTGTCACCCGACAGCGGCGATGCAGCCACGCCGCAGGAAATGAATCGGGTTGAAGCGGCGCTCAAGCGTGCTGGCATTGACGAGTATGCGAGCCGTTTCGACGAGCAGGGCCGGGTTGAAATTCGCCTGGCCAGCGAAGCCTCACAGTTGCCAGCGGCCGATGCACTCAAGCGCACTTTGGGGCACGACTACATCGTGGCCATGACCATGATTCCGCGTACCCCGGGCTGGTTGCTCGGGCTGGGTGGCAAGCCGATGGCCCTGGGGCTGGATCTGCGCGGCGGGGTTCACTTCCTGATGGAGGTTGATGTCGAATACGTGCTCGACACGGCGGCCGAGCAATATGCCCGCGATCTGCCCAGTTTCCTGCGTAATCAGGACCCGCCAATCCGCTATACCGGGCGTCGTCAGGTCAAGGGTGCGGTGGAACTGGAGTTTGCGGACGTACAGACCCGCGATACCGCGCTGAAAGCCATGCGCACGGAATACTCCGAGTTGAGCATCGAGCCGGCGAGTGATGAGTCGCTGACCGTGCGGGCCTCGATGTCGGAAGAAGAAGTTGCGCGTCTGGTCGATTTTTCGGTCAAGCAGAATCTGACCACCTTGCGCAATCGCGTGAATCAACTGGGCGTGGCCGAACCGCTGGTGCAGCGGCAGGGACGTGACCGGATTCTGGTTCAGCTGCCGGGTGTGAAAGATCCGACCCAGGCCAAATCCATACTTGATGCCACCGCGACGCTGGAATATCGCGCAGTTGCGGAAAATGAAGATGCGCAGCTGGCTGATCGTACCGGCGTGGTGCCGCCAGATACCGATCTGTTCTATGAGCGCGATACCAATCGCCCGATTTTGCTCAAGGCGGATGTGATTGCCACCGGAAGTCAGATCATCGATGCGGCCGCGACCATTGATCAGGAGTCCGGTACGCCAGCGGTGTCGGTGACCCTGAACGGGGCCGGCGCCAAGGCAATGTTCGGTTTCACCGAGAGCAATGTCGGCCGATTGATGGCGGTGCTGTTCAAGGAAACCGACATTCGCATCAGCCGCAATGCCGCTGGCGAAGAAGTGCGCCAGCGCATCGAAACGGAAGAAGTGATCAGCGTCGCCACGGTGCGTGGTGTGTTCGGTAAGCGGTTCCAGACCACCGGTCTGACCAGCAAGGAAGCGCATGATCTTTCCTTGCTGCTGCGTTCCGGCGCACTGGCCGCACCGATTGCGATCGTCGAAGAGCGCACCATCGGGCCGAGCCTGGGACAGGACAACATCGATCAGGGCATGGAGGCCGTGCTGATCGGTTTCGCGCTGGTCGTGATCATGATGGTCCTTTATTACCGGGTGTTTGGTCTGATCGCCAATCTGGCCTTGTTCATGAACCTGGTTCTGATCATCGCGGCCTTGTCGATACTGCAGGCCACGCTGACCCTGCCAGGGATCGCCGGGATCGTGCTCACCGTGGGTATGGCGGTTGATGCCAATGTGCTGATTTTCGAGCGTATCCGTGAAGAGCTGATCGATGGCTCGGGCGCCCAGCAGGCGATTCGCTCGGGTTACGAAAAAGCGTTCGTGACGATTGCGGATGCCAACATCACTACCTTGATCGCGGCTGTCGTTCTGTTTGTGTTTGGCACCGGTCCGATCAAGGGCTTTGCCGTCACGCTGTCGATCGGTGTGCTGTCATCCATGTTTACCGCCATTCTGGGCACCCGCGTGCTCGTCAATGCACTGTACGGCGGAACCCGCCGTGACGACCTGCCGGTTTAACGGGCGAGGAATCGAATATGCGCATGTTTTCCAAACCCACGAACTACAACTTCCTGGGCTATCGCAAAATCACCGGTGTGGTTTCACTCTTGCTGGTGGTCGCCTCCATCGTTTTGATTGCCACCCGCGGGCTGAATTTCGGGATTGATTTCACCGGTGGTGTGCTGGTGGAAGTGGGCTACCCGGAAGCGGTCGAGCTCAACACGGTGCGCGAAATCCTGGCCGCCAATGGTTTTGATGATGCGATGGCCCAACATTTTGGCGCGGCCGATGATGTGCTGATTCGCTTGCCCCCGCGCGAGTCCGAAAAGGCCAGCGATTTGAGTGAGCAGGTCTACGAGGCTTTGCGCAGTGATGGTACTGCGGTGGATTTACGCCGGGTCGAATTTGTTGGGCCACAGGTCGGTGAAGAACTCACCGTGGATGGTGGGCTGGCCTTGATCTGGGCCTTGGCCTGCATCTTTTTGTATGTGGTCTTTCGTTTCCACTGGAAATTCTCAGCGGGCGCGGTGGCTGCGCTGGGTCATGATGTGACCCTGGTGCTGGGCGTTTTTTCGCTGTTGCAGGTCGACTTTGATCTGTCTGTGCTGGCGGCCCTGCTGGCGGTGATCGGCTACTCGCTGAATGACACCATTGTGGTGTTCGATCGATGCCGGGAAAACTATCGGCGCAAAAGCGGTGGTGATGAGGTTGAGGTCATGAACCGCTCGATCAATGAAATGCTGTCACGCACCTTGATGACCTCGCTGACCACCATGATCGTGCTCATCACCCTGCTCCTGATTGGTGGTGAAGCGCTGTCCGGTTTCTCCCTGGCGCTGCTGATTGGCGTAGGCGTGGGTACTTACTCGTCGATCTATGTGGCCGGCAATGTGTCGTTGGCACTGGGTCTGAAGCGTGATGATCTGATCCCGCCGCCGCCGCCCGAAGGGCTGGACGACAGCGGCGCACAAGTCTAAGGAGACGATGAGCATGTCAAAGCACCATATTCGCATCACCCAGGATTCGCCACGCCCGGTCGGCCAGCTGTTTGCCGCCTTGGCCGATCACAACAAGCTGAACAAGGTTTTCATGATTCCGGTGCGGCGCATTCGCGATGGCCAGCCGGATGTCAACGGCGTGGGTTCCGTGCGTCGTATGGGGCCGCCGCCATTGGGTATCGAAGAGACGGTGACGGCTGCAAGTACCGACGAGTTCATCGAATACCGCATTACCCGCAACGGCGGGCCGGTGCGCAATCACAAAGGCCGTCTGGATTTCGCCGAAACCCCACAGGGTGGCAGCCAGGTGGTGTGGACGATTGATTTTGAAGCGCCGTTGGCGCCGATCGGGCGCGCTCTCGAACTGGGTCTGTCTCAGGCGATCCGCATGGGGCTCAAGCGCATCGCCTGAACCACGCTGGATTTAGCGTGGCTGGTTGATCGCAGCACCCGGTGGCGACACCGCACGTTGCATGCGGATCTGCATGCGCAGCTGCCATTCATCGAGTGGTTGTAGATCCTCGCGGATCAGCCCCGGGGCCAGGGTGCCGGCATCCTGGCCTTCGACCCAGTTGCTGATGGTCAGGCCGAAGCTCGCACTGTCATCACCGGTTATGCGCATGCCCAGGTCGTCGGCCAGTGCCAGCGGTGCGATCAGCGCCATGGTGATGGCGGTGAGGGTCGAGCGGATCATTGCGGGGAATCTCCCTGGGCATTGTTGTGAGCGTAAGCGTGGCCCAGGCTGAAACGGGCCATGATCAGATAGCGCGTGGCGCGTTCAAGTTCCTGATGCATCCAGTAGTAGGCGTGCCGATCGAGGTTTTTCTGTTGTGCCTGGCGCTCTGACTCTATGCGTTTGCGCAGCTGGGTGGCGCGCAGCTTCAAGTCCGGGTGTTCGGCAATGGCGTCGGTCAGCTGTTCGACTTCATTGAGCATGTGCATGGCATCGAGAATGGACAGGGTGTCACCATCAAGCAGAAGTCGAGGGCGATAGGCGTGCTCGGGGATCGGTAAAGGATCATCCTCGCTGCGCCACCACGCCCCGGTGGCATACAGGCGTGCCCAGGCGGCCGGTTCGGGTGGCCACTGCTCGCGCACCAGTTGCGCACCGTTGAGTGCCAGGCCCCTGCGTGACTGGCGCATGCCGGCCTTGAGATCTTCGCGAATCAGTTCAAGTCTGGCGATGGCTTTTTCGCTGTATTGAATGGCGCGACTGTAGTCGCCCATCTTGAGCAGCGCATAGGGCGTGGCGACCAGGGCTTCCTGCACGGCTGGATCGAACGGATCGGCATCCTGCAAGCGGGCCCAGTCGGACAGGGCATCGTGCAGCGTGTTGGTGTTTTCCGGGCGCGGCTGGCGCAGCGCGGCATCTATCGACTGAACGAACAGCGGACGGAAACCATCGTCCTGAATATTTGGCAGGCGTCCATTTTCCAAAGCCAGGGGCAACAATTTGCTCCAGCCCCGTCCAAGCAAAGCCCGGTTGGTGTAGGGGCTGTTCAGGCGCATGCGGCTGAGCATGCTTTGAGCCTGTTCGGCGCGGCCCGCGCGCAGATGGCGATACCCGAGTTTGAGCTGGGCCAGATCGCGAATACGGGCCTCAAACTCGTTGGCCACGGATGGCGCTACGGCGAGTTGATGCAGCACGGTGTTGGCCGCGTCATCCTGCGCGCTATTGATCAGGGCGACGGCCAGGTTATAGCGCAGCAAGGCGGGGCCAGTGCTGGAAATCTGAGCGAGTGCCTGTTCGATCTTGTTCTCGGCCAGCAGGCGTTGCGCATCGAGCAGTTTTGCCGAGGCCAGCTGATCCGGTGTCCAACTGTTTCTGCCGTCATCCAGGCGCTCGCCGGCAACGCCGGTCTGGCCCAGACTTAAAGCCAGTTCCGCTGCGCGCAAACGTGCCCGATTGCGCGTTGTGGCATCGGTGCTGGATTGGCTGAGTTGGCTGTAGGTGGCCTGTGCGGCACTGTTCAGGCCCCAGGCGCTGAGGCTGTGGGCCAGCAGCTCCTGGGCCGGCGCTGTAGAGGCCAGGACCGGGTCGACATGGGCCAGCATCTGCATCTGGCTGACGGCTTTGAGCGCGCGCCCCAGAGCAAGCTCATAGCGCGCGCTGCGCAAGATGCCGGGGCCATCAATGGGGCTGCTCAAGGCGATACGCGCTGAGCCGCGTTCGCGCACATCCAGTTGCACCGAGAAACCGCGCGGCCAGTCGTCCAGACGCAGAGTCTGGGTTCGGGTGGCGGTGTGTTGCTCGCCTTGTTGTTCCCACTGCAGTTCGACCACCAGTTCGAGTGGACCGCCGGCCAGGTTGACCAGGCCGAGCTGGTGCATGGCGTCCTCGGCAAGCAAGGCGGCTTCGCTGGCGTGGTAGTGGTGGTCAATGCGCAGTTGTCCATCCACCGCTACGCGAACGCGTTGCATGCGTATGCTTGGGTTGAGCTGGCCAATCAATACGCTGGCACTGGAAGAAAATGCGCGTTGATCGGCCAGGCGCAAGGTGTAAAGGGCCAGGGTTTGTTGCTTGATTGACTGCAGGCGAGCGTCGCTGTTGGCAACTGCGCAGGGGCTTGCGGTCAAGCCTGTCAGCAATAGCATGGTCACGACAGTGCGGGTGACCAATGGCTTCATGTGGTGGAGAATCAAAGCGCTTCAGCTTCCGTAATTGGTTTTCCGATCATCGGCGCGCGTACAATTCGCCGCCGACCCAGGATGTACTGTGAATGCCTGAATACGTTTTTTTCCTGTCCACTGCAAATTGTGTACCCCAAACCGGAGTGTGTGTATGAGTCTGACATCTGCGCAGAAACGCGAACTCAAAGCCCGCGCTCATAGTCTGTCCGCGATCATTCAGACCGGTGGCAAGGGGGTAACGGACGCAATCATTGCCGAGACCGAGGTGGCGATTGAGCACCATGAGCTGATCAAGGTGCGTCTGGCTGGTGCTGAGCGTGACGAGCGCGCTGAAATGGCCGTTGAGCTGGCCGCCGCGGTCAAGGCCGATATCGTCTCGACGATTGGTGCCGTGGTGATTCTGTATCGCCCATCCAAAACCTTGCAGCGCAAGGCGGAGCGTGCGGCGCGCGCCGCTGCGGCGCAAACGCGCAGCAAAAGCAATACGCCGCGCACGCGCCGCTAACGCTAATCGCGCAGGATCCGGTCCGGTGGTGTGTTGGTCACCGGACGCAGGCTTAGCCAGGCCAGGGTGCAGACCAGAAGTGCGCCGGCTACGGCGCTGCCCGCAATGGTCAGCCAGCGAATCGTGTAAGGAATCTCGAACACCTGATCGGCGAGTATCCAGCCGACAGCCTGTGCGCAAATGGCGGCAACCAGCCCGCTGAGCGCACCCAGGGCGGCGAATTCACTCAGTAGCGCCTGGCGGACTTCGCGGCGTGTCGCGCCCAGTGTGCGCATCAGGGCGATCTCCCGGCTGCGTTCGTGACGGCCTGCCTCCATGGCCGCGAGCAGCACGATCAGGCCTGCGGCCACGGTGAACACAAAAACCATTTCCAGCGCGCCGACAATGCGCTGCATGATGGCGCGCACCTGGTCCATCAGGGCATCCAGATCGAGCACGGTGACAGCCGGGAACTGGGTGTTCAGATCACGCATTGCTGCGCGCTTGTCCGGTGGCAGGTAGAAACTGGTCAGCCAGGTTGCCGGCACGTCGTCGAGCACGCCGGGTGGCGTGAGCAGGAAGAAGTTGGGTTGAAACGACTCCCAGTCGACTTCGCGCAAATGGTGAATGGTGAAAGTGCGCACGGTGCCGGCGAAGTCCAGGCTCAGGGTGTCGCCCAGCCCCACGCCCAAGCGCTCCTGTACATACACTTCGGCTGACAGCAGGTTCTGGCCGTGAGCTTCAGAGCCCCACCATTGCCCCTCAGTGATGTGATTGTCAGGGCTCAGCTGCTGCGCCCAGGACAAGTTGAAATCGCGATTGATCCAGCGCTGGGTTTCGGGGTCGTCGAAACTGTCGGCATCCACCGCTTCGCCGTTTACCGCAACCAGGCGCGAGCGGGCCATCGGCCAGATGCGCTGGCTTTCGATCCCGCGTTCGGTCAGAAAGGCTTGCAGTGGCTCGACCTGATCGCTCTGGATGTTGATCAAAAACTGGTTGGGCGTGTCGGCGGGCAGCTTGTTTTGCCAACCTTCGAGCAGGTCGTGTCGCACCACCGTCAATAACAACAGGGCGAGCAGGCCCAGGCCCAGTGCCATGCACTGGGCAATGGTCAGGCTGGTCCGGCGCAGCAGGTTGCCCAAGCCCAGGCGCCAGCCACGCAAGGCGCTGTGACGCAGGGGGCGAATGAGCAAGAGTATGGTCAGGCTGAGTGCGGCCAGCAGGCCGGCGGTCACGACCTGTCCGGCGATGACGGCGCCGAGCATGAACAGTGAAGGAGCCTGCAGTGCGAGCAAACCGATCAGTCCGACAACCGCAGTAAGCTGCCAGCCCCAGCGTCGGCCCGCACCTTCGCTGTCGTTGCGCAGCACCGCGATGGGGGCTGCACGGGTAGCTGCCAGCAATGGCGGCAGGGCGAAGCCGGCAAGCAGAATTAACGCAATCAGCCAGGATTGAGCGAGCGCCAGCAAATGGGGGCGCGGCAGTTCCGGCAGCAACATCAGGCGGGCCAGGTCCTGGAGCAGAAATTGCACGCTCCAGCCGATGGCGGCGCCCAGACCGCCGGCAACCATGGCCATCGCCAACAAGCTGAACAGCAGCGCCAACTGGATATCTCGGCGGGCCGCGCCCAGGCAGCGCAATAGCGCCACGTCGGCGCGCAAGCGCTGTCCGTATTGATGGGCGCACAGGGCCACCGCGATGGCGCCCAACAAGCCGGCTGTCATGCTGGCCAGCGCCAAAAAGCTTTCCGCGCGAGATACCGCTTTGCGTATCTCCGGGCGTGCGTCAGCGGGCGTGATGAGGCGGGTGTCTGGCGAGAAATCCAGCGCTTTGGCGGCGGCCAGGGCGCGTTCGTCGCCGCTCGCCAGCAGGCGGTACTGGGCTCGGCTGCCGGGTTGCAGAAGGCCGGTGCCTGGCAGATCGCTCATGTTGATGAGCAGGCGAGGGGCCAGGTCGACAAAGCCCGAGCCACGATCCGGTTCATAGGTCAGCAGTCGGGTCACCCGCAGGGTCAATGCGCCGACTTCAATCATGGCTTGCGATTCAAGCTGCAGTTCGCTCCACAGTTGGGCATCGACCCAGGCGGTGCCTGGCGCAGGGATGCCTGTCGCGCTGCTTTCCGGGTGTAGTGGTGCCTGTGCTGTACGCAACTCGCCTTTCAGCGGGTAGCCCTCTGCCACCGCCTTGAGGCCGGCAAGATGATTGCTGTCGCCATACCAGATCACCGAGGGCAGATGAATCGTGCTGGTCAGCTCGAGATCTGCAGCCAGCGCTGCGCGCACGTTCTGGTCGATCGGGCTGCGTGCACTGATGATCAGGTCGGCGCCCAGTGATTCACCGCTTTGTGCGCCGATCGCGCGGGCAACGCGATCGCCAAACAATTGCACAGCACTGCTGGCGGCGACCGCGCATATCAGTGCCAGACCAAGCACGCGCAGTTCGCTGTCACGTACAAGTGCAAGCAGATGATGTTGGGCCCAGCGCATACGCCAATTCATAGCAGGCTCCTTATGCGGTCACGATGTGGCCGTCGCGCAAGCGCAGTTGGCGCTGACAGCGTGCAGCCAATGCTTCGTCATGGGTGACCAGAACCAGCGTGGTGCCGGTTTGCGCATTGAGCGCGAACATCATTTCCACGATGTGGGCGCCGGTGGCGCCGTCGAGGTTGCCGGTCGGTTCATCGGCAAACAGGATGGCAGGCTCGGCGACAAAAGCGCGGGCCAGCGCCACGCGCTGCTTTTCGCCGCCGGACAACTGGCGCGGTAAATGTTTCAGCCGGTGGCCCAGTTCAACCTGCTCAAGCGCTGCCACCGCGCGCTCGCGGGCATTGTCCAGGCCAGCCAGTTCGGCCGACAGACGTACATTTTCCAGTGCGGTGAAGCCGCCAAGCAGTTGAAACGACTGAAACACGAAACCCACCCGACCGGCGCGCACCCTGGCGCGTTGTTCCTCGTCCAGGCCGCTCAAATCATGGCCGTCGAGTACGATACGTCCGGCAGTGGGGTGGTCGAGGCCGGCCAGCAATGACAGCAATGTGGTTTTGCCCGCTCCGGAACGGCCAAGGATCGCTACGGCCTCAGCGCTGGCGATGGAGACGTTGGTGGCATTCAGAATCTGGATGCGCTGGCTGCCCGAGCCTACGCTTTTTTCTACGTTTTCAGCCTGGATGGCAAGTGACATGATGGCGCGTGTCCTGATTTTTGTACTGAGCGTTCTTCCGTTCGCGGCGCAAGCCGGCGCGAACATACTGGTTATGGGAGATTCGTTGTCTGCGGCCTATGGGATTCCCAAGTCGCAAGGGTGGGTGAGCTTGTTGCAGCAGCGACTGGATGATCTTGCGTATCCGTTGACCGTGGTCAATGCGAGCATATCCGGTGAAACCACCGAAGGGGGGCTGCGTCGCTTGCCGAGCGCCTTGGACCGCGTGAAACCCCAACTGGTTCTGATTGAGCTTGGCGCCAATGACGGACTGCGCGCGCAGAATTTGCAACACATGCGCGAAAATCTAGAGCAGATGATTGACCTGTCGCGCGCCGCTGGTGCTGACGTGGTGCTGTTTGAAATGCGCATCCCGCCCAACTATGGGGCGCGCTACAGCAATGCATTTCGTGACAGCTTCCATCAGATCGCACAGGCGGCCGATGTGGTGCTGGTGCCGTTCTTTCTGAGCGCCATCGCCATGGATGCGGCGCATTTTCAGGACGACGGCATACACCCCACAGCGGCAGCGCAGCCACAGCTGCTGGATGCGGTTTGGAATGAGATCGAAACATTGCTCGGGCCTGAGCCCGAACAGGCTGCCGCGGCTAGCCGATAACGCTGGCGTAGAACGGCTGAATCAGCTTCTGGTTGGCGGCCACGATATCGCCAGTTTTCATTGGGTTGCCACCGGCCAGTTCGAGCACTGTGCCGCCGGCTTCGCGGACCAGCAGGATGCCTGCTGCAATATCCCAGGGTTTGAGGTTGAGTTCCCAGAACCCGTCGAAACGCCCGGCCGCAACATAGGCCAGATCGAGCGCCGCAGAGCCGGTGCGACGAATGCCGCCACTGCCTTTGGTGATGCGCTCGAGTTGCGGGAGATAACGGTCCAGGCGAGGGCCTTCGTCCAGCGGTTCGCCGGTGGTGATCAAGGCCTGATCCAGACGTCGCGTGCCGCTAACGCGAATGCGTCGGCGATTGAGTTGCGCGCCACGGCCCTTGCTGGCGGTGAACAGCTCTTCCTTGAACGGATCGTAGATGATCGCGTGGGCCAGTTCACCACGATCGACAATGCCGATGCTGGTGCAGAAGTGCGGAACCTGGTGCAGGTAGTTGGTCGTGCCGTCGAGCGGATCGATCACCCACTGAACTTCGTGATCACCGTGTTCACCGGTCTCTTCGCCAAGAATGGCGTGGTCCGGATAGGCGCGGTGGATGGTTTCTATGATGGCCTGTTCAGCGCGATGGTCTACATCGGAGACGAAGTCATAGCGACCCTTGCGGTCGATCTTAAGCTGATCGACGCGGTCCAGGTGGCGCATCATAATGTTGCCAGCCGCACGTGCGGCAGTAATTCCGATATTGACGAGAGGGTGCATGGACGCCGATAGGGCAGGACAAACAGCCGAACAGGATAACACGCACAACCCGGCGCACGGTCGTCCGCCGTTGCGTATTGTTTTGTGCGGCACCACACATCCGGGAAACATTGGCGGCGCAGCGCGTGCAATGAAGACCATGGGGCTGACGCAGCTGGTCCTGGTGGACCCCAAGCCCGGCATCTACCCCAGCGAGGAGGCCGCCGCGCGCGCGGTCAGTGCCGTGGATGTGCTGGCCGATGCGCGCGTTTGCGAAACGCTGGCCGAGGCGGTTGCCGATTGCACCCTTGTGGTGGGCACCACGGCCAGAGAGCGCCATATTGGTCCGCAGGTCATGTTGCCGCGCGATTTTTGCGCAGATGCCGGACGTCTGGCCGGTGACGGTGAAGTCGCACTGGTGTTCGGGCGTGAGCGCACCGGGCTGACCAATGAAGAGGTTGATCTGTGTCAACGCCTGGTTCGAATTCCAACCCAGTCGGAGTTCGCGTCGCTCAATCTGGCCGCGGCAGTACAGATTCTGGCCTACGAATGGATACAGTCCGCAGCCAAGCTGCCGCCAGCAGCGCCGGAGGATTACCGCCCCGCGCGCTCGCAGGAGCTGGAGGGTTTGATTGGTCATATTGATCGGGTGATCAAGCGCACCGGGTTTTTCGCCGGCAAGAATCAGGAGGCGATTTTGCGCCGCATTCGGCGCATCTACGCGCGCGCTGCGCTGGATACAAACGAGATCAACATTTTGCGCGGGCAACTCAGCGCCACCGAAAAAACGCTGGACCAGTTGCCGGACAAGCCCTGATGGATGCGTGCGCGAGCTGATCGCGCTAGAATTCCGACTCGTTCAGTAGGAAAAGCCGGCGCGATCTTCCGGCCCAGCAGGAAAGCTCATGTTCTCATCCATGCGTGAAGACATTCAGGCGGTGTTTGGCCGCGATCCCGCAGCCCGTTCAACCTGGGAAGTGCTGACCTGCTACCCGGGTTTGCACGCGTTGTGGTTTCACCGTCTTTCCCACGCGCTGTGGGTGCGCCGTGTGCGTTGGCTGGCGCGCTGGATTGCGAACATCAGTCGCTGGCTGACCGGCATCGAGATTCATCCTGGCGCGACCATCGGGCGGCGGTTTTTCATTGACCACGGCTTTGGTGTCGTGATCGGCGAAACTGCACAGATCGGTGACGATGTGACCCTGTATCAGGGGGTGACTTTGGGCGGTACCAGTTGGGACAAGGGCAAGCGTCATCCCACGCTCAAGAACAACGTCGTGGTCGGGGCCGGCGCCAAGGTGCTCGGACCTTTTACCGTGGGCGAGGGTGCGCGGATCGGGTCGAACGCGGTTGTGACCAAGGAAGTGCCGGATGGCGCCACCATGGTGGGTGTTCTGGCTCGTCAGGTGGTGCGCGAAAAAGCCGCACAACCGTCCGATGCAACGGTGGCAATCGCGCGCAAGCTGGGCTTTGACGCGTATGGCTTGAGCAAGGACATGCCCGACCCGGTGGCCAACGCGATCAGCAAAATGCTTGAGCATATCCATGCCCAGGACGAGCAACTCAAGCAGATCTGCAAGCGCCTTTGCGAACTTGGCGGGCGTGAGCCCCAGGTCGATGTGCCGGAGCTGGATGTGCCCGAATTCGATCCCTGTCAGGAGGCCGAAGAGTGAATGTCACGTCGCGTGGACGCTATGCGGTCACGGCGCTGCTGGACCTGTCACTCAATGGTTGTCAGCAGCCTGTGCCGCTGACCGATGTGGCCCGTCGTCAGGGTTTGTCCGTCAAGTATCTTGAACAGATCTTTTGTGGCTTGAAGAGTCGCGGTCTGGTCGAGAGCGTGCGCGGTGCGAATGGTGGTTATCGTTTGTGCCGGGATGCCGCATCGATCAGCGTGGCCGAAGTGGTGGCCGCGGTGGAAGCACAAAAGACCACCCAGGATGCGGCCGGCCCGGTGCATCAAACGCTGCTCAGTGAATTCTGGTCAGGTTTGTCGGATTGCATGCGCAGTTACCTGGAAGACGCCAGTCTGGCTTCGCTGTGTGAGTGTGCCAGCAACGATAAGCCGGCTTGCGCCAAACCCTCCAACCGCACGCCTGTCGCATGATTTATTTTGACCACAATGCAACCACGCCGGTCGCCCCTGAGGTTTTCGAGGCGATGCAGCCGTGGTTGACCCGACATTACGGCAATCCGTCCAGCGTGCACCGCGCTGGCCGACTGGCCCGTCAGGCCATCGACACCGCCCGCGAGCAGGTTGCGGCGCTGGTTGGTGCGCAGCCGGGTGAGGTGGTTTTCACCTCCGGTGGCACCGAAGCTGACAATCTGGCGCTGAACACGCCCACGCCGGAGCAGTGCCATTTTCTGATTGGCAGTACCGAACATGCGGCGGTGCTTGAAGCTGCGCGCGGCAAAGTGCGTGCCGGCGCCATGCTCACCGAGCTGCCGGTCAATCGCGACGGATTGATTGATCCGGAGGTACTGGAAGCTGAATTGGCGCAGTCGCAGCAGCGAAACGCGCTGGTTTCGATCATGTGGGCCAACAATGAAACCGGGGTGATCCAGGATGTCGCCCGGCTTGGGCAGATCGCGCGGCAGCATGGCGCACGTATGCACAGCGATGCGGTTCAGGCTGCCGGCAAGCTGGCGATTGATTTTGCCAACACCCCGGTGGATCTGCTCAGCCTGTCCGCGCACAAGATTTACGGCCCCAAAGGTGTCGGCGCGCTGGTGCGCCGGCGCGATGTGGCGCTCGAGCCGCAGATGGTGGGTGGCGGGCATGAGGATCATGTGCGCGCCGGCACCGAGAATCTCGCCGGTATTGTCGGCTTCGGCCAGGCTGCGGTCATGGCCAAGCGCGAGCTGCAGGCGCGTCAGCGTCATGTGCAGGCCCTGCGTGACGCACTGGAGAATGGCCTTGCGGGCATGCCCAATGTGCAGATATTCGCAGCCGATGCACCGCGC